>DATCLK010000129.1:0-5079 GCA_036563975.1 Longimicrobiales bacterium | reverse complement strand
GAGATCTACTACGATCCGAGCTGGCTGTGGAACATCGACGCGGACATCGACGTCGAGTCGGTCGCGCTGCACGAGGCGGGGCACGGGCTCAGCCAGAACCACTTCGGCAACATCCTGATCATGAATGATGGGAGCGTGAAGGCCGCGCCGCGCGCGGTCATGAACGCGCTGTACACCGGCCCGCTCCAGACGCTGCTCGGCCCGGATGTCGGCGGGCACTGCGGCAACTGGGCCGACTGGCCGAACGACTGAGCCGGAGCCGTGCGCGGACGGCGCGATCCCGCGCCGGCCGTACGGACGCAGAACGCCTCCCGGGCCCCGCAAGGGCCCGGGAGGCGTCTATTTCAGCGGCCCGGCAAGCTCAGAACCGTCCCGGCCTGAACCGCCGAACGGTGAAGTACACCTCGTCATCCGCGGTACGGTAATCGTAGTCGATTTCCACGGAGCGCGGGTAGCCGTACTGCTCGTCGTAGTCGACGTCCAGGTCGTCCGCATGGCGGTTGATCGCGTTGCCGATGACCTCGAAGAGCCCGTCGATGGTGCGATAGAACCGAAGGTACTCGTCAGGCACGAGTTCGCCGTTGTCGGCGTACACGGCGTCGTACACCGCGCCGTTGCGGACATGGACGGTGACAGGACGAAGATCGGCCCCGCCACAGAAGCAGTACTTCTGGAAGTCGTAGCGGTAGTCGCTCGGGCCCTTGCGACGCCAGCGGTCGCGGGCGCGCTCCAGCTCGCGGGCCTCGGAGTCGTCGGCGTCGAATACGAACTCGCATGCGCCGGCGGGGACGGCCAGGGCCGCCAGGAGGAGGAGCCGCCGGACGACGCGGAAAGCGACGTTGCTCATGCTGCGCCTCCGGTGTTGCCGCGCGCCCCGCACCGGGCGCGCCCCTGCCCCTGAATAACGCGCCAGGCCCCCACCGCGTCACAGCCCAGCCGCTGCCGCGCCTCCACCTGCAGCACAGGGGTCGGTGCGTGGCGCTACCCGGCGTTCGCACGCCGCCGCGGCGGCCCTCCGTCCTTCGCGCCCTCCGCGTGAGCGTTGGTTGGGCGGCGGTGCCGCGATGCACCGGGTCCAGAGGGCGAAGGCGCCTTCTCAGGAGGCCGCCTGAGGGCCGCCCCGCCCCGCGGACTCCGCCAGGACCATGTCAGCCGGCCCCGCCCTCCGCCCACTCCCGGTACGCGGTCGCCACGCCCTCCCGGAAGGACGCGAACCGCGGCGTCCAGCCCACCTCCGCGGCGCGACGCGTCACGACCGCCTGGTCCAGGACCAGCGCGTCCACCACGTCGCCCATGAGCGAGCGCGCCTCGGCCACCGAAATGCTGCGCGTCGCGCCGCCCCGGCCGGCGGCTTCGGACGCCAGCCGCGCCAGCTCCCTCACGGGCAGCGGCGCCCCGTCCACGGCGTGGAAGATGCCCGTCGCCCGGCGCTCCGCGATGCACCGGTACAGCCGGGCGTTGTCCTCTCGATGCACCACGGACCAGCGATTCTCGCCCCCACCCACGTACGCGGCCGCGCCGTCCCGCGCCGCGCTCGCGAAGAACCCGGCCAGGATGCCGCTCCGGCCACCGTACACGATCCCCGGCCGGACCACGGCCGTCGCCAGGTCCGGCCCCGCCGCGGCGAGCACCTTCCGCTCGCACTCCGCCCGCCAGGCGACCAGCCCGAAGGCAGGGTCCGGTGGCCGGGACTCATCTGCCGGCTCCGCACCCGTGTTGCCCAGCGACCAGACGCCTGAGGTGTAGATCAGCATCGGCGGCGGCTCGTCCTTCGCCTTCGCGAGCGCCCGGCTCCGCGCCGCGGCGAGGAGCGTCTCGACCGCCGCCGCGTCCAGCCGCGCGCGCGCCGCCGACGGCTCCGCCGCCGCGTGGATCAGCACGTCGTACTTCGCGGCGATGTCGCGAAAGCTGAGCGGATCGCGCATGTCTCCCACCACGGCGCGCGCGCCGAGCGCCTCGAGGTCGTCCGCGTTCTCCGCCCACCGGGTCAGGCCAGTGACCTCGTGGCCCGCGCGTACGAACTCGCGCACGATCGCGCTGCCTACGTAACCCGTCGCGCCTGTCACGAACACACGCAGCGGCCTCTTCTCGCTTCCCGCCGCGCTGGCTTCCATCATGCAACCCTCCCCTGTCGTCGCACCTGACCCGGAACTTACGGCGCCCGGTCGGCCGGCGACCACCCCGCGCCGCCGGGCGCACGACGTCGCCCCCCCATGGTCCTGACGTTCCTGGGCACGAGAGGCGAGATCGAGGCGCGCACGCGCGCGCACCGCATGCACGCGTCGCTCAAGGTCGCGTACCGCGGCCGCGGCGTCATGATCGACTGCGGCGCGGACTGGCGCTCGCACGTGTGGCGGCTCGCGCCGAAGGCAATCGTGCTGACGCACGCGCACCCGGACCACGCCGCCGGGCTCGCGGATGGCGCGCCGTGCGCCGTCTGGGCGACCGACGAGACGTGGCGCGCGCTCGCGCGCTACCCCATCGAGGACCGTCGCGTGCTGCGGCCCCGTGTCCGAACGCGGATCCGCGGCATCACCTTCGAGGCGTTCCCGGTCGTGCACTCGCGGATCGCGCCCGCAGTCGGTCTCCGCATCACCGCCGGCCGCGCAGGCATCTTCTACGTGCCCGACCTGGTCTACATCCCGGACCGCGCCGCGGCGCTGAAGGATGTGGACGTCTACGTGGGCGACGGCGCCTCGCTGGTGCGCCCCCTCGTGCGCCGCCGCGGCGACACACTGATCGGCCACGCGGCGGTGCGCACCCAGCTCGGCTGGTGTGCGAGCGAAGGTGTGCCGCGCGCCATCATCACGCACTGCGGCTCGCAGATCGTGACCGCGGACGCGCGCGAGGTCGCCGCCCGCGTCCGGGCAATGGGCGAGGAGCGCGGCGTGCGGGCTGAGGTGGCGCGGGATGGGTTGGTCGTCCGCTTGCCCTGAAGCGCTGGCTCCGCGCACCGGTGACGCTCGCGGGGCTCCGACAGCGCGATCGCGCACGCCTGCGGGCCCGTGGTGATCACGGGCTGGCAGCTGTTCGGAGCACTCGCGTCACCGCGCCGGCGTCAGTCGCTCGTTCACGGCGCTGAACGCGAAGCCCGGCCTCGGCCCGCCGGCGATCACGAAGATTGCGTCGCCGATCGCCGCGGCACCCAGCCCGTGCCGCGCCGTGGGCATCCGCGGCAGCGATGCCCAGCGGCCGGTCGCGGGATCGTACCGCTCGGCCTCGTCGAACGTCTTCTGCACGGCACCGAACGTCTCGCCGCCGAAGACGTAGACCGCGCCTCGCAGCGTGACGACGGCGATGCCGCTGCGGCCGGTGGGCACCGGGGCCGCCGCGCTCCACGAGTCCGTCCCCGGGTCGTAGACCTCGTGCGCCGTTAGCGTCGCGTTGCCGCCGACGCGCCCGGCCACCACGTGGATCTTGCCGTTGACGGCGGCCGCGCCTGCGTGGTTCCGGGCGGTGGGCATGGGCGCCAGCCGCGTCCACTCGCCCGTGGCCGGGTCGAACACCTCGTGCGTGCCCACGGAGCTGCCGTCCGGCCCGACGTTGTGCTGCGCCGGGTCCAGCGCGCCCGCGTTCGCCGCGTTGCCGCCGATCGCGTGGATCCTGCCGTCCAGCACGGCGAGGGATAGCGCGCCCCGCGGCGTGGGCAGCGGAGGGCCGTCCGTCCAGGTGCCGGCCGCGAGGTCGTAGATGCGCACCGCGCCCGTCGGCTCGAACGTGTTCTCCCTGAACCCGCCCACGATGTAGAGCTTGCCGTCCAGGAACACGAAGCCCGCGTGGTTGACGCCCTCCGGAATCGAGTCGGGCGACGTCGTCCAGCGGTCCGCGGCGGGGTCGTAGATGAACATCGCGCGCGGCGCGACGGTGCCGCCGTCCGCCCGCGCGAACCCGCCGATCACGTACGCGAGCCGGCCGTCGGTCGCGACGCTGACCTCCGTTCGAGCCTGCGGCATGGGGGCGCGCGGCGCCCACTCGCCCTGCGCCGACGGCACGCGCGGCTCTCCATCGCTGACCTGCGCGGCGCCTTCGCAGGCTGCGAGCAGGAGTGGCAGCAGCGCCGCGCCGGGACGCAGGAACGGCATCCAACTGGTCAGCATCGCCGAACCTCCTGGAAAAAGGGCTATCCGCGCAACGCACGGGTCCGCGCCGCCGCGAGCCTGCCGCACGCCGGCCGCCGCCTGGATGGGCGTCAGGTTCGCCCAGACGGGCCGCCCTTGCCTCTCTGGCCCAGCCCCGTGTAACGTCTACTCCACAAAGTCGGTTTGGCACTTCCTTTCGCCTGGAGGCGGCATGGACGTGCTGCACCTGATCGGTCGGATCATCTTCGGCGGTTACTTTCTCTACAACGCGCTGAACCACCTCGTCCTGGGCCCGGGCCCCCTCATCGGCTACGCCCAGATGAAGGGCGTGCCGGCGCCGAAGGCGGCCGTGTACGGGTCCGGCGTGCTGCTCCTGCTCGGCGGGCTCAGCATCCTGCTCGGCTTCCAGCCGCGCTGGGGCGTCCTGCTCCTGATCCTCTTCCTCGTCCCCGTCTCGATCATGATCCACAACTTCTGGGCCGAGGAAGGGGAAGCGCGCATGGGCGACATGATCAACTTCAGCAAGAACATGGCGCTCGTGGGCGCGCTGCTCGCCCTCCTCGCCATCCCCGAGCCCTGGCCCTACAGCGTGGGCCGCTGAGCCCACGCACGCCGCCGCGTCGGCTACCGCCCGGGGGAGGGAGCTCGCGCGCCCGGGGCGGGCCCTGAATCGTGGCGCAGCTCGGCCACTCCGTCGATCGCCCGGGTCAGCGGCGCTTCCGGCCCGCCGCGCACGTGATGGTCGAGGAACGCGAGTGCGTAGTGCACAATGCCGTCGTGTGCGGCCGGGTTGAGGTCGGTCCACGCGAAGTGCCCCGCGCCGTCGAACTCGACGAGGTACCTGGGCGCGGGCGAAGCATCGTACGCGCCGCCGGGCCGGCGGAGCGCCGGCGTGATGCCGATGTCGCGCGTGCCGCCCTGGTACATCACCGGCGCGGCGAGGCCGCCGAGCGTGCCGCTCGCCAGGAACGGCTCCGTGTAGGGCGATAGCGCCAGCACG
>DATCLK010000128.1:0-2767 GCA_036563975.1 Longimicrobiales bacterium | reverse complement strand
CGTGCTGTCCGGCACGTATCGCAGGCGGTCCGCCACTTCGAGGATTCGCTGCCGCGTCGGCTCGCGCACCGGACCGCTGCCGTTGAAGACCCGCGAGACGGTGGCGACGGAGACGCCGGCCTCACGGGCGACGTCGCGGATGGTCACCTTCATGGCCGGGGTAGGGCCGGCCGCGTTCTCGTGCCGGCGGGGATGTAAACGTTTTCTGGAACCGTTTACAACCACCGCGACACGATGTCAAGACCTGTTCCCGGAACCGCCCGCGGCACGAACGCCCGACTCCGCCCGCGGCGCCCTCCTTGCAAGGCCCGGCCGCGTGCCGCCGGGCCCGGCCGGCGGATGGCCCGAACCGGGCCCGGCGGGACGTGGGTCGTGGCGGTACCGGGGCGTTCGGTACAGCCCAACAGGGGAATCAGCCCCGGCCGAGGGGACGCAGGATCGCGACGCCAGTGGCCGGGCAGCAAGCCGCCAGGAGGCGCTCGTGTCCAGCCGGAACGGGGCCGCCTCGAGCGAGGCCCGGCTGCGCCTGCTCGAGTCCGTCGTGGCCAGCGCCAACGATGTGGTGTTGATCACCGGTGCGGAGCCGCTGGACGAGCCCGGCCCCGTGATCGAATGGGTCAATCCGGCCTTTACCCGAATGACCGGCTACACGGCGGAGGAGGTCATCGGCAAGAACCCGCGCCTCCTGCAAGGTCCGGAGACGGACCCGGAAGCGAAGCGCAGGATCCGCGCGGCGCTCGAGCGCCGGGAGCCCGTCCGAGAGGAGATCCTCAATTACCGCAAGGACGGGAGCCCGTTCTGGGTGGAGATCAGCATCGTTCCGATCTTCGACGAGGAAGGCCGGCTCACGCATTGGGCGAGCGTTCAGCGAGAGACGACGGCGCGGAAGGAGGCGGAACAGATGGGGATCCGGCTCGCCCAGGAGGAGGCCGCCCGGTCGGAGGCCGAAGCGGCGCGGAGCCGCGCCGAGCAGCTGCTGGCCGAACGCGAGCGGGCGCAGGAGGCGCTCCGGCAGAGCAACGAGACGCTCCACGCTGTGATCCGGGCCTCGCCGCTGGCGCTCGAAGCCCTCGACTCCGAGGGCAGGATCGAGCTGTGGAACCCGGCGGCCGAGCGTATCTTCGGCTGGACGGAAGAGGAAGTCCTCGGTCGCCCCGCGCCCTACGTTCCGGAAGAGAAGCAGGCCGAGCACCATCGCATTCGCCGCGCCGCCTTCCATGGCGAGACGATCACCGCGCTGGAGACGTACCGCCAGCGCAAGGACGGCTCGCGCGTCGACGTGAGCCTTTCCACCGCGGCGCTGTACGATGCCGCGGGTCGGGTGAGGGGCACGGTCGTCGTGCTCGAGGACATCACCGAACGCAAGCGGGCGGAGGAGGCCGTCCGGGAAACCAACGAGGTCCTCCAGGCCCTGATCCGCGCCGCTCCCATCGCGGTCACCGCGCTCGACCTCGAGGGCCGGGTCGAGATCTGGAATCCCGCGGCCGAGCGCATCTTCGGCTGGACGGAGGAGGAGGTGCGGGGCCGGGTGACGCCCGTCGTGCCGGAAGAGAGGAGAGACGAGCTTCGCCGCGAGCTGGAGGCGGCGTCCCGCGGCGAGAGCATCGTCGGGCACGAGAGCGAGCGGCAGAGGAAGGACGGGTCGCGGTTGGCGGTGAGCATTTCTGCGGCGCCGATCCGGGGCGCCTCCGGCGAGATTCGGGGCATGATGTCCCTGCTTCAGGACATCACGGAGAGAAAGCGGGCGGAGGAGGAGCAGCGGCGGTTGACCGCGATCCTGGAGGCCACTCCGGACTTCGTCGCCACCTCCGATCCCGGGGGGCGCTTCATCTACCTCAATCGCACGGCGAGACGCACGCTGGGAATCGACAGCGAGGAGGCCGCTGCCCGGCCCGACATCACGACGATCTACCCGCAGTCGGCCATAGGCAGGATCCTGCGGGAGGCGATTCCGACCGCGATACGCGAGGGGAGCTGGAGGGGCGAGAGCGCGGTCCTCGGCCGTGATGGTAGGGTGATTCCGGTCTCCCAGGTGGTCCTCGCCCACCGCGGGCCGAACGGCGAGGTCGAGTTCCTGTCGACGATCGCCAGGGACATCACCGAGCTCAGGAAGCGGGAGGAAGAGCTGCGCTTCCTCGCCGAGGCCAGCGAGATGCTGGCGGCGTCGCTCGAGCCAGGGGCCGCGTACCAGGGCCTGGCGCGCCTGGTGGTGCCCCGCCTCGCGGACTTCTGCATGATCGACGTGGTCGAGGACTCGGAGCTGCGCCGCGTCGCCGTCGTGCACCGGGACCCTGAGAAGGAGGAGCTCGCCGGCAGGCTCCGCCGCCACCTCCCCCCGCCCAGCCAGTTGGTGGGTGCGCGGGCGGTCATTCGCACCGGCGAGCCGGAGCTCGTCCCGGACGTCACGGATGCCTGGATCCGGGTAGCCACTCGCGACGAGGCGCACTACAGGATGGCCTGCGAGCTGGATCCCACGTCCGTCATGATCGTCCCGCTCGTGGCCCGTGGGCGCACGTTCGGAGCGATCTCCTTCGCCTCCACCGGGCCGGGCCGGCGCTACGGCCCCGACGACCTCGCGCTCGCCGTAGAGCTGGCGCGTCGCGCCGCGCTGGCGGTGGACAACGCCCGCCTCTACCACGAGTCGCAGCAAGCGACCCGGATCCGGGACGAGGTGCTCCGCATCGTCGCCCACGACCTCCGGAACCCGCTCAACGCGATTGCCCTCAGCGCCGGCATGCTCCTGGACATCACGCCGGAAGCCAGGGAG
>DATCLK010000127.1:0-2538 GCA_036563975.1 Longimicrobiales bacterium | reverse complement strand
CGGACCGAAGTCGGATGCGCTGTCCGGCGGCACAGGCACACTGTCGCGCCCGACGGTGAACCGCTCGTCGAACGCGCTCACGGCGACGGATGCGTGCAGGCGGACCGGCCCCAGCCGGGTCCAGCCGGTGGCTTCTCCCTGCAGCGCGGTGCGCGGGCCCGCTGGCGCGCGGTAGCCCGCGACGCCGATCCCGCCTGACGCGCCGAACGCCGGGCTGCCGGCGTTCGCGGAGATGCGCGCCCGCACTTCGCCCGCGTCCGCCTCATTCGGGAACGCGCTCCAGCGCCCATCGATCCGGGCGCCCACGGCGAGTCCATCGCCCACCGGGTGGAGCCAACCGCCCGCGACAGCGACCTCGGCGGCCAGCCCCCCGTCCATCAGCCCGGCGAACCGGCCGTGCAGCCGCAGGCTCGAGGCGGCGCCGCCCAGCTGCAGCGCGGGCGCGAGGATCATGGCCCCCGCCGTCGTCGCCCGGCCGGAGCGGACGACCCCGGTGCCCGCCTCGATGCCCACCGCCTGTGCGCCAGCCGCCGCGGGGGCGAGGAGCGCGGAAGCTGCCGCCGCGACTGCCAGCCGGGAAGCGCCGCGCCGCCGCGAACGCGACGGCGGCCACGCTCGCCGCCGCGGCCAGAGCGGCCCAGGCCGGCCGCCGCCGGAACCCGGCCGCGAGCGCGCCCACCAGCCCGCGCGGCGAAGCCCCGACGGTCGCGTGGAGCAGGCGCTGTCGCGCCGCAGGGTCCACGTCGATGGGCTGTTTCAGTTCCGCGATCACGCGTGCCAGAAGGCGGTCCCGGTCAGTCATCGCGGTACTCCTCCAGGAGCTCGGCCAGCTTCTCGCGCGCCCGCTTCACCCGCATGCGCAGCGCGGACAGCCCTGCACCCGTGATCCTGGCGATTTCGTCATAACTCAGGTCTTCGACGTGCTTCAACAGGAACGCCTCGCGCTGGTCCGGTGGCGGTGCCGCGAGCGCGCGCTGGATCGCGCGGCCGAACCTGCCATTCGGCGTCGGCGCCGCAGGGGCAGGGTCGCTGCTGGCCGCGAACGCGTCCAGAATGCGGAGGCGGCGCCGGAGCGTCGCCGCCCGGCTCCGGCACCGGTTGATGAGGATCCGTAACAGCCACGCACGGAACTGGTCCCGCTCGCGGTAGCGCCACAGGGAGCGGTACGCCCGCACGAACGCATCCCGCACCACCTCCTCCGCGTCCGCCCGGTCGCCCAGCATGCGAAACGCGTAGCGAAGGCAGTCCCTGTAGTGGCGATCCACGAGGGCCTCGAACGCGGCCGGATCGCCGTCGCGGGCCCGGCGGACCAGGTCGGCATCGGACAGCCGCACGTCCATGGTAACCCCGGTGGCGTCACGCTGCGTCACACCGCCCTGCGGCACAAGGGCGCCGGAGGATCGCCCAGCCGGCGAGCCGCGCGCCGCGGTCCGAGCATACGGACGCGCAGTGCCCCCCGGCCGTGACACGCGATCCGCCTGAGTGGGTTGATGGGCTGGAGGGCGCGGGCTACCCGCGGTTCCCTCGAAGGCAAGTCACCCCCGTGATGGAGGTTGGAGACATGTTCGGCAACCGCTTGGTGGGAACTGCGCTCGGGCTCGCCCTCGGGCTCGCTGCCACCCTCGTCGCGTGCGACGGGGACCCGGCCCATCCCGACGGGCGTCGCGAAGGCGACGTCGCCGAGCTGCGCGGCACGGTCGTCCTCGAGACCGGCGCCGGGTTGGCCGGCGCGACCGTAGAGCTCGCGCGCGGCGGCGTGGTCCCACGGTCCGCCGTGACCGATGGCAAGGGGCGATACTCGATCGGGGTCCCGGAGACGGGGACGTGGGAGCTGCGGCTCAGGCCGCCGGTGGGCTATGCGTTGCCGCAGGACGCGCCCAGGACGATGTCGGTCGAAGTCGTCGCCGACGAGGTCGTCACGGTGGACTCGGCAGCGGTGCACAACCTCACCGTCGAGGTCAACGCCCATACGCCGCTGGACAGCATGGGCGTCGCCGGCGTGCGGGTCAGAGTGATCCCGGAGGGCGAGTCGGAGCCGGCCGCCACCGGCACCACGGGTCCGGTCGCCGGGGGCTACGGCGGTTCGGCGTTCTTCGCCATGCAGCCGGGAGTCTATGATGTGCTCATCGACATCCCGGACGGCTACGCACTGTCGCCGGCGTTCACCAATCCGCAGCGCGTCGTCGTGGTGGCGGACGGAGCGGCATGGGTCGGGTTCGGCCTCCAGCGAGAGGAGTAACGTGAACGCAGCGGCGGCGCATCAAACGATGCGCCGCCGCGTTCCGTCATGCCACAGCGCTAGCAGGGTTCATCGGCGGCGCCGGCCGTCGACCGAGGCGCCGCGGCCGCGTTCCCGGCGGCTCCGCCCGCGCCGTCCAACGTCTCTCTTCCGTGCCGGCCCCGCTAGCTCAGCCCTTCGCCCAGCACGCGGATCGTCTCGCCCGAGATGCCCGAGGAGGCATCGCCCGCGAGGAACAGGACGACGCGGGCGACCTCCTCGCGCGTCACCCACTTCACCTTCGTGGGGTCTTCGACGCT
>DATCLK010000126.1:0-35434 GCA_036563975.1 Longimicrobiales bacterium | reverse complement strand
GCACGGAGCCGGCGCGCGCGCCGGTGGAGGCGGTGCCTGCGCAGGATGCGGACGTGGCGGCGGTGCCGGGCGGGAAGGCGCTCTTCAGCGGCGTGTGCCAGGGGTGCGGCGCCACGTACAGGGGCCCCTCACGCACCCGCTGCACGTCCTGCGCGCTGGGCCGACGGTGACTTCGTTGACATTGCGGCGGGCGGGCGACGGGTTCCTCCTTGGCCGTCGAGTTCGCGTTCTGGGGCCGCAGCCGTGCGCGCGCGCACGCCGCCCGCCGCTTCTTTCCTGTGAGTCTGTGAGGGCACATGGCAGGGCACGACGAGATCGCCGCATTCCGCGAGACGCTGAGCGAGATGCGCCGGAACCTTCAGGCCGCAGTAGACGGTGCGGCTCGGATGCATGCTTCGCTGCTCACGCTGTTGACGATCATCGGCCAATTGGAGGCCGCATTCGCACCGCCGAGGTTCGACCCCAAGCGGAACTAAGCGGAGGGACGATGCTGGACATACCGATCCTGCCGGATGAGGACGTGGTCGTCCTTGATCTGGCTGCAGCGAGCCGGGGGAGGCGCTAGTCCATGGCGCTCAGCCCCCTGCTCATTCGCATCGTCGGCGACAGCAGCAGCGCAACCACGGCGCTGCAGAAGCTCAATCAGGATATCGCCACCTCGCGGCGCAACTTCCAGCGGGACTTCGGCGAGATTGCCCGCATCGCCCGCGCGAACGCACTCGCCATCAGCGCGGGCGTGGGCGCGGCCGGCTTCGCTGTCACACGACTTGTGCGCGACGCGCACCGGGAGCTGGATGCATTCCGCGCCAGCCAGCGCACGCTGGCCGCGACGGCGCAGCTGAGCGGCGTCCCCCTCGAAACCCTCGCCTCGCTCGCGGACCAGGCGCGCCGCAACTTCCAGTTCGGCACGGTCACGGCGAACAGCTTCACCACCGAGATCGTGAAGCTGACGGCCAAGGCGGGCGACATCCGGCTCGCCGGCGACGCGCTCCGCGCGTTCGTCGAGGTGGGCGCGGCCCGCGGCCTCACGGCGCAGAAGACGCTGGAGGCGCTGCGGCAGGCGATCCTCGGCATCGACGAGGGCACGGACAAGCTGTTCGGTGCGAACCCGTCCGTCATCTACCAGGAGTTCGCGGACGCCATCGGCACGACGGTCGGGCGGCTGACCGACCAGCAGAAGGCGCTCGCGCTGGTCAACCGCGCGCTGCAGGACGGCGAAAAGGTGCGCGGCTCGTACGCAGAGTTCCTACGCTCGGCGGCCGGCCAACAACAGCTCCTCGCTGAGCAGACGGCCAGCTTCCGCATCGAGCTGGCGCGCGCCATCGAGCCGGCGCGCATCGAGCTGCTACGCTTCCTGCGCGAGACGGTCGCGGACCTGACCGCCGAGCTCGCCAAGCCGGAGACGCAGCGCGAACTCCGCGAGTACGCAGAAGCGTTCCGCGTCATCGCGGAAACGGCGCTCAAGGCCGCGAACGCCATCCGCTTCTTGGGACGCGTGGGCATCCTGCGCCGGCCGGGCCAATTTCAGCACGTCCGGCTCCTCACGCCGGAGGAGCTGGCCGCGCGCGGCGGGTTCGTGGGCGGGGCGGGCCGCAGCTTTGGCGGCCCGGATACGCCCGCGCCGCGCGCCACGGGCGCGCCGACGACGACCACGGTTCCGGCCACGCCGGCCACCGCGACGACGGTGGCGCCCGCCATCCATCCCGCGGTTGGCGAGCTGGTGGACTCGCTGCGGGCCGGCGCCCGGCGCATCCGGCAGGCGGCGCTGGATCTGCGGCTCGCGCCCGGCCCCGGCCGCGTCGTCCCCGACACGGCGGCCCTGAGCGGCTTCACGCCGGCGCCCGTGCCCCCGCGCGAGCTCGCCCCCGTCGAATTCAGGGAGCTGCCGGTGCCGACCGAGGTGGAGCGCGCGCGGGAGTTTCTGGAGTCCGCCGCCGCCGCCGGCGTGACGAGGGCCGACCAGCTCCTTCCCGAGCTGCGCCAGGAGTTCGAGCAGGCCATAGAGGTCATGCGCCGCCACCGCAAAGCGGAGGAGGAGCTGGCGCGCGCCATCGAGGGCGCGCGGGTGGACATCCAGAGCGTGCTCGGCGCGGTGGGCATCGCGGCGAACGCGGCCGTCGGCCTCGTGCGCGGCACGACCACGCCGCTGGGCGCGGCCGGCTCGCTGGCCGGCGCCGCGGCAGGGCTGTTCAGTGGCCCGCTCGGCGTCGCGCTCGGCGCGGCGTCCATCGGCCTGGGCGTGGCGGACGCCCTGTTCGGGCGCGACTCGCGCGAGCGCGAGGAGGAGATGTTCCGCGCCCATCTCCGGGCACTGCGCCAGGCCGCGGAGGAACAGATCATCGACGTGACCATCGTGCTGCCGGATACCCTCGACCCGCAGAACCCGCTCGTGCAGGAACGGCTGGGCGAGACAGTCGAGGCCATCGCGCGCGGCCGCAAGACGAGGGTGCGGTTCGAGTCGCGGGCCGGCGCGGGGAGGTTCTGAGCATGGAGCTACTCGCCTGGCCCCCCGGGCTGCCTCTGGCCTTCGACCGCGACCCTGCCCCCGATGGGCCGGAGACGTAGCGCAGCCCGCGCCACGGACCGACCCCTCCCACCGCCCGGCCCGGCCGCGCCCTCGCCTCCCGCCTCGCGTCCACCGCAGCGCGCGCCGGCCGGGCGAACGCGTTTAGACCGGCTCTCGCATAGTCCCCTCCGCTGCTGTAACTCGTTGTGTCCACACCACTTCCACGCAACTTCGTAATACTACGAAGTTCACCTCGCGCGCGGGGGACCGTTTAGGGTTGTGGCAAAAATACCACAACCCTCTACCCTCTCCCCGCGCGCGGGAGGACCGGCAGACTGCGGAAGGTGAGTTGTGCGATTCGCACAACCTCTCCCCGCGCGCGGGGGGCGGGCCTGCGGAAGGTGAATTGTGCGATTCGCACAATTGTTGCCTTCCGCGCGCGCGGGGGCCGGCCCACGCCGTCCTTGCCACGGTGTTTCCCGGAAACACCTCTCCGCGCGCGCGGGGGACCGGCCAGGCCGGTGAGGTGTCTACCGTAGACACCTCCCACCTCTCCGCGCGCGCGGGGGACCGGCACCGACTTCGTAACGTTACGAAGTTCACCGGACGCACCTCTCCGCGCGCGGGGTGTAGCGCGACCGAAAGACGCGGAGTCCGCGTCTTTCGCCTTGCCTTCCGCGCGCGCGGGGGGCGGGCGGTGGGGGGGGGTGCCGGACTTTTTTCCGGACCCCTACCCTTGCGTCCGCCGCGTGCGGGGAACCGGCGGTGAATTGTCTAGCGTAGACAATTCGCTTCGGTAAACAAGACGTAGGATGCCCTAGGAGACACGAACGCCGCCGGGGCCGGTACCGGATACCCCCGGCGGCGGAACGGTGGCGGGCGGGGCCGTCAGCCGCCGGCCTCGCGTTCGAGACGGTCGGCCAGGTCGAGAATCTTCTCAGCGCGGCGCCGGAGGGCACGCACCAGCTTCGCCACGTTCTCCGGCTCGGGGGTCCGCTTGCCGTAGGCGTAGGCGCGGATCGTGTGGTAGGACAGTCCCGCGTCCGCGGCGACGTCGGGCAGGGCGAAGGGTGCCGCCTTGAGGACCCGGCGGACCGTGGCTTGAAGCGACATCGGGCTTAGACTCCTCTCACGGGACCGCCAGCAATCTAATCCGCAGGACAGCGTGCTACAAGGGCAGGGACGTACCACGCCTTGCGCGCCGGGCCGACCGTGCTCTATACTAGGGTACGCTACCACCGGCGCCGTGGCCCCCGTGCGGGACGCGGCCGCGTCCCGGCCGCGGCGCCACTACCCTGGAGGCGCCGCTATGCCCGACACCCTCACAGCCGACCTGCTCCACGACGAGTTCCGCCGGATCGCCGCCCGGACCGCCCGCGTGCTCGATGGCTTGCTTGACCGGGGCGGCGCGGACACGTTCGCCGCGGATGCGCGGGACGTGGCCTTCGCCGCGCAGCGCGAGATCGGGGGCCAGGTCGGCAACCTGACGATGGCCGACGACTTCGCCGAGGCCGAGGAGTATGCCGAGCGCACCCGCTGCCGGCTCATCTCGCTTTGGCTGGTCGCGGGCGTGGTCGAGGCGGTGCGCTGCGGCGGACTGGACGGCATCCCCGGGCTGGACGGCGTGCCGTGGGAGGACCTGATGGCCGCACTGGACGATGCGGTGCACGGCTTCGCGCGCGACTACGGCCGCGACGATGCCGACCTGCTGGCGATGCCGGCGGGGAGCGACGGCGCGGAGGGGCAGCGGTGACCCGGCGCGGCGCCGGGCCGGAGTCGGGGCGTGGTGTGTGGAAAGTGCCGCACGTCTACCCCGACGGCGCCGTGCGCATTTATGCCGCCGACAGCGCGGGCCGCATCGTGGCCGAACGCGTTGTCTCGCCGGAGTTCATGGCGTCGGCCACGGTCGAGCTGGAGGACCTGCTGGACCGCGTGGACCCGGTGGAGCCGGTGCAGCCGCGGCCGGCGCTGCGGCTGCTCAGGTGATTTGGGAATTGTTCCCAAATGCCCGGCCGGGTGCCCCCGCGGTGCCCGGCCGGGGCTTTTGCACTGTGCGCCGTTTGTGCGCCGCGAGGCGGCGAAAGGTGGCGGAAACGGCCGCGGCGCACAGCGCCCCCCGGCGGGGAAATGGCGCCGTTGCGCGAAAAGCGCCGAGTCAGGACCGACCTTGAGACTCCTTACAAGGAAGAGGTCACAGGTTCGAGTCCTGTAGCGCCCATGGCGTAACACGATGCCCCGCACGAGTTATCGCTGCGGGGCATTCGTGTGTCAGAAGGCGGGTCTGGGGGATCCGGCGCGTGATGTTCCGTTCACACCGGCCGTGTATCCGGACGCCGACCGGCGTGAGCAGGGTGGCGCCGACCAGCAGCACGGCCGAGCACATGAAGCCTCCGCACGACCGTCCGATGCGGCGCGGTGACCGAGGCGCCGTGTGCGGCCGTGCGGCCGGTCGACCGTTCTTTGGCCGGCCGGCGCGTGGGCGGGCTTGACGTAGCCCGTTGGCACGCCTATTGAGAGGGGACACGGACCAACCGACCCCCGAACTTTCCGCCCGGGCCGGGAACGTGATCCGGCCCGCTGGCGTCGTCACAGGCCTTGGACGCTCGACCCCGGTGCGCCTGCCGGCCACGGCCGGTTGCGAGGATTCCGGGGCGGAAGCGGCGCGTCGCACCCGACACGCCGCTCGACATCTTCGTTGCACGCGCGGTCGCCACGCGCGGACCAGGGCGCCCGTCGTCGACGTACAGGCCGACCCTCGAGCGGCCGTGCGTGGGCCGGCCGCACGGCCGGAACCGCGAGGGCCTCGCCGAGCGCGCATCGGCAGGCCGGTCCCTCGCCGGGCGCATGGCGGCCGCACGGCCTGAACCGTGACGGCCGCCGCTCTCGTGCGGCGGCCGATGCGTAACGGCAGGCCGATCCGTTGCCGGGCGCATGGCGGCCGCACGCCGGCGTGCGAGCCGGCGGCGGGTGAAGCGAAGGCGCGTGCGCGGCACCTGGCTCCGAGGCAAGAGTGACCGGGATGACCCAGCGACTGAATGCGAAGCCGTACGCCGAGGTAAGCACGGCGCAACCGCTGGTGGCCGCGCGTGGGGACGAGCACGACCGCGCCCTCATGGAGCTCGCGTTGCGCGGCGACGCCGACGCCTTCGCCGACCTGGTCCGGCGATACTGGTCCCCGCTCGCGGCCTACGCCCGGCGGCTCCTGGGCGGGAATCGGGAGGCCGGGGAGGATCTGGCCCAGGAGGCGTTTCTCCGGATCTGGAACGGCCGTTTGCAGTGGCGGCCGACCGGGTCGGTGCGGGCGTTCCTGTACGGCCTCGTCCGGAATCTCGCGCTGAACGAGCGAAGGTCGGCGCGTGTGCGGGTGCGGGCCATCGGCCGGCTTCGTGCGATGCTGCGGGACTGGTATCAGCGCCCCTCGCCGCTCGAGCTGGTCGAGCAGGCGGAGGAGCGCGCCGCGGTCGAGCGGGCGATCGCGGCTCTTCCGCCGCGGCGCCGCGAGATCTTCATCCTCGTTCGCGTCCACGGTCTGTCCTACGGCGAAGTTGCGGAGATCCTCGAGATCTCGCCGCAGACCGTCGCCAATCAGATGAGCGCCGCCCTCACCACGCTGCGGCGTCTGCTGTGACGGCGAGGCACGCCCCTGGGCGGCGGACCCGATCTCTCCGAACCTATTGAACGCTGCCGAGCGTCCGGCCGGAAGCAGGGCTGAGGCCGGCCGGGGCCGCCACGCTTCGGGTGGATAGTAGAACTCGGCGGGCCAGCGACATCTACCGAAGTGGATTCTCGCAATGGAACGACGTCGCGATGATACCGGACCGATCCGTCCGGGCGACACGCCGGATGGGAGCTCGATGGCGCACGGCGACGAGCTCGTTGTCCGGTTCCTCCAGGGGGAGGGGCACGGATCGGATGCAGAGGAAGACGTGAACGAGTGGCGCGCGGCCTCGCCGGCGAACGAAGCCCGGTACCGGGACATCGCCCGGGTTTGGGCGCGAACCGCCCCGTTGCTTGACGAGTTGCGGGCGGGCGATCTCCGGGGCCCGGAGCGCCTGTTGTCCCGCCTCGGCATCGGGTCGACTCGCGGGACGAAGGCGGCGAGCTGGCGGCGCGCGTCGAGCCTGCCCTTGCGCTGGGCCGCCGCGATCGTCGTGGCGGCGTGCATGGGTTACGCCCTGGGGTCGATGGTGGGACGTTCCGGCGCGCAGGCAACGGGCCCCGAGCTCGTGACCGGCGCCGGAGAGCGGGCAACGATCGAGCTCGCCGACGGCAGCGTCGTGCGGCTGGGCCCGGACTCGCGCCTGCGCCTGCCGCCAGATCCAGGTCGGCGTGAGGTCTGGCTGGATGGCCGCGCGTTCTTCGCCATCGCGCGACAGGAGGGCCAGTCGTTCCGCGTGCGCACCCGCCTGGGAGAGGCGCTCGTTCTCGGGACACGGTTCGAGATCCAGGTGGACGAACGGGCGCTGGAGGTCATGGTCGTGGAAGGCCGCGTCTCGCTCGAAGCCGGCGAGACATCGGTGAAGCTCGAAGCCGGCGAAGTGGGGCGCGTGGACCAGGCCAGGGCGGTCGAGGTGACGAGGTTGGAGGACGTCATCCATCGGCTCGACTGGACAGGTGATTTTCTCGTATTCAACGACACACCGCTGCGTCAGGTCGTCATCGAAGTCGATCGCCTGTTCGGGGCGAAGATCGTGGTCGCGGATAGCTCCCTACTGGATCGGACGGTGACGGGGTGGTACGCCGGCACCACCTTCGAGCGGACGATGGAGGCGATCTGCCTCATCATCGGCGCGCACTGTCGCCTCGCAGGGGATACCGCGGTCGTCGAACCCTAAGCCGAGGGGGTCCCATGAGGTTCCTTCGTGTCGGACCGCTCGTCGTGCTCGCCCTGGGAATCGCCGAGTCGACGAGCGCATATCAGCCGCCAATCCCGGAATCGGCCGTCGTGCGACGCGGGGCGGTGCTCGACCAGCCCGCCCGACTCGATGTCGAGCGCGGCCCGCTGCTGGCGGTGCTGACGGAGCTCCACGAGCGTTCCGGGGTGAATCTGCTTTTCAGCCCGACGTTCGTTCCGCGCGACCGGATGGTGAGCTGCCACTGCACGGCGATGACTGTCCGGACCGCCCTCGAGCATCTCCTTGCCGGGACCGCCCTGGATTACCGGGAGCTCGATGACCACGTGCTGATCTACCCGAAGTCCGACATGCCACCGAACGGTGGAGATGCGCCGTCGCCGCGTGAGGAGGGTGGCGCGGCGGGGTGGCCGGAATCGGCCGGGGATCCGGGGGAAGAGGTGGAGATCGTCGGGACGATCGCCGGGCGAGTCGTCACTGCGGGAACGCAGCTCCCGGTCGAAGCCGCGCACGTGTACCTGGCCGATCGATCCATCTCGGCGCTGACGGGCGCGGATGGCCGATACGTGCTGGCACGGGTCCCTGCGGGGACCCACGAGCTCCGGGTGGAGCGACTCGGTTACCGCAGCACGTCGAGGCAGGTGGTCGTCCGGGACAATCAGACGACGTTCGTGGACTTCGAGCTCGCTGAAGACGCGATGCCGCTGGACGCGATCGTGGTCACCGGAACGGCGGGCGGCACCCGGCGGCGCGCCATCGGCAACGTGGTGGAGTCGTTGAGCGCAGACCAGGCACTGGCGAAGTCGCCCGTCAGGAACGTAAACCAACTCCTTGCCCAGCGGAGCCCGGGTGTCATGATGCTGCCCGGCACGGGTCAGGTGGGCACCGGCTCTGCCGTCCGGATCCGCGGGATCAGCAGCCTTTCTCTCGAGAACGAGCCGATCATCTACATCGACGGCGTCCGCATGGACAGCGATCCGCGGCGGGGCCCGGCGCAGCGCGGCGGGGCCAACGTCAGCCGCCTGAACGACATCAACCCTGCGGACATCGAGAGCATCGAGATCATCAAGGGACCGGCAGCCGCTACGCTCTACGGGACGGAGGCGTCGAACGGCGTCATCCAGATCATCACGAAGCGCGGCGCGACCGGGCGGCCGCAGTTCAACCTGACCGCGCGCCTCGGCACCAACTGGCTGTGGAATCCGGAGGGGCGCACGGGCATGCGCTACATGCCGGACCCGGAGGATCCCACCAAGCTGATCGGATTCAACGCGTACGAGCACGAGCGCAAGCACGGGCGCGGGCCGATTTTCGGCTACGGCTTGCTGCAGGGCTACAACCTGAGTGTGCGCGGCGGGACGGACGTCCTGCGCTACTTCGCTTCGGTTTCCCGCGACCACGACGTGGGGATCGTGGACTGGAACTGGGACAAGCGGCTTGCCCTGCGGGCCAACCTCGATGTGCAGCTCTCTGATGCCCTGAGCCTGCGCATGAGCAACGCGTACATCATGAGCCAGACTCGATTGGCCCAGGGCTCGATCTCGACGGATCCGTTCAGCAACCTGATCTGGTCGAATCCTCGCTTCCTGAACGATGCCCGGCGCGGGTTTTCGGATGCTCCGCCCGAGGAGTGGAGCGAGGTGGAGAGCCGGATCGACAACGACCGGACGATCACAAGCGTCGAGCTGCGGTTTCAGCCGACGAGCTGGTTCAGTCACCGCCTCGTAGCCGGGCTGGACCTCAACTCGGAAGTGAGCTGGACGCTGTATCCCCAGCAGCCGGAGGGGGCCAGCCACTTCTACGGGCAACTGGGGCTCGGCAGCAAGACGGTCAGTCGCGGGACGCGGCGGTTCGTGACGTTGGATTACTCGGGGAGCGCGACCTTCAACTGGAAAGAGTACACGTTCACGCCGTCCGTGGGCTTCCAGTACTACCGGAGCGAGTCGGCCTTCATCAACTCGTCCGGCGCAGAGTTCCCGGCGCTGCCGATCACGACGGTGTCCGGTGGCGCGGTGCGGGACGGCGGTGAGACGTTCGTGGAGAACGCGACCACGGGCGTGTACTTCCAGCAGCAGGTGGGCTGGCGGGACCGCCTGTTCGTGACCGGCGCGGTCCGGGCGGACGCGAACAGCGCGTTCGGCTCGGAGTTCGACGCGGCGATCTATCCCAAGCTGAGCGCCACGTGGTCCATCCACGAGGAGCCGTTCTGGTCGCTGAGTTTCGTCGAGCAACTGCGGCTTCGCATGGCGTGGGGCGCAGCCGGCCGGCAGCCCGGGACGATCGACGCGACCCGTCTCTACAACCCGGTGATCGGCTACAACGATCAGCCGGGGCTCACCCCGGGCGCGTATGGGAACCCGCATCTGAAGCCCGAACGAGGGGAGGAGCTGGAGCTCGGTTTCGATGCCGGCCTGCTGGGTGGGCGACTAAACCTTCAGTACACGCGATTCCAGCGCGCGGTCAAGGACGCGATCGTCGGCCGGCCGCTCGCGCCATCGACGGGATTCGTCGGCTCGCAGGTCGTGAACCTCGGCCTGGTCCGTGCCTGGGGCAACGAGCTCGGCCTCAACGCTCAGCTCGTGGATGGTGCCCGGTTCCGGTGGGAAGTCGACGCGCAGCTCGCGACCTCGCACAACCGCATCGAGGACCTGGGCGGCCTCGGGTTCATCGCGCTGGGTACGCAGGCCCAGCACCGCGAAGGATACTCGATCGCGGATCTCTTCATGCGCCGCATCCTGTCCGCCGAGCTCGACGAGAACGGACGGGTCATTTCGGCAATGTGCGACGGCGGGAGGGGTCCGCAGGGCGTCGACCCCGGTGGTCCGCCGGTGCCGTGCTCGGAAGCTCCCCAGGTCTGGCTCGGGCATACTCAGCCCACCTGGCAGATCGGGATCGGGAACACCTTCACGCTGTTCAACAATCTCTGGTTCTACATCCGCGTGGAGGGGAACGGGGGGCACAAGCAGGTGAACACCGAGATCCGGGCGACGCACAATCAGTCGACGACGGAACCCGTGCTCCTCCACAACAACCCGATCCTCTCGGCGACCCGTCTCTACGAGAACGACCGGACGGGCGTCTACGAGGCCGGATTCCTGCGGCTGCGCGAGATCACGGCCAACTACACGCTGCCGAGCGAATTGGTGGCGCGCTTCGGCGCCACGAGCGGGTTGATCAGCGTGGGGATGCGCAACGTCGCGATGCTGTGGACGGCCCAGCACGGCTGGAACACGCCGCGGGACGGCCACGTGCGCGAGCCGCTCGCCAACATGATCGTCTGGGATCCGGAGGTCCGCGCGACCGGCCAGACCGCGGTGGGATACCAGACGGTCCTGCCGCCCACGGCGAGCCTCCTGATGACGCTGCGGCTGACCTTCTGACAAGACGAGGGATCCGTCATGACCACGCACGTGAACACCGATCCTCGCTTCGGCGAGAGGGCCACTGCGGCGCGGCTCGACAGCATGCTCAGCGAGTGCGGTCCGGGAAGACGGGCGGCGCGCCGCAACGTCCGCCGCGGCGCGCGCCGGGCGGCGGTCCTGGGTCTCGCGTTGCTGGCGGGCGCCGCGGGTTGCGAGAATCTGCTCGAGGTCGAGTTGCCCGGCAGCGTCCAGGAGTCCGACCTGGACAACCCCGCGCTCGCCCGCACGCTCGTGAACAGCGCGCTCGGTCAGTTCGAGTGCGCGTACAGCAGCTATGTCGCATCGGCCGGAATTCTGGCGAACGAGTACATCAACGCGTCGAGCTGGCTGGACATCAACGGCTGGGGTTGGCGGGGGATCGAGCTCTACACGATCATCGGGAGCTGCCCGAACAACCGGGATGCCACGGGGTTGGGCGCATACGCGCCGTTGCAGCAGGCCCGTTTCATGGCGGAGGATGCCGCGCGGAGGATCGAAAAGTTCCCGGACGAGCTGGTTCCGGACAAGGCCGAGATGCTCGGGTTGCTCATGGCGTACGCGGGCTACGCCTACGTCCTCCTCGGTGAAGGGTTCTGCGAGATGGCGATCGACAACGGCCCGCTCATGACGCCGCAGGAGGTTCTCGCCATCGCGGAGCAGCGGTTCACATCCGCGATGGAGTACGCGAGGGCTGCAGGAAACACGCAGCTCGAGCTGCTGGCTTACGCAGGCCGGGCCCGGACCCGCCTCGACCTCGGTAACCTGGAAGGCGCCGCGGAGGACGCCTCACGCATCCCGGAAGGGTTCGTCTGGAACGCGGAGTACTCGACGGTCAACGGCCGGCGAGAGAATCGCGTCTACAACCTGAACCGCAGGAACCGCTATCTGTCGGTCAACCCCGTGGATTACTATGGCCTGGAGATCGATGGCGTGCCCGATCCCCGGGTTCCGGTGATCGCGTCCGGGATGGTTGGCCACGATGGGGTCACCCAGCACTACTACCAGGACAAGTATCCGACGGCGGACTCGCCGATCCCGATGGCGTCCTGGGAGGAGGCTCAGCTCATCATCGCCGAGGCGCGTCCATCGGAGGCGGAGGCCGCGATCAATCGCCTGCGCGCCAGCCAGGGGCTTCCGCCGTACACGCCATCCGGCAACCTCCTCGCCGATATCCTGGAGGAGCGGCGGCGGCAGCTCTTCAGCGAGGGCCATCGGCTGAACGACATGCTCCGGCATAACCTGCCGTTTCCGACCGGCGTCAATCACAAGGGCCAGGCGTACGGTCCGATCACGTGCATGCCGTTGCCCGAGCAGGAGAAACGGAGCAACCCGAACATTGGGGGGTGACGGGGCGCCGGAACCATCCCGGGCAGGTGGCGTCGGAGCGCGGGGCGGGGATGCCGGCCGCATCTCCGGCGCCCCCGGCGCGGTGGAGGCGGCCATCGCTGCTTCCACCGGGCTGGGAAAGCGGTAACGGCCGCTGTTCTGGATCGCGCGGGGGCGGCGATACGCGAGGGCTGCGGGCGCCTAGGGGGCCCGCGCGCGCGGCCGCCCCCGCTCCCGCCCGCTTCAGCGATCCGGCTTCAGGAAGATGACGGCGAGCGGCGGCAGCACGAGGCTCAGGGAGAACGGCCGGCCGTGGAACGGGATGGCATCCGCTTGCACGCCGCCGAGGTTGCCGACGCCGCTGCCGCCGTACTCCTTCGCATCGCCGTTGAGCAGCTCGCGCCAGAATCCACCACGCGGCACGCCGACCCGGTACTCGTAGCGCACGACGGGCGTGAAGTTGCAGACGACGAGGATCACGTCGTCTGGCGAGCGGCCCCGGCGCAGGAAGCTGAGAACGCTGCTCTCGGCGTCGTTCGCGTCGACCCACTCGAAGCCTGCCGGCTGGAAGTCGAGCTCGTGGAGCGCGGGCTCGGAGCGGTACAGACGGTTCAGGTCCGCGACCCAGCGCTGCACGCCCTGATGCGTCTCGTACTGGAGCAGGTGCCAGTCCAGGCTGGCCTCGTGGTTCCATTCATTCCACTGGCCGAACTCTCCGCCCATGAAGAGCAGTTTCTTCCCGGCCTGCGCCCACATGTAGCCGAACAGAGCACGCAGGTTGGCGAACTTCTGCCAAAGGTCGCCCGGCATGGAGCCGAGCAGCGAGCCCTTGCCGTGGACGACCTCGTCGTGCGAGAGCGGCAGCACGAAGTTCTCGTGGAACGCGTAGAGGAGCCGGAAGGTCAGATCGTTGTGATGGTACTTCCGGTGGATGGGGTCGCGAGACATGTAGCGGAGGGTGTCGTGCATCCAGCCCATGTCCCACTTCATCCCGAAGCCCAGGCCGCCGACGTAGGTGGGGCGCGAAACCATCGGCCAGGCCGTCGACTCCTCCGCGATGGTCTGGACGTCCGGGTGTGCGCGGTAGATCTCCTCGTTCAACCGGCGCAAGAAGGCGATGGCCTCGAGGTTCTCGCGTCCGCCGTAGATGTTGGGTATCCACTCCCCGGGCTCCCGCGAGTAGTCGAGGTATAGCATGGAGGCGACGGCGTCCACGCGCAGGCCGTCCGCGTGATAGACGTCGAGCCAGAACATCGCGCTGCTGAGCAGGAAGCTGCGCACCTCGTTCCGGCCATAGTTGAAGATCAGACTATTCCAATCCGGGTGGAAGCCCTTGCGCGGATCGGCGTGCTCGTAGAGGTGCGTGCCGTCGAAGAACGCGAGTCCGTGGGCGTCGGTGGGGAAGTGGGAAGGAACCCAGTCGAGGATGACGCCAATGCCGTGCTGGTGCAGGTAGTCGATGAAGTACATGAAGTCCTGGGGCGAGCCGTAGCGGCTGGTCGGCGCGAAGTAGCCGGTGACCTGGTAGCCCCAGGAGCCGTAGAACGGATGCTCCATCACGGGCAGGAGCTCGACGTGGGTGAAGCCCATCTTCAGGACGTACTCGGCAAGGCGCGGCGCGAGCTCGCGGTAGGTCAGAGGCCGGTGGCCTTCTTCGGGCACGCGCATCCAGGAGCCGAGGTGCACCTCGTAGATGGAGATGGGCGCATCCGCGGCGTTGCGGCGCTCGCGTTCCCTCATCCACTCGTCGTCGCCCCAGGTATAGGCGAGGTCCCAGACGATGGAAGCGGTGCGGGGCGGTTCTTCATGGCGGAACCCGACGGGGTCTGCCTTTTCGACCCGGTAGCCGTAATACCACGACTTGATGTGGTACTTGTAGAGGTCGCCCTGGCCGACGCCGGGAATGAAGCCTTCCCAGATACCGGAGCTGCCGCGTGGCCGGAGCATGTGCGAGGAGCGGTTCCAGCGGTTGAACTCGCCCATGACGGCCACCTCTTCCGCGTTGGGTGCCCACACGGCGAAGTACGTTCCGGCGACCCCCTCGACGGTGATGGGGTGGGCGCCGAGGCGCCGATAGAGGTGCAGGTGGCTGCCCTCGTTGAAGAGGTAGACGTCGTCCTCTGTCAGGAGCGTGACGTCGTGGCGGACCGGGGCCGGGCCCCCGGCCCTTGCGCCCTGGTCGGCGCGCTGACGTTCATCCTGTCTCAGCATCTCCCTGGATCCGGTCGTGTGACGGCGGCGTGCCGGCACGGGTCGAAGTATGGCATCCGCGCCGGCTGGCGGCAAAATATTTCCATCGGCGGCGAATGGATTTCGCGTTGCGCGCGCGGCAGGTCCCGGCAACCTCACGCAGGAACGAGCAATTACAGCGCGGCACGGAACTCGACGCCAGTGCCTGCGGCGGCGCCGTGCGACGCGAGAACGCGATACCCCGGCGCGAGGAGCTCGCGGTGCGGACGGCAGCCCGCGCGTTTCGCATCCTGCGACTTCGGACCGGGAGCTGATGAGGGACAGCTTTCCGATTCCACGGCCCAGCGTGCCCCTGCGCGCGCTGTGGCTCTCGATGGCCGCACTCGCCGTGCCGGTGGCCTCGACGGTGCTCAACCCTGGCCTGGCCGGCGGAAGCGAGGATCTGCTGTGGCTGCTGGCGCTCGTGCCGGCGTTCCTCCTGGCCTACTACCGGGGCTGGCGCGGCGTCGCCTTCGCGCTGGCAGCCGGAATGGTCGCCCTCACGGTGACGCACCTGGTGCTCTCCCTGAGGGGCTGCACGGTGGAGAACCCCGCGGCGTTGCTCATCGTGGTGAGCGCGTACATCGCCATCGCGCTCGGCGTCGGCACGGTGTCCGAGCTCCTGCACCGGGCGCTGGCGCGTGCAGAGGCCAGGGCCCTGACGGACGAGCTGACGGGCCTCCCGAACCGGCGCTGGGCGCGGTTGGTCCTGGAGGCGGAGTTCGCGGCTGCGCAGCGCGGCCGACCGCTCGTCGTCGTCCTGTTCGACCTGGACCGGTTCAAGGAGTACAACGACCGCTTCGGGCACGCCGCGGGAGACCGTGCGCTGTGCGTGCTGGCGGCTGTGCTCCGGCGCAACACGCGACGCATGGACCTGTCGGCGCGCATCGGCGGGGAGGAGTTCGTGTCCATCCTGTCCTCGACGGAGCTGGCTGGCGCGCGTGTGTTCGCGGAGCGGATCCGGGAGGAGCTGGCGCGGATCGAGCTGCCGACGGGGCCGGTGCGGGTGAGCGTCGGGATGGCGGCGTACGATCCGTCGATGGCGAGTCCGGACGAGCTGCTGGCGGCCGCGGACGAGGCGCTGTACCGCGCGAAGCGGGAGGGGCGCGATCGGATCCGGGTGGCCCAGCCCCGCAGTCGGCTGGAGGCCATCTAGCTGCCAGCGCAGCGCGGGGCGCCCGAAGGAATGGCGAAGCCCTTGACCGCGCCGCGCAGCCGCTGGTAGAGTGCGCCCCGGTTTGGCATGGCCCGCAGGTGACCGCGCGCGAAGCCTGCGGGCCATGCCGCGTCTGCGGGGGGCGGGCGTCGTTTCGGGCGGGGGCCGGCCCGGTCCACGGGAGGACTCGTGCACGGGCACGGGCCGCGGCGCGAGGGGCCAGCAGGCGGCCCCGGGGCGGCGGGGCTTTGCCGGGGACAGCGGCCCGACTACGTTTACCGCGAGTCGTGTTGCGCCGCGGAGCCCCCGGGGGCAGATACGCGGATCGATCCACTCAGACTGGGAGGGTGGCATGAACAAGGCAGAGTTGGCCGACGCGCTGGCGGACCGCGCGAACATCTCGCGCAAGGATTCGCGGGCGGCGGTGGAGGCGTTGTTCGATCCAGAGAACGGACTGATCGCCCAGGCGCTGCAGCGAGGGGAGAAGGTGTCCCTGACGGGCTTCGGCACGTTCGAGGTTCGGGAGCGCAAGGCGCGCACGGGCCGCAATCCGCGGACGGGTGGGATCATCGAGGTGCCTGCGACACGAGCGGCCGCGTTCCGAGCGGGCAAGGGGTTGAAGGATGGAATCGCGCGGCGCTGAGCCCGCGGGCGCGTCACCACCGACGGATCGAAGCCCCCGAGAGCATCGGGGGCTTCGCTCATCTGGCCACGGGCGTGGCCGGCGGTGGCATCCGCGCCTTGCAGGCCGTTGGGGCCGACCCTAGGTTGGCGGGAGGGCCGGCACCTCTGCGTCGGCCCGTGGCCCAGAGGTCCAAGCGAGGGAGTTGCACCGGTGGGCTGCATCCGGCCGGGCCGACCGTCGCGCTGCAACGTGGTCCGCGTCGTAGTGGCTGCCGTCCAGCTCGTGCTCGCGGCGGTGGCTGCGGTGGCCAGCGGGCAGACGCCCGTAGTCCAGGACCGCGCGCCCACAGCACCCCCGCCCGAGGCGCGGAGCGAACAGTCCCGCGACCCGCACGCCGCACCCGCCGGATCGCGAGGGGCAACCGAGGCCGACAGCATCTTCGACGCCGACGCCGACCTGGATGGGGTGCCCGATCTCGTGGACCGCTGCCCGGCCACACCGCCCGGCGTCGCGGTGGATGCCGCGGGCTGCGAGGCGCGAGTGGGCGGGTTGCTCGGGCCGGGCGGCCTCGCGGTCGGTGCGGCCGTCCTGATCGGCCTGCTCGCTGCGCGCACCTTCTTCCGGCGCAGGGGGAGTGCCGGCGAGGACGACACGACGATCCCGCCCCTGGTGTTTCCCGGCACGAGCCGGCAGAGCGACGAGGTGCGGCCGCTGAACGACGCCGCAACGCACGCCGCGCAGCCCGGGCGCCCGGCCGGGTTGGACCGGCCGCCGGCTGCGCGCGCACCAGCGGCGGCCTCTCCGGATTCCTCGCGCGCGGCCACGGGAGCGGAGACCGGACGGGGCGATGCCGCGGGCGGTGCGAGCGACGGGCGCACTGTCGGTCGACCGGTGGACGTTGCGTCGCCGCGAAGCCTGGAGCCGGTGCAGGTCCGGAGCAGGCGGGGCGGGGACGCAGGCCAGCCCGACCCGGCGGCTGGCGTGGGCGCGGACGGATCGGAGACGGAGCTCGTCGACGCGCGCACCGTCCGGTTCTTCCGGCCGGTGGGTGGGACGATGCAACTGCTCCCCGGCCGCCTCGAGATCGTGTCGGGCGCCGAGCCAGGGCATACGATCCGGTTCGTGCGCCTGCCCGGGGTGCCGCCGGAAGTGACGTTCGGTCGCGCCAGGGGCACCCCGCCCCTGCACGTCCAGCTCCTGCTCCCCACCGTGAGCCGGCGCCACGCCCGCATGCGCTACACGGAGGACGGCTGGCGCATCATGAACCTCTCGCGCACGAACCCCCTGGTGGTGAACGGCGAAGTGCTCGAGTCGGAGGCGGAGAGCCGCAAGCTGTACGACGGCGACCGCATCGAGATGGGCGAGATCGTGTTCGTGTTCCGGGAGCGGTGAGGGCAATGCCACGGCCTTTGCCCCCAGTAGCGGAATACACGGACCGGGGACGCCGTCCGTCGAATCAGGATGCGGTGCTGGTGCGGCTGTGGCCGGACGGCCGCGCGCTGCTCGCCGTCGCCGATGGCATGGGCGGCCACTCGGCCGGGGAGGTCGCGGCGCATCGCGCGCTGGAGGTCCTCGCCGCCGGCATCGAGTCGGGGGTCAGCTTGCGCGAAGCGATCCGCACGGCCAACGCGGCGGTGCTGGCGGAGGGACGGAGCGTTCCCCACCTCGAGGGAATGGGAACGACCCTCGTCGCGCTCCTGCTGCAGGACGGGCAGTACCAGGTCGCGAACGTCGGAGACAGCCGCGCCTACCGCATCGATACAGCGAAGATCGAACAGATCACGCACGACCACTCGTTCGTGGCAGAGGCGGTGCGGAGCGGAGAACTCTCTGCTGAGGAAGCGATCCGTTCTCCGTGGAAGAACGCACTGACCCGCTCGATCGGCGCGGACGTGGATGTACAGGTGGACGTCTTCGGCCCCTTCCCCGCGGACGAGCGGCACATCGTACTCCTCTGCACGGACGGGCTGTACCGCGCGTTGCCGGACTCGAGGATCCGGACGGTGGTCCTGGATGCCCCGGACCTGGAGGCCGGCGTTCGCGCGCTCGGCAGGCTGGCATACGAAGAGGGGAGCGACGACAACATCACCATCGCCGCCATCCACTTCGGTGTCCCGGCAGCGGGGCGCCGGGTGGAGGCGGACGAGGGCGAGCCGGCTGCCGTCGCGGAGGGAATGCAGGCGCTGCACCGGCGAACGAGCGGCGGGAATCCCGTGCTCGCGGGGCCCGCTGGCGCGACGGCGTCGCCAGACCCGTGGGGGATGCCGTGGGACGGCCCCGCCGAGGCGCCCGCGCCCGAGGAGACGGGCACGTTCATCTTTCGGGTGGCGCGCGACGAGCCCCGCTGGGACAGCACGCAGCGGCTGCTGATCGTGCTGCTGCTCGCGCTGGTGCTGGGCTACATTGCGCTGCTGGCGCTGGCGCTGTTATGAACTGACGTGTCCTGCCGGGCGGCGTGCGGCGTCACCGGCAGGCGGCACGGACGCGTCCTCTGAACGGGTCGGGGCCGGGCGCCGCAGGGAGGCCGACCGGCGCGGACCGGCAGCGGAGAGGGCCCCCCGCGGCGATCGATCTCGAGGGCGGCGCCCCGCGAAGCGTCGGGGAGTCGGCGCGGCATGCGGCCTGCACGGGCCGGGGGTGGCGCCGCGGGTGCGGGCCGCGCCGGTGGTGCCGTTCTTGCACCCGCCACGGCTGCAGCCTGACCGAGCGGCCGGAGCGCCCGGGCGGTTCCCGTGGGCGGCGGGTCTTGCCTGCCCGGCGCTCGCCCTCGTAATTTTGCGTAATTCGAGCCTAACCCGCGCTTTGCCCTGGCCGCAGACGGTTCTGCTGCCGCAGGCTCATCCGTGGTGACACGAACCCGATGGCCTGCTGCGGGTTAGCAAATCGTGTAGGATGGCCGCAACGCGCGGCCACAACCAGTCCCTACCAGCCCGGAGACTGCGGAGATGGAGCCAACGCGCGCGAATCGGCGGCGGGTCGTCCCCCTGATGATCGGGATCGTCACCGCGACCGCCCTCGTAGCTGCCGCGCCGGAGGTGCACGCGCAGGGCCGCTATCGCGTCCTCGTTCCAGCGCTGCAAGCAGAAGGCGGCGCGAAGGAGAACTTTGGTAGGGATGTGGCGGACAGGCTGCGGAAGCACATCGACGGCATGCTCACGCACGCGCCCGTCGACAGAGGGGAGCTACGGAACGCGCTCCGCCAGTACAAGATCAACGAAGACAACCTGGTCGACTGCATCACCAGCCGGCAGCTCGCGGTGCGGATGAACGTGGAGCTCGTCGTATGCGGCAGCTACCAGCCCGCCGGCGGGGGGATGCAGGTCGCCGCGAGGTTCGTCGCGTCGAGGACGGGCGAGGAGTTCGCCATCGACCCGTTCGTCGCTGCAACCGCCGATGAGGCTGCGCAGACGCTGTTCAGCGGCTTCGAGAAGCTGGTGAACCAGCAGCGCCTGAGCAGGTTCTGTCTGGACTACCTGGCGAGCGAGCAGTGGACCAACGCGCTCGAGAACTGCAACCAGGCGCTCGCGATCAATCCCAACTCCCCCACGACGCTCTACGCACGCGCTCGCGCCCTGGTCGGCCTGGACTCGCTCGAGCAGGCGATGCCGGTGCTCGAGCGGGTGCTGGAGCTCAGCCCCGGCCACAGTGACGCGCTGCAGACGGCCGGCTACGTCGCCACCAAGCTGAATCGGCCGCAGCAGGCGCTTGGGTACTACCGCACCTACCTCGAGCTGAATCCGGGCAGCGTGCAGGTTCGCCTCACGATCGCCAACGAGATGTACAAGGCCGGCGATCCGAAGGGCGCGCTCCAGCTCGCGGAAGATGGGCTGAACGTCGACTCGACGAATCTCAGCCTCCGCATGTACGCCGGCCACTTCGCGCTGGGCGCCGCGGCGCAGGCGGTCGAGCGGGCCAGCGGCTCCGGATCGGCTGGTGCTCGCCCACCGGAGGCGCTGGAGCTGTACGAGAAGGCCCTCGGCTACTTCCGCCAGGTGTTCGAGGCGCAGGGCAGCGAGACGGACACCCTCGTGCTGCGGAACCTGATCTCGACGCTCCTGGTGCTGGAGCGGCACGACGAGGCGGTCGAGGCGGGCAGCGAGATCGTCAGGGCGAAGCCGGAAAACGCATCGCTCTGGTCCGTGTACGCCGATGCGCTGGAGAAGGCCGGACGGCTAGACGAAGCCCTCGCCGCGCTCGACTCGGTGCTGGCGCGAGACCCGGAGTACCAGCATGTCTACTCGCGTCAGGTCATGTGGTTCACGAGGGCGGGCCAGATCGAGCGTGTGGCGGAGGCCTTCCGCAAGGCAGCGGCCAGGGAGGGTCGTGAGCTCGATCCCGATGCGCTCGCGCGCAACGTGCTCAACTACGGCTACACGGAGAAGTTCCAGAAGGGCGACCGCCGAGGCGCGCTGCCGTACATGGAGCTCGTGCGCGAGCTGAACACCACGCCGATCACGCGCGGCCTGGCGAGCTACCTGGCGGGCTTCGCGCTGCTCGAAATGGGAATCGCGGCCCAGGAGCCACAGACGGCGGAGTCGGCGCGTGCCGCGCTGCCGCTCTTCCAGAAGGCGCTCCAGTACTTCGAGGATGCGAGGCCGTACGCGGAGGCCAACAACGTCGACCTGACCGGGCCCATCTCCAACGCTAGGGATTACATCGAGATCCAGGAGGCCTTGATCAAGCGCGGCCGCTAGCGGGATCGAGCCGCGCCGCACGCGGCTGGCGAGCACCGTCGAGAGGGACCGGGATCACTCCCGGTCCCTCTTTTTCGTTCCCGGAGGCGGTGGCGTCGTGCGGCTGGGGCCTGGTGGCGGAGGCGCATGGGCTCTGGCGTTGGGCTCGGCGCTGTGTACGGGGGCGCACACGAGTTTGCCGTAGGCCGCGAACGCGTGCGCGGCGGAGCAGCGGTGCGCGGCGGTGGGCACGGCGGCGAGCGGTGTGCGGGCGGTGGAGCGTGGTTGCGTGGAGAGGCTTGACGCGTGAGCGGGTCAGTGTGTAGTATTTTGGCCGCTGGTGGGGAGAAGTGGGGAAGAGTGGGAGACGGCCTACCCTCGCCCTTCAGCCCGAGGGTCCCGATGGCGGGAACTCGAACCCCGAGAGAGCGGGGGCTGAAATTCCTGGGCAGTTACCTCTATCAGCTGGACGAAAAGGGGCGGTTGAGCCTCCCGGCCGCGTTTCGCCGGGAGGCTGCGGATCAGCGTTTCGTGCTGATCCAGGCGTACGCGCCGGCGCTGCAGTTGTATCCGGAGTCCTCCTGGGTGGAAGTGGAGGAGCGGCTGATGGAACTGCTGCGGCATCAGCCGGAGGCGAGGATGTGGGTGCTGAGCGTGCTCGCGAACGCCGTCGAGGTGGAGCCGGATGGGCAGGGACGGATCCTGGTGCCGGCGCGGCTGAAGGAAGCAGCGGAGCTGGATGGTCAGGTGCTGCTGGTCGGGTTGGTGGATCGGGTGGAGCTGTGGAACCCGCAGCGCTTCGAAGAGGCGGTCGCGGCGAGCGCGGGTGCGTTCGAGCGGTTTGCGCCACAGGTGTTCCGGTAGGAGGCGGTGTGGAGGAGGCCTACCACGTTCCGGTGATGGTGAGAGAGGTGGTGTCGTACCTCCAACCGGAACGTGGTGGTCTGTACTTCGACGGGACGGTGGGCGGGGGCGGACACAGCGAGGCGATACTGGAAGCGGGTACGACGGCCCGGGTGATCGGCGTGGATCGGGATCCGGAAGCTCTCGAAGCAGCGGCGAGGCGGCTGGCGCGGTACGGCGAGCGGGTGAAACTGATGCGTGCGCGGTTCGCGGATGCGGCAGCGCAGATCGAGGAGCCGTTGGCGGGCGCGTTGCTGGACCTCGGAGTTTCCTCGAGGCAGATCGACGAGCCGGGACGCGGCTTCTCCTTCCGGCCCGGAGTCCCTCTGGACATGAGGATGGCGGGTGCGGCCGCGGAGGGTACGCGAACGGCAGCGGAGCTGTTGAACGAGTTGCCTGAGTCGGAGCTCGCGGCGCTGTTCCGGCACTACGGTGAGGAGCGACGTGCGCGGCGGCTGGCGGCCGAGATCGTGAGGCGGCGTCGGACACGGCCGTTCCGGACGAGCGACGATCTGGTCGAGGCGATGGAGCGGGCGTTGGGGCCGCGGCTGACCGTGCAAGACAAGGCGCGGATCTTCCAGGCGCTGCGGATCGCGGTGAACGAGGAGCTGGAAGAGCTGGATCGCGCGCTGCCGGTGTTGCGGGAGAAGCTCGATGCCGCGGGCGTGCTGGTCGTGCTGTCGTACCACTCGCTGGAGGACCGGCGGGTGAAGAACGCGTTCCGGGATTGGAGTCGCGGCTGCGTCTGCCCTCCGGAGCTCCCGGTTTGCCGGTGCAGCGGCCGGCCGCTGGGGGAGGTGCTGACGCGGAAGCCGGTCTTCGCATCGCCAGAGGAGATCGCGGCGAACCCGCGCGCGCGGAGCGCCCGGTTGCGGGCGTGGCGGAAGGCGGCCTGATGCGGGGCCTGTCCGGAGCCCTTGGCGCTGCGCTGGCGTTCGCCGCGTTTCTGGCGTCGTTGAGCCTGGTCGTGTGGCGTCAGAGTCGGACGCTGGAGGTGTTGCGTGCGCTCGAAGCCGTGCGGAGCGAGCGCGCGGTGGCGGAAGCCGAACGCGTGGAGCTGAATCGGCGGAGGCAGATGCTGGAGAGCCGGAGCCGTGTGGTGAAGGCAGCGGGCGAGCGCCTGGGCATGCGTGTGCCGCGCGGCCCGGAGATCGTGATCCTGCCGCTGGATGGCGGCATCGGTGAGGCCGGGGGCGCGCATTGAAGCGACGGGTCCACAAGCACGGCCTGAGGCGGCGCTTGTTGCTCGGCGGCCTCCTTTTGTGGGGGCTGGTACTGCTCGGCCGCGTGTTCCAACTGCAGGTGGTGGAAGGTGAGCGCTGGGCGGCACGCGCCAGCGAGCAGCACCGGCAGCGGGTGGCGCTGCCGGCGCCGCGAGGCACGATCTACGATCGCGATGGTGTGCCTCTGGCAGCGAGCCACGAGGCGTACCGGATCGCGATCGCGCCGCATGAGCTGAAGGACCGACGCGCCACGGCGAAGCAGCTGACGGAGGTGCTTGGCCTCTCGCCGCAGGCGGCGAGCCGTGCGGTGGGCTCGCGGCGCCGGTGGGTCGTGCTGCCGGGCCGCTACGACGCAGCGGTCAAGGAGCGACTGGAAGGACTGAGGGGCGTCTACTTCGAGCGTGTGCTCGAGCGCTTCTACCCGCACGGCGGCCTGGCCCTCGAGTTGCTGGGGCGGGTCTCGGCGGATCAGCGCGCGCTGAGCGGCCTGGAGCTGGAGCTCGACTCGCTGCTGCGCGGCCGGCCAGGCACCGCGGTCATGCGGCGGGATGCGCGGGGCGAGCCGATTCCCGGTGCGCTGGTTTCGGTCGAAGAGCCAGTGCCGGGCCACGATGTCTACCTGACGATCGATTACGATCTCCAGGAGATCGCGGATGAGGCGCTGCGTCACGCGATGGCGGAGACGGGCGCGACGGGTGGCGACATCGTGATCACCGACCCACGCACCGGCGAGATCCTGGCGGCGGTGAGCCGGCGTGCGGGGCGTGCGCGGCCGTGGACGGCGGTGACGGAGCCGTACGAGCCGGGCTCGACGCTGAAGCCGTTCATCGTGGCGGCGCTGCTGGAGGAAGGGCGGGCGACGTTCGAGGACAGCCTGTACGCGGAAGAGGGCCGCTACGTGGACGGTGGCCGGACGATCTCCGACGTGCGCCCGCACGGATGGCTGACCCTCCGCGAGGCGCTGAGGTACTCGTCGAACATCGCGCTGGTGAAGGCGGCCCGGCGGCTGGATCCGGAGAGCCAGTACGCGTACCTGCGGGACTTTGGCTTCGGCTCGCCGACAGGCGTGCGCTACCCTTCGGAGTCGTCGGGCGTGTTGAGGCGGCCGGCCGACTGGTCGGGCTACTCGCAGGCGAGCCTCGCCATGGGGTACGAGATCTCGGTGACGCCCCTGCAGATGGTGATGGCGTACGGCGCGCTGGCCAACGGAGGCGTCCTGATGGAGCCGCGACTGGTGCGGGAGGTGCGGTCGCGGGACGGGCGCGTGCGCGCAGAGTACGCGCCGCGGACGGTGCGCCGCGTCGTGAGCAGGGACGTGGCGCGTACCGTGGCGGAAGCGCTGGCCGAGGTCGTGGAGGAAGGAACTGGGCACGAGGCATCGCTGGGGACGTTCCGCGTTGCGGGCAAGACGGGGACCGCGCGGCGGGTCTCGGGGGGACGGTACGAGCCGGGTGCGTACACGGCCTCGTTCGTGGGCTTCTTCCCGGCCGAGGATCCGCAACTGGTGGTCCTGGTGAAGCTCGATCGGCCGCGGGGCGACTATTACGGCGGCCTGACCGCGGCGCCGGTGACCCGCGCGACGCTGGCGGCCGCGCTGGCTGCGCGGAGCACACCGCTGGACCGGCGCGCGGTGGCGCAACGGCCGCCGGTGCAGCGAGAGCCGGCCGCGGCGGGTCCAGCGGGGGTGCGTTTCGCCTCGCTGGTGCAGGACACCGAGACGCGGGGGGCGCTGGCGGGAGACCCGTACGTCTTCGTGCTGGACGGCGCGCCGGCGGCCGAGGCGCCTCCCGCGGCGGCGACGGCGCGGCCCGTGCCGGAGGTGGCCGGATTGCCTCTCCGGGATGCGGTGCGACGGCTGCATGCCCTGGGGTTCCGCGTCCGGGTTGAAGGAAGCGGACCGGTCCGTGGGACGGTGCCCGCCGCCGGCACTCCCGCGCAGCCGGGTGAGGCGGTGCGCGTGCTGGGAGTCGGCCGGTGACGAGCGGGGCGGGAGCCGCGTCGGCCGGCGTGCGGGCCTTCCGGCTCTCGGACGTGGTTGCCCGCCTGGACGCGAAGGGGCTGCTCGTCGCGGCGCCCGGCGTCGATGTGGAGCTGACGGGCATCGTGGACGACAGCCGGCAGGTCCACGCAGGGGACCTGTTCTGCGCATGGGTGGGGACGAGCGCGGATGCGCACCACTACCTGCCGGCTGTAGAGGCGGCGGGCGCGGCGGCGGCGCTGGTCGAACGCGAGATCCCCGGCGTGCGTCTCCCGCTCGTCGTGGTCCGTGACGGGCGGCGTGCCGCGGCGGAGGCGGCCATGGTCGCGTTCCGCGACCCGGCCGCCTCGCTCCTGCTTGCGGGGGTGACGGGGACGAACGGCAAGACCACGACGGTCTGGCTGCTACGGCACGTGCTGGCCGGCAGCCGGACGTCCGCATCCCTGGGCACGTTGGGCGTGATCGGTGCGGACGGCGCGCCCGTTCCGGGGACCGAATCCCTGACGACGCCGGGACCGGTGCGGCTCGCGCGCACGTTGAGGGGACTCGTGGACGCGGGCGTGCGGGCCGTGGCGATGGAAGTCTCGTCGCACGCGCTCGATCAGGGCCGCGTGAGCGGCCTGCGGTTCGACGCGGCGGTGTTCACGAATCTGTCGCGGGATCACCTCGATTACCACGCCACGGTGGAGGCCTATCGCGATGCAAAGCTCTCGCTGGCCGGGCTGCTCCGCGAGGGAGGCGTGGCGGTCTACAACGCCGACGATCCGGCGTGGGCGGCGCTCCCGGCGCGGGTTTCCCGCGCGTTGAGCTTCTCGGTGAGCGGCACTGCCGACGTGCACGTGGCCAACCTGGAGATCGGTTCGCAGGGCGCGCGTTTCGATCTGGTCGCGTCGGGGCAGCACGTTCCGGTCGTGCTTCCTTTGCTCGGCGCATTCAACGTGCAGAACGCGCTGGGCGCCGCCGGCGCCGCGTTGGCATTGGGGATCCCGCTGGAGGAGGTGGCGGAGCGCCTGGGCACCGTGCCACAGGTCCCCGGGCGTTTGGAGCGCATCACGGACACACCGTGTCCGGTGCTGCGCGACTACGCCCACACGCCCGATGCGCTGGAGCGGGTGCTCGGGGCGTTGCGGCCGCTGGTGAAGGGCCGGCTGATCGTGGTGTTCGGCGCGGGCGGCGACCGGGACCGGGGCAAGCGGCCGCTCATGGGCGCGGCGGTACAGCGTTACGCGGATGTCCCGATCGTGACGTCCGACAATCCGCGCACCGAGGACCCCGAAGCGATCATGGACGACGTCGTGACAGGGATGTCCCCGGGCTACGTGCGAGAGGTGGATCGGCGCCGAGCGATCGCGCTGGCGCTGTCCATAGCGCGGGTGGATGACCTCGTGCTGCTGGCAGGCAAGGGACACGAGACGTACCAGATCGTGGGCACCGAGAAGCGGCCGTTCGACGAGCGCGAGATCGTGCGCGAGCTCGTGGCGAGCGGGGGCGAGGTGACGGCGTGAAGGGCGGGTGGACGGATGCGGCCGTGCGAGCCGCGCTGGGGATCGCCGACGGCGAGCCGCAGGACGTCGCGTACAGCGGGGTGAGCACGGACACGCGGACGCTGGAGGCGGGCGCACTGTTCGTGGCGCTGCGTGGCGAACGCTTCGATGCGCACGACTTCCTGGGCGAAGCCGCGGCGCGTGGTGCGCGGGGCGCGGTGGTGGAGCGGATACCGCCGGGCGCGTCGCCGGCGCTGATCTACTACGAGGTGCCGGACACGCTGGTGGCGCTGGGCCAGCTCGCGCGGGCGCGGCGGCGGTCGCTGGCGGCGCGGGTGTGCGCGGTGACGGGGACGAACGGGAAGACGACGACGAAGGACATGGCGCGCGCGGTGCTCGGGATGCGGTACCGGGTGCACGCGACGACGGCGAACCTGAACAACCTGGTGGGAGGACCGTTGACGCTGCTCGCGGCGCCGGACGACGCGGAAGCGATCGTCGTCGAGCTGGGGACGAACGCGCCGGGCGAGATCGCGCGGCTCGGTGCGATCGTGGAGCCGGACGCTGCGATCATCACGAGCGTCGCCGAAGGGCACCTCGAGGGCCTGCGCGGCGTGGAAGGCGTGTTGACGGAGAAGACGTCGTTGCTCGAGGAGCTGCGCCCGGGCGGCGTGGCGCTGGTGGCGGACGAGCCGCCGGAGCTCGCAGCGCGTGCGCGCGCACTGGTGCCGCGGCTGCGCGTCGCGGGCTGGACGGAGCGCGCGGATGCCAATCTGCGGGCAGAGGACGTGCGCCTCGACGACGAGGGACGCACGCGGTTCCGGTGGCAAGGCCGCGAGGTGCGGCTACGCTTCCGCGGGAAGCCGAACGCGCGCAACGCGCTGCTCGCGCTGGGACTCGCGCAGGAGTGGGGCGTGGAGCCGGACGCGGCGGTCCGGGCACTCGAGGCGCTCGAGCCGCCGAAGCTGCGCGCGGAGTTGCGCCGGTACGGCGACCTCGTCGTGATCGCGGATTGCTACAACGCGAATCCGGCGAGCACGGCAGCAGCGCTCGAGTTGCTCGAGTCGATGCCACGGCGCGGCGGGCGGGTGGCGGTGCTGGGGACGATGCGGGAGCTGGGCGAGGCGAGCGCGCAGCTCCACCGGCGGACGGCGGAGCGTGCGGCGGCCGCGGATCTCGACCTCGTCGTTGCGACGGGCGAGTTCGTTCCAGCGTTCGAGCACCTTGCCGCGCAGTTGGGCGCGCGGCTCATCCGCGAGGAGGATCCGCTCGTGGCTTACGAAGCGCTGGAGAGTCGGCTCGCAGGCGATGAGGTCATCCTGCTGAAGGCATCGCGCGGCGTGGCGCTGGAGCGACTGCTGCCACGGCTAGAGGCGCGCTTCGGGCAAGTGGCGGCGGAGGGTGCGGGTGCCGGGCGCGATGCAGCGAACGGGAACGGCGGGACCAGCCGGGTGACTGCCGGCAGGGAGTGAGGAGTGCTCTACCATCTGCTCGCGCCGCTCGCGGATCAGCACATAGCGTTCAACCTGTTCCGCTACATCACCTTCCGTGCGGCCGGCGCAATGGTGACGGCGCTGATCCTGTCGTTCCTGCTCGGCCCCGCGATCATCCGATGGCTGCGCGCCCTGCGGTTCGGTCAGGTGATCCGGATGGACGGCCCGGAGCAGCACCTGGGCAAGGCCGGCACGCCGACGATGGGAGGCGTGCTGATCCTGGTCGCGACGACGGTCTCGACGCTGCTGTGGGCGGAGCTGACGAACCGGTACGTGCTGATCGCACTGGCCGTGCTCCTATGGATGGGCGCGCTGGGCTTCCTGGATGACTACCTCAAGGTGGTGCGGCGGCGGACCGAAGGGTTGGTGGGCCGCTACAAGCTGATCGGTCAGGGGGTGTTGGGCTTGCTGGTCGGCGCGTTCCTGCTGTTGTGGCCGGCCGGCGTCATTCCCCCGAACTGGACGGGGATCCCGTTCTTCGCCGATCACCACCTGGAGATCTGGAAGCCGCTGTTCATCCCGTGGGTGATGTTCATCCTCGCCGGCAGCTCGAACGCGGTGAACCTGACGGATGGCCTGGACGGGTTGGCGGCGGGGCTCTCGGCGATCGCGGCGGCGACGTTCGGCGTGTTCGCGTACGTGATCGGGCGCGTGGACACGTCCGGCTACCTCGGCCTGTTCTACGTTCCCGGCGCCGGCGAGGTGGCGATCTTCTGCGTGGCGCTGGGCGGCGCGGCGCTGGGCTTCCTGTGGTTCAACGCGCACCCGGCCGAGGTGTTCATGGGCGATACGGGCTCGCTGGCGCTGGGCGGCGCGATCGGGGTGGTGGCGATCCTGCTGAAGACGGAGTTCCTGCTGGCGATCGTGGGCGGGGTCTTCGTGCTGGAGGCGCTGAGCGTGATCCTGCAGGTGGGCTACTTCAAGTACACGTTGCGGCGCACGGGGCAGGGGCGGCGACTGTTCTTGATGGCGCCGCTGCATCACCACTTCGAGAAGGCGGGCTGGCCGGAGAGCAAGGTGATCATCCGGTTCTGGATCCTGGGGATCCTGTTCGCCTTGCTGGCCTTCAGCACGTTGAAGATCCGGTGAGCGGACCGCGGTTGATCGGCGTCCTGGGGCTGGCCCGGAGCGGGCGTGCGGCGGCGATGCTGGCGCTGGCCGCCGGGAACCGCGTCTTCGCCTCGGATGCGGGGGAGAGCCCTGAGGTGCGTGCGGCGGCGGATGCGGTGCGCGCGGCGGGTGGCGAGGCGGAGACGGGCAGGCACGACGTGGACCGGCTAGCGGCGTGCGACCTCGTCGTCGTGAGCCCGGGGATCCCCCCGAGCGCGTCGGTGCTCAGAGAGCTGAGCGCGCGGGGCGTGCGCTGCATCGCGGAGCTCGAGTTCGCGTTCACGCACCTGCGCGCGCCCGTGGTGGCGGTGACGGGCACGAACGGCAAGAGCACGGTGACGGCGCTGACGGCGCACCTGCTTCAGGCAGCCGGGCTGCAGGCGGTTGCGGCGGGCAACATCGGTCTCGCCCTCTCGGAGGTGGCGCGCGGCAATGTGCAGCCGGACTGGGTGGTCGTGGAGGCGAGCTCGTTCCAGCTCGCGGGTATCGAGACGTTCGCGCCGCGCATCGGCGTGGTGACGAACCTCTCGCCGGATCACCTGGACCGGTACCCTTCGGTCGATGCGTACTACGCGGACAAGGCCCAGCTCTTCCGCAACGCGACACCGGAGAGCCGGTGGGTCCTGAATGGCGAGGATGAGGCGGTGCTGAGGCTGGCCGGCGATGCACCGGGGCAGCGCTACCTGTTCCGCGTTCGCAGCGCGCCGGCAGCGGGGGAGCGGGGCGGTTGGATCGACGAGGCCGGCGAGCTGATGGTGCGACTCGAGGACGAGGCGGTCGCGCTGGTCCAAGGCCGGGAGCTGCAGATCCTGGGCGAACACAACCGTGCCAACGCGCTGGCCGCGGCGCTGGCGGCCGCGCTGGCCGGCGCGGACGCGGACGCGCTGCGGGAAGGGCTACGCAGCTTTCGGGCCCTGGAGCATCGGCTCGAGCCGGTAGTGGAGCGGGACGGCGTGCTCTGGATCAACGACTCGAAGGCGACGAACATCGCCTCGACGCGCGTGGCCCTGCGGAGCATGGACCGGCCGACGGTGTTGTTGCTGGGCGGGCGCCATAAGGGCGAGCCATACACGATGCTGGAGCCGGAGCTGGCCGAACACGTGAAGGCGGTCATCGCGTACGGCGAGGCCGGGCCGATCGTGGCGGCGGATCTCGCGGGTCGCGTGAGAGTCGAGCACGTGACGGGCACGTTCGAGGAAGTGGTGGCGCGCGCAGCGGAGCTGGCCACCAGCGGTGACGCGGTGCTGTTGTCTCCGGCCTGCGCGAGCTTCGACATGTTCCGCGATTACGAGGAGCGTGGCCGGAGATTCAAGGAGCTCGTGCTCGCGGGGGTGAGCCGTGCGGCGTGACGGCGTGGCAGCTGTGTGGGGCGCGCCTCCCGAGGCGCAGCGCGCGTCGCGGCTGGGGCATGGTTGGGAAGGCCCCGTGCTGCTGCTGCTCACGATCCTGCTGCTCTCGTTCGGCCTGGTGATGGTCTACAGCGCGAGCGCGGTGAACGCGCAGACGTTGGGTCTGGCGGATTACCACTTCGTGGTGCGGCAAGCGCTGGGCGGCGCTGCGGGGATGGTGCTGCTGGTGGTGCTCGCTGAGGTGGACTACCACTGGTGGGCCCGGCTCGCGTGGCCGCTGCTGGGCATCACGGTGCTTGCGCTCGTGCTGCTCGTCGTGCCGGGCACGGAGGCGATCGCGCCGGCGGCGAACGGCGCGCGTCGGTGGCTGACGGTGGGGCCGGTGACCGTGCAGCCCTCCGAGTTCGCGAAGCTGGTGCTGATCGCGTGGACGGCGAAGCTGGCGGTGAAGAAGCAGAGCCTGCTGCCCAGTCTGAGCCGGGGGTTGATGCCGTTCCTGGTGATCTGGGGGCTCGTGGCGCTGCTGGTGCTGGTGGAGCCGAATCTGTCGAGCGCGCTGCTGATCGTCATGCTGGCTGCGCTGGTGGTGTTCGCCGCGGGCGCGCGAATCGGCCACTTCCTGTTGCTCGGCCTGATCGCATTGCCACTGCTGTGGGGGCAGATCGAAGCCGTGCAGTACCGGCTGCGGCGCGTGGTCGCCTTCGTGGATCCGACTCATGATCCGACGGGGGCGAGCTATCAGATCACGCAGTCGCTGATCGCGCTGGGGAGCGGCGGGCTGTTCGGCCGGGGTCTGGGCCGGGGGGAGCAGAAGTTCGGCTTTCTCCCGGAGCCGCACAACGACTTCATCTTCTCGATGATCGGCGAGGAGTGGGGGTTCCTCGGGACCTCCGCCGTGTTGCTGGCGTTCGTCGCGTTCGGGCTCGTGGGATACCGCGTAGCGCGGCAGGCGCCGGACCTCTTCGGATTCTTGCTGGCGATCGGGATGACGAACCTGATCGTGGTGCAGGCGTTGCTGCACATCGCGGTGGCGACGGCGCTGGTACCGACGACCGGCGTGACGCTGCCGTTCATCTCGTACGGCCGGTCGAGCTTGCTGGTGTGCCTCATGGCGGTGGGCGTGCTGCTGAGCGTCGCCCGGGCCGGGGAACGGAAGGCGGAGTGAGCGTCGTGCTGTTCGCGGGAGGCGGGACCGGCGGGCACCTGTACCCGGCGCTGGCGCTGGCGGAGGCGATGACGCGGGAGCGGCCCGACGTGCAGGTGCACTTCGTCGGTGCGCGGCGAGGCGTCGAAGCGCAGGTGCTGCCGAAGCGTGGCGTTCCGCACACGCTGCTGCCGTTCGAGCCGATCCGGCGGGAGCGGGTGTGGCGAAACTGGCGGCTGGTGCCGTCCGCGCTTCGCTCGGCGGCAGGCCTCGCGCGGCTGTTCCGGCGGCTGCGGCCGGCGCTGGTGGTGGGGACGGGCGGCTACGCGAGCGGACCGGCGTGCGCGTGGGCCGTGCTCTCGGGCGTGCCCATGGCGCTCCAGGAGCAGAACGCATGGCCGGGGCTGACCACGCGCTGGCTGAGCCGCTGGGCGCGGCAGGTCCACCTCGGGTTCCCTGAGGCCGCGGCGCACCTGAGGCCGGGGTCGCGCACGGAGGTGTTGGCGCTGGGGAACCCGATCCGGCCGCCGGACCCCGGCCTGGACCGGCGAGAGTGCCGCCGTCGGTTCGGCCTCGACCCGGACGGCGTGGTGGTGCTGGTGGTGGGCGGCAGCCAGGGCGCGCGCGCGGTGAACGAAGCGCTGCTCGCGGCGCTCGAGCAGGTCTGCGCGGGCGCGTTGCCGCCGCGGCCGGCAGGGCTCCAGGTGCTGTGGGCGACGGGGCCGGCGCACATCGCCGGCGTGGAGGAACGCCTCCGGCGCCTCGCGGCTGCGGGGTGGGTGCGTGCGCTCGGCTACATCGAGGACATGCCGGCGGCGCTCGCGGCTGCGGACCTGGCGCTCTCGCGGGCCGGCGCGATGGCGACCGCGGAGCTGCTCGCGTGGGGCATCCCGGCGATCCTGGTGCCGCTGCCGACGGCGGCGGCGGACCACCAGACAGGCAACGCGCGTGCGCTTGCGGAGGCGGGTGCAGCGGTGCACCTGCCGCAGCGGGAGCTCACGCCGGAGCGGCTGTGGTCGGAGCTGATGGCGCTCGCGACGGACGAGGCACGGCGGCACCGGATGGCAGAGCAGGCGCGTGCGCGCGCGAAGCCGGACGCGGCTCGCGAGATCGCGCAGCGGCTGCTGACCTTGCTGGAGGCAGCGGCGTGAGCAGGCAGCGCACGGCCCTGGATCTCCGCGAGCTTTCGCGGCGCGGCCCGATCCATTTCATGGGCGTCAACGGCGCTGGCATGTCGGCGCTGGCGGAGCTGGTGCTGCGGTCTGGCGGCAAGGCGACGGGCTGCGATGCGCGGCCGGATGCCGCGCCCGCCGCGCTCGCCGCGCTGGGGCTGGAGATCGCAGCGGGGCACGACCCCTCGCACGTGGAGGGCGCGGCAGCCGTCGTCGTCACGGCCGCGGTGCCGCCGGACCACCCCGAGCTGGTTGCGGCACGGGCGAAAGGGATCCCGGTGCTCAAGCGCGCCGAAGCGCTGGGCGCCGTCGTGAACCGTGGCGTCGTCGTCGCGGTTGCGGGCACACACGGCAAGACGACGACCACGGCGATGACGACGACGATCCTGGCGGAAGCGGGGCTGGATCCAACGGGTTTCGTGGGCGGACGCGTTCGCGCGTGGGGCGGCGGGCTGAGGCGTGGCTCGGACCGGCTGTTCGTGGTCGAGGCGGACGAGTACGACCGCTCGTTCCTGACGCTCGAGCCGCGCATCGCCGTGGTGACGACGGTCGAGGCGGATCACCTGGACGTCTACGGCTCGATGGAGGCGATCGAGGAGGCGTTCCGTGAGTTCCTCGCACCCGTGCCGGCGGACGGGCTCATTGCGGCGTGCGTGGATGATCCCGGCGCGCGGCGGCTGTTGCGCGATGTGGGAGATGGGCGGGCGCTGGGCTACGGCCTGGACAGCGCGGCGGTGTTGCGCGCCGTGGACGTGGAGCTGCGAGGGCGGGGTAGCCGCTTCCGCGTGGAGGAGCACGGCGAGCCGTTGGGCGAGCTGGTGCTGCGTGTGCCGGGGCTGCACAACGTGCGCAACGCGCTGGGTGCGCTCGCTGCCGCTCGTGCCGCGGGAGCGGACGTGGAGGCGGCGCGGCGTGCACTGGCCGAGTTCGAGGGTGTGGAGCGGCGCTTCCAGGAGCTCGGGACCGTGGGAGACATCGCGGTGGTGGACGACTATGCGCATCACCCGACCGAGATCGCGGCGGTGCTCGCGGCCGCGCGGGGCGCGTACCCGGGGCGGCGGATCGTGGCGGTGTTCCAGCCGCACCTCTACACACGCACGAGGGATTTCGCTCCGGAGTTCGGGCGTGCGCTGGCGGGCGCCGATGTGGTCTGGGTGACGGATGTGTATCCGGCCCGCGAGGCGCCGATCCCGGGGGTGAGCGGAGAGCTCGTGGCTCGCGCCACGCGGGAGGCGGGTGGCGCGGAGGTGCGCTACCACGAGGACCTGAGTTCGCTCGCCGACGCGGTGGCGGAGATGCTGCGTCCGGGAGATGTCTGCATCACGCTCGGCGCCGGGAACATTGACGAGACGGGTCGCGCGGTTCTGGAGCGGTTGGGCGGCGGGTCGGCGCACGGGTCGGAGGGAGCATGAGTCGGCCCGCGCTGCGCTGGGTTGCGGTCGCATTGATCGCGGGTGGCGTGACGGCGCTGGCCGCGGAGGTGCCGCGTCTGCTGCGGCGGCTCGAGTACTTCCGTGTGCGGCGCGTGGAGGTGGTGGGGACGCGGTACATGGCGCCGCAGGCGGTGCTGGAGGCGAGCGGGATCACCGCGGAGTCGAGCATCTTCGACGACGCGGATGTGTGGCGTGACCGATTGCTGCGGCATCCGCTGGTGGCGGCGGTGCGCATCGAGCGCGACCTGCCGTGGACGGTCGTGCTGCACGTGACGGAGGCGGAGCCGGTCGTGTTCGTGCGTACGCCGGAGCTGAGGCCGGTCGATGGATCGGGCCGACTGCTGCCGATCGACCCGGCCGAACGGAGTCTGGATCTCCCGGTGCTGGCGGTCGCATCGCAGATCGGCGAGGACGAGCGGATCAGCGATCCGGAGTCGCGGACGTTGCTCGGGGTGCTGAACGCGGTGCGCGGGTCCGAGCCGGCGCTGGCGGCGATGGTTTCGGAGGTGGCGCCGGCGCCGGGCGGCGCGGTGCGGCTGGTGTTGACCGGGCCGGCGCATGCGGAAGTGTTGCTCCCGGCGGATGCGGGTGGGGTGCGGTTGCGGCAGCTCGGCCTGACGCTGGAGGATCTCCGTGCGCGACGGGATCTGGGGCGGGTGAAGCGGATCGACGTGCGGTTCCACGACCGGGTCGTGGTTTCGCTGAGCTCACCATCGTCGAATTAGAGATGGCAGGGAACGTCGTTGCGGGCATCGACATCGGCTCGGCCAAGACCTGCGCGGTCATCGCGGAGGTCGGGGGGGACGCGCGTCGACCCGCGATCAAGGTGTTGGGGGTAGGGCAGGCGCGCACGGGCGGCGTGCGCCGGGACGTGGTCACGGACATCGAAGGGACCACGGAGTCGGTGCGGCGGGCGATGAAGGAGGCGGAGCTGATGGCTGGGGTGGCGGTGGAGGAGGTTTATGCAGGCATCGCCGGGGAGCACATCGACGCCAGCATCTCGACGGGTGTGGTGGCCGTGAACGGCGGGGAGATCGGGGTGGCCGATGTGAAGCGGGTGCACGAGGTGGCGCGCGCGGTGGTGGTGCCGGCGGACCGTGAGGTGCTCCACGTGCTCACGCAGGAGTACATCGTGGATCATCAAGCGGGCATTCGCGACCCGGTGGGCATGGCGGGGACGCGGCTGGAGGCGGAGGTCTATCTGATCACGAGCTCGGTGGCGGCTGGGCAGAACCTGCGCAAGGCGGTGAGACGGGCGGGCTACCGGATCGCGGCGCTGGTGCACGAGCCGCTCGCCACGGCGCTGGCCGTGCTGACCGAGGACGAGAAGGAGATCGGCGCGGTGGTGGTGGACATGGGCGCGGCCAGCACGGAGG
>DATCLK010000125.1:0-3622 GCA_036563975.1 Longimicrobiales bacterium | reverse complement strand
GCCGTACTTTTCCTTGAAGCGCTTGTGCGACTCGACCGTGTCCGGGCTCACGCCCAGCACGACCGCGCCGTTCGCTGCGAGGTCCTTGCTGCGATCGCGGAACTCGCACGCCTCGGTGGTGCAGCCGGGCGTGTCGTCCTTCGGATAGAAGTAGAGGACGACCTTGCGGCCGCGCAGGTCGGACAGGCGGACGGTCGAGCCGTCGTCGGCCTGGAGCTCGAAGTCGGGGGCGGCGTCGTTCGGCTTCAGCATGGGTCGGCTCCTCTCGTCGCTCACCGGGCGGGCCATCCGTGCGGTGCGCGCGGAGTATGAGGGAGGCGGTCCTGTCGATCAAGGGGCCGCGGGGTGCGTCGCGATGCCGCGGGCTCGACTACGTCGCCTCCACGGGAATGCGGCCGGGTGGGGACGCAAGACGCGGTGGCGGAGCCGGAGCTTCGGGGGTGGAGGGAGCGGGCGGGAGGGGTGGGCGGGGGCCAGCGTCAGCCCCCGCCCGGTTGCTCGCCCATCAGAATGGTTGGAATCCGGGCGAGCCGAAGGTCTCCATGCGGAGATGGTTCAAGAGCGGGTAGGCGTACGCCGCCATGATCAGCACGACCGCGATCGCGGTCCACAGCCCGAACCGGTCCCAGACGGGGCGCCGGCGAGGCAGCGGCTCGAGCGGCTCCGCGTACAGGATCGGCTCGGCCTCGCGCCGCTCGCGCGTCAGCGCGGTCACGACCACGACCGCCACGAAGCTCATCGCGCTGACGAACAGGATCACGCCGCCCAGTGCGGAGAGCCCGGTCCAGGCCTGCCATGCCTGCGCGATCGGATGGCCGCCGTAGCTCGCGTCGTACACGCGGCGGGGCATGCCCATGAGCCCGGTCGCGTGGTTCACGATGCTGAACGTCATCATCCCGGCGAACCACAGGTACGGCTGCACGCGTGCGAGGGAGGCCAACCGGAGCGGCCGGCCGGTGAGCCGCGGCAGCAGCCAGTAGCTCGCGCCCATGAACGTCAGCGCGACAGCCGTCCCGACCGTCAGGTGGAAGTGGCCCTGCACCCACGCCGTGTTGTGCACCATGGAGTTCATCCCGAACGCCGCGTTGACCGCGCCGCCGAACCCGCCGAGGGCGAAGGTGAGCATCGCGAGCGCGACGGAGGCGAAGAAGGGGTCTCGCCAGGGCAGCTTGCCGATCCAGTCGAACCAGCCGTTCGCCCCCTTGAGCCGGCCGGCGACCTCGAGCGAGGCGATCACCGTGAACGCGGTGATGAAGCTCGGCAACAGGATGGCGTACGTGCTGAACGTATGCGCCAGCTTCCATTCGCCGGCGATGCCGGGATCCATGAACTGGTGGTGGAACCCGACCGGCGTCGAGAACAGGATGAACAGCACGAAGACGACGCGGGCCAGCGGGTCGCTGAACAGCTTGCCGCCCACTGCGCGCGGCAGCACCGCGTACCAGAGCGCGTAGGCCGGCAGCAGCCAGAAGTAGACGAGCGGATGGCCGAACCACCAGAACAGGATCCGCGCCAGGACCGGGTCCACCGTCTCCTTCAGCCCGAGCGACCACGGGATGAGCTGGAACAGCATCTCGGCGGCGACGCCCACCGTCGCGAGCAGCCAGACGATGACCGTGGCGATGATGCCGTGCATCGCGACGGGCACCGGCTCCTCCGGATGGTCGAGCCGCCACGCGCGGTAGCTGCGCAGCATGATGGCGCACCAGATCCAGGAGCCCACCACGAGCAGTGTCGCACCGATGTAGAACAGCGGGTGCGCGCGGAGCGGCGGGTAGAACGTGTACAGCACGCTCGCCCTGCCCGCGAGGATCGTGGCGGCCGTGAGCACGGTGCCGAGCAGCGCCACCGCGTAGCCGACCCAGCCGAGCCGTTCGCTCTTCAGGTCCCGGCCCAACGAGGTGCGCGCGATGATGTAGCCCAGCCCCATGATGAAGAAGGTGGTGAAGACCAGCGCCATGAGCACGCCATGCGCGGTCACCGAGAGGTAGAAGATCTGGGGCGAGCGGAACGGCAGCGCGGCGTTCGCGCGGGACATGGCCTGCATGACGGCCATCATCGCGGCGATGCCGAACGCGACGAACGCGACCCAGAAGTGCGCCAGCGCCAGCCGCGCCCAGCTCGTGCCGGCCGCGACCACCGGCGCGGGAGAGGACACCGCTTCCCTTGCGCCGAACCGCTGCATCGCGACTGCGCTCATGTTCCCTCCGCCGTGACGATCAGCTTGCCCTGCATGTAGTGGTGTCCGAGCCCGCAGTACTCGTTGCACACGATCAGGTACTCGCCCGGCTCACGGAACACCGTCGTGAACTGGCTCACGTAGCCGGGGATCACCATGGTGTTGCCATTGGTGCCGACGATCTGGAAGCCGTGCACGACGTCCGGGCTCGTCATCCGGAAGGTGACGGGCTTGCCGGCGGGCACCCGGATCTCGTTCGGCAGGAACGAAAACATCTGGGCGAACAGCACCACCTGGACGCTGCCGTCCGGCCGCACCGTGACGCCGGGCTGCGTGAAGCGCGGGTCCGTCCGCGCCGTCTTCGGATCGATCGTCTCGACGTGGCTGGGCGGATGCGCCGCGAACGCCACGGCGCCGTAGCCGACCGCGCCGACGAACAGCGCGATCAGCCCGATCGCGATCCCGATCCAGATCTTCTCGTACAGATCCACGTTCATGGCCGTCCCTCACGGATGGACCCCGCCGCGGGGCAGGTAGACGCCGAAGTAGAGGACCAGCCAGCCGAGCGCGAACAGCAGCCCGTAGACGACGACGATGGCCAGCGTGCCCTTCGGGTGACGGCCGGTCCCGGACGCATCCTCCATCGGTTCCTCCTCCCGGGGAATGGGTATGCACGGCAGGAACGATGGCTGCCGCCGGACCCGCCTTCTATCCGGAAAATGTCGCATCGCGTGTAGGGGAATCCCTGACCAGTCGCGTCGGTCGGGGGCGTTGCCGCACGTTCAGCGGGTCGGTGAGCGGGCTGGAGATGTGCCGGGCGAGGGTCGTGACGGGCCCGCGCCGGGCGCCCGGCCGCGGCGTGTCCAGCGGGCCGCGGCACTCGAACGAGTGCCGCCTCGCGACGGGGCGGCGCCGGGCGCCCGGTCGCGGCCGGGCCGGAAGAGGATCCACCGGGAGGCGGGGCCAGGCCCGGCCGCGGCGCCGCTGCCGGCGGCCGTGCCTGCGCGGCCCGTTGCGTGCCCGGGACCGCTCGCTATACTTCCGCCACGACCAACCCGACTCGAAGGCAGATCGCAGATGGCGCACACCATTGCAGCGGAGCTTCCCGTTCCGGACTTCTACGATGCGGACAACGCAGGACGCTGGGACTACCGGCCGGACGAGCACGCCGTGTTCGAGCGCGCGGTCGCGTGGCGGGACGAGCATGGCCTCCGGCCCGCAGCCGAGGACCGGCTGCGCGTCCACCTCCTGCTGATCGATCTCCAGAAGGATTTCTGCTTCCCCGAGGGCACGCTCTACGTGGCGGGCCGGAGCGGGCGCGGCGCGATCGAGGACAACGACCGGATCGCCCGCTTCATCTACCGGAACCTCGGCGTGATCAGCGCGATCACCTGCACGCTGGACACGCACTTCCCCTACCAGATCTTCTCGCCCGCGTTCTGG
>DATCLK010000124.1:0-4364 GCA_036563975.1 Longimicrobiales bacterium | reverse complement strand
TTTCCATGCGGTCTTGAAACCACTCGCCGGTACCTGTTGCGCCGGCGTGCCGCGCCCGGGCCGCCATATGTTCCCGGGCGGGAGGCCATGGTGCATGATTCCTGCCACCGCAACCGGGCGCCGTCCCAGAAACGACGCAATGGCGTGCCGTGACGCCACTTACGTGCACAACAACCGGGCTGGGCCGCGCCTCCTCCCGCGTCACCCGGACCCACGCCCGGGCAGGCCCCCAAAGACCGGTCGGTGCCCCGGCCCCTTGGCCCGCAACGCGCCCGGCGGCCGCCACGAAAGCGCCCGGCACGCGCCGCGGCGAGAGCGCTCGGCCGCATCGGCTGCGCCAGCCGTGACCGTGGCGCCGTCAGGCGCTCTTCAGGACCAGGCAGGCATTGATGCCGCCGAAGCCGAACGAGTTGGAGAGAACGACGCGGGGACGGTGCTCGCGGCCCTGGCCGGGGACGTAATCGAGGTCGCATGCCTCGTCCGGCCGCTCGAGGTTGAGGGTGGGCGGGATCCAGCCGCGCTCCATCGCGAGGCACGCGATGGCGGCCTCGATGGCGCCCGAGGCGCCGAGCGCGTGGGCGTGGTAGGGCTTGGTCCCGCTGATCGGGATCCGGTACGCGTGCTCGCCGAACACTTGCTTGATGGCGAGCGTCTCCGTGCTGTCGTTGAGCGGCGTGGAGGAACCGTGGGGGTTGATGTAATCCACCTCCTCGGGCCGCACTCCGGCTGAAGCCAGGGCGGCGCGCATGGCGCGGGCGGCCTGCGCGCCATCGGGCCGGGGCGCGGTCATGTGGTGGGCGTCGTTGGTGTTGGCGTAGCCGGCGAGCTCGGCGTAGATGCGTGCGCCGCGGGCCTCGGCGTGATCCCAGCGTTCGAGCACGACCACGCACGCGCCCTCCCCCATGACGAATCCGTCACGCTCGCGGTCGAACGGGCGGCAGGCGCGCTCGGGGTCCTCGTTGCGCGTGGACATGGCGCGGATGATGGCGAAGGCGCCGAAGCAGAGGGGAGCGAGCGGCGCCTCGACGCCGCCGGCGATCGCGACGTCTGCCTCGCCCTCGCGCACCAGGCGCCAGGCCTCGCCGATGGCGATGGTGCCGGAGGCGCAGGACATGGCGTTGGTGGCGTTCGGGCCGGTGAAGCCGAACTCGATGGCGATGGAGCAGCTCGCCGCGCCGGCGAAGGTGGTGAGCGCGACGCGCGGGTCCACGGCGCGGATGCCGCCGGTCATGAAGTTGGCCACCTGCATCTCGGCGTAGGCGACGCCGCCGAGGGCGGAGCCGATCTGCACCGCAACGCGGTCTGGATCGAGGCGGGCGGAGTCGAGGCGGGCATCGTCGAGGGCGAGGCGGGCGGCGGCGATGGCGAACTGGGAGTAGCGATCCAGGCGGCGCGCCATCTTCGCGTCCATGTAGCGCTCGGGCTCGAAGTCATCCACCTCGGCGGCGATGCGGGAGCGCCAGGGCGACGGATCGAAGCGCGTCACGCGGCGAATGGGCGAGCGCTCGCGGCGCAGACCCTCCCACAGGCCTTCCGTGCCGATGCCGGCGGCGGTGATGGGACCCAGCCCGGTGATGGCGACGCGGTGGAAGCCCGCCGCGCCGTTGGATGAGGGTCCGCCGGCGGCGCGGGGGGCCGCGATGCCGGAAGCGCGGCCGCCGCTCGACGCGTGCGCGCCGGCGCCGGCCGGGCGCCTCGCCTCGTCGTGCCGGCCGGGCGCGCTCACGGGCGGTCTCCGCGGCGGACGCCGGCCAGGGGCGGCACGGCGTGATCCGACGGATCCGTTCCCTGGCCGTGCTCGGGCCGCGCCAGGATGACCGCGCCGTGGAGCGGCCCTTCCCGCCCTCCTCCGCCATCCCCGATGTCCGCGCGCGCCCGCCGCTCGGCTTCCTGCCCCACGCCTGCCAGCGTCCGCTGCGCGATCGCGCTGATGAAGTGCGGCCCGATGACGAGGTCAGCGGCGAGGCCGCCGATCAGGGGCCAGCGCGGCCCGGCCCAGGTGTGGACGATGCGCACCCGCGTGACGTCCTCGGCCACGGGGTGGAACTCCCAGATCACGTCCATGCCGCGGGTGATGCCCTCGATGTGCCGGTAGCGCACGGCCGGCTCGTCGGGATCGCCGCGCATCTCGGAGACCCACCAGGTCGGATAACGGACCGCGCCGCCGAAGTTCCGCCATGCGGCCATCTCGACCACGCCGCTGGTGGGACCTCGTCGTTCTCGGAAACGCACGTAGCGGTAGTGCGGCAGGATCTCGGGCCAGCGCTCGACGTCGGCGGCGACGTGGAAGCAGAGGTGAGCCGGCGCGCGCACGAGGCGCTCGTCGACTGTGATCATGGGGCCTCCGATCGGCGGGAACCGAGCAGGAAGGATAACGTGATGTCGGGAGAAAGCAAGCGGCGAGGCGGCAGCATGTCCCCGGTCGCGGCGATCAGCGCGGCGGCCGCGGTGGGCGCGCGGGCGAGCCGGCGGATCGCGGCGTCGGCGAGGACGGGGCGGCGGATCACGTGATCGATCAGGTGCTGGAGGATGCGCGCGTCGCGGAGCATGCGGCGCCGGCGGGCGGCGTAGCGCCGGAGCGCGCGCGCGGAGACGTCGCCCTGGCGCAGCGCGAGGTCGGCCTCCCCCGCGAGCAGCTCGGCGCCCGCGAGCGCCTGGTAGATGCCCTGGCCGGTGAACGGGTCGAAGTAGCCGGCGGCATCGCCGACGAGCGCGGCGCCGTCCGCCACGACCGTGCGGGTGGGCCAATCGAAGGGGCCGGAGGCGAGCAGGTGGAGCGGCGACCCGAGCAGCGGCAGCCGCGGGGCGAGGCCGGGGAAGCGCGCGAGCATGGAGCGGAAGAACGCGAGCGGGTCGCGGGCGGCCTCGCGGCCGAAGCGGTCTGCGTCCACGACGAGCGTGATGTTGGCGAGGGGGGCAGAGGCGACGTCGTCGTCTCCCGGCTCCTCGACCGGGGCGACGCCCGCGCACGCGCCAGCCGCGAGGTGCATCTCGCCGAGCCGGCCGGGGCCGGCGAGGCCGCGCACGTGCGCGGTGAGCGAGAGCTTGCGCAGCCGCGGCCCACGGCGGACCAGCCCCAGCCGCCGCGCGACGACGGAGCGCAGCCCGTCCGCGCCGATGACGAGGCGGGCGTGCAGGCGGAGCGGGGCGCCGTTTTCGCCTCGCGCCACGATGCCGGCGACGTGGCCGCGCGCATCGCGGAGCAGGTCGGTGACGTGGACCCCGGTACGCACCACGGCGCCGGCGCGGCGCGCGCCCGCGAGCAGCACGGCGTCGAGCGACTCGCGGCGGATCGCGATGCCGGTCTCGAGGCGCGGGTCGCCGTTGGCGTACTCGGCGAACCTCGCCTCGAAGGCGTGACCCGCAGGCGCGATGATGCGCCAGCCCGCAAGCCGTGCGGGGCGCGCGGCCTGCACGTCCGCGAGCAGGCCGAGGCGATCCAGGACGCGGGCGGCCTCGGGGCTGAGGCAATCGCCGCAGGGCTTGGCGCGGGGGAAGTGGCGGCGGTCCAGCAGCAGCACGTGGTGGCCAGCACGCGCGAGCAGCAGCGCGGTGGCGGAGCCGGCGGGCCCTGCGCCCACGACGATCGCATCCCAGCACGTGCTCATCGCCCGACCAGCACGAGCCGCTGGAAGAAGTGGCGGTGCACGCGTGGCTCCCGCAGCCCGGCCTCGTGCGCGAGCGCGAGCAGCTCGGGCGCGGTGAACGCGCGCAGCACGGAGAGCGGGCCGTCGTGGCGCGTGAGGCGGTTGCCGCGCCAGAGCGTGGCGGCGAGCAGACGGGCGCCGAAGTAGTTCGCACGGGAGCGGAGCAGCTCGTTCACGACGACGTAGCCCCGCGACACGCGCGCCAGCTCCCGCAGCGCCCTCACCTGGTCTTCTTCTTCGAAGTGGTGCAGCGTGAGCGAGAGCAACGCGAGATCGAACGCGTCGTCCGGGTAGGGGAGCGCGAGCGCATCCGCGCGCTCGACCGTGATCTCCGGGTACGCCGCCGTCTCGCGGCGGGCGATGTCGAGGATCTGCGGGTGCAGGTCCGTGGCGACGATGCGGACGGCGAGGCCCCTCTGGCGCGCGGCGTGGACGATGGCGCGGGGGATGTCCGCCGCGCCGGTGCCCACGTCCAGGATCTGCGTGGTGCGGTCCGGTGAGAGCAGGGGCAGGACGTGGCGCAGCACGGCGCGCGTGCCGCCGAGCCAGCGGTTGACCGCGGCGACGTGCCCGAGACTGGCCTCGAGCTCGCGCGGGTCGTGACCCGGCTCGTCCAGGTACTCGGCCGCGTGCACGCGGCGGGGCAGCGGTCTCACGTGCGCCGGGCCCGGGTGGACACGGGTCAGCCGCCTCCTTCCTCTGCTTCCGCCTCCGTGT
>DATCLK010000123.1:0-11830 GCA_036563975.1 Longimicrobiales bacterium | reverse complement strand
TCACGGAGGGGCGGCATGCGGATGGGGACGACGCGCAGGCGGTAGTAGAGGTCCTCCCTCAGGATGCCGGCCTCGGTGGCTTCCTGCGGATCGCGGTTGGTGGCGGCGATGAACCGGATGTTCACGACCGCGTCGACGGTGGAGCTGCCGAGCCGGCGGACGACGCCGTCCTGGATGACGCGGAGGAGCTTGGCCTGGATCGCCTGCGACATTTCGGTCAGCTCGTCCAGGAACATGGTCCCGCCGTTCGCGGTCTCGAGCAGGCCGGACTTGTCCCGGACGGCGCCGGTGAACGCGCCCTTGACGTGGCCGAACATCTCGGATTCGAGGAGCGTCTCGGGCAGCGCGGCGCAGTTGATGGCGATCATCGGCCGTGTGCGGCGGCGGCTGTTCTGGTGGATGTACTGCGCGATCATCTCCTTGCCGGTGCCGCTCTCGCCGGTGATGAAGACGGATGCGTCCGTGGGGGCGACGCGCGTGGCGAGCTCGATCGCCCGGCGGAAGGCCGGCGAGTTGCCGATGACCTGGATGGTGCTCTCCCCGGGGGTGCGGCGCTTGGGCTGTGCCGCTGGCTGGAACGCCTGGTGGCGGGCCTCGGCGGTCTCGCGGCCGACGAGTACGGCGTGGGCCGCCCGGCCGATGAGGATCTGGAGGTGCGTGGCCGAGAACGGCTTGGGGAGGTAATCCCAGGCGCCGGCGCGGAGCGCCTCGAGGCTCGATGCGAGGCTGGGGTTGCCCGTCATGACGATGACAATGGTCTCCGGGCGGACCGTGAGCGCCATCTGGAGCAGCTCCATCCCAGGGACCTGGGACATGTACAGGTCCACCAGCACGATATCGAACGCGCGCCTCTGGAGGAGCTCGAGGGCCTCGTCGCCGCGGCCGCAGAGGGTGACGTTGTATCCCTCGTGCCTCAGGACGCTCGCGCAGCTCTCGCGGAGCGTGGGTTCGTCATCGATAATGAGGATGGCCAGCCGGGCCTTGTCCTCGGGACGGATGGGGAGCAGGGCATCCAGGTCGCCATCCTGTTCCGCCGGCGACGGGCGTCGACCGGGCGGGATCGGCTGGCTATCAGACACTGCGGGACTACCTCCGTCGAATGAAACCAGGTTGGGTCGTAGCGCGGGCCGGAGTCGGGGCGAGTCCGAAGCCATGCGGAGGGGCCGCGGCCGCCCGCGACCGACTCCATCGCAGGTCTTTCGGGCCGGGCCGGCGCACAATTGGGGAACGACGGCCGGCGGGACTGCTCGCCGGGAGCGCCCTGCCGGCGCGCGACGCACGAGACGTACGCGGCGCTGGCGGCGCCGGGATCGCGAACCGGGGGACGACCGCCCGAGCCAACGCTCGTGGGTTCCTTGGCTACGCTGCCGACCCGGGAGCGCGTGATGAGGGGCATGGCAGCGTCCATGGAAGAACTCCACACCATCGGCAACGCTAGCCGATGCGGCCGGCGGAGCGGTCGCTGCGGCCTCAAGTAGATAGCTGAAACGGGTGGCGCTGTCAATGGCCTGGCGCAGCGATTCGTAGCGGGGGCGCGACAGACCCCGGGCAGCCGAGGGGGCGGGGGGTGTGGTGCTCACGCAACATGCCGGGCGCGAGTGTGCCCGGGATGTCGCGTCGTTGCGAGGCCGGGAGCGGCGGCGCGGCGCGGCTCGCGCGGCACCAGAGGGCCCGCGGGGTGCGGGGCCGCCCGCGGTACCGGCCTTGCGGTCCAGCCCGCCGCGAGCCGTGGGTGGAGGGGGCCAGGGGGGCTTTCCGGACGATCAAGAGGTGGCTTCGATCGATGTCGAGGAATCTTCCGACGACGCCAGAGCCGGTGGAGCTGCAACTGGCCGCGGACATGCCGGGCCAGCCGGGGCGGATGGTGCCCGAGCTCGGCGAGCCGGGGGCCGGTTCTTCGTTCGACTGGCGCCGCTACGTGTCGATGGTGTTGAGGCGGAAGTGGCTGGTGCTGGGCGTCACGGTGTTCGGCCTGGCGGCAGGCGTCGGGGCGACGCGGTTCATGAGCCCGGTGTACGTGGCGCACGCGACGCTCTGGATCGAAGCGGATAACCGGCGCGGGTCGAGCCCGGGTCCCATCCGGCCGGACGGGCTGCTGGAGGCGTGGGGGTGGCGCGAGCTGGTGAAGTCGTACGTGGTGCTGGACCACGTGGTCCGCGAGGCGCTGCTGTTCGTGACGCCGCAGTCGCCGGCGGATGCGGCGTTGTTCTCGGGGTTCGGGGTCAAGGAGTCGTTCCGCGTCGGACAATACTCGCTGAAGGTGGCGGAGGACGGGCGGACGTTCGTGCTGACGGACGAGGATGGCGCGGAGATCCAGCGGGGCGTGGTCGGCGACTCGGTGGGGCCTGAGATCGGTTTCCAGTGGGTTCCGCCGGCAAGCGAGCTGCGGCCGGGCCGGGTCGTGAAGTTCACGGTGGGGTCGCCGAGGGATGCGGCGCAGGCGCTGGCTTCGGCCCTGGACGTACGCATGTCCGAGCGGGCGGCGAACTTCATGGGGATCACGCTGGAGGGCACGGACCCGGAGCGGATCGCGCGGACCGTGAACGCGGTGGCGGAGCGGACGGTGGCGGTGGCGGCGGAGCTGAAGCGGGCGAGGCTGGACGAGTACACGGAGATCCTGCGGGCGCAGTTGGAAACGGCCGAGCAGAATCTGGCGGCAGCGGAGACGGCCCTGGAGAGCTTCCGGGTCCAGACCATCACGTTGCCGTCGGAGCGGATGGTCATGCAGGTCGCGCCGGGGCTGCAACAGACGCGGGATCCGGTGTTCGCGCGCTACTTCGACATGAAGGTGGAGCTGGACGAGGTGGCGCGCGCGCGGCAAGGAATCGAGCGGGTGTTGCAGGAGGCGCGAGGGGGAGAGCTCTCGGTGGCGGGGCTGGAAGCGATCCCGGCGGTACAGCAGTCGTCGGAGCTGAGGGCCGCGCTGGCGGACCTGACGCAGGCGCGTGCTCAGTTGCGGGGGCTGCTGCACCAGTACACGCCGGAGCATCCGGTGGCGCGGCGGCTGATGGCGCAGATCGACACGCTGGAGCGGCGGACGATTCCGCAGCTCGCGACGGTGTTGATCGGGGAACTGGCTGCGCGGGAGGCGGAGCTCGCGGCGCAGGTGCGAGGCGCCTCGGCGGAGCTCCAGGCGATTCCCCCGCGGATGATCGAGGAGGCGCGCCTGATGCGCCAGGTCGCGATCGCGGCGGACCTCTACCAGTCACTGCAGGCGGCATACGAGGAAGCGCGTCTCGGGGCGGAGAGCAGCATCCCGGACCTGCGGATCCTGGACATGGCGGCGGTGCCGCGCCGGCCGGTGAGGGATGAGCGGCCGAGGGTCATCCTCATGGCGTTCCTGGGGAGTCTGGGGCTCGCGGTGCTGGGCGTGGTGTTGCTGGAGAAGGTGGATCCGCGTGTCCGGTACCCGGAGCACGTGACCCGCGAGCTCGGGCTGCCGATCCTGGGCGCGGTGCCCCGGCTGGAGGCGCCGGGCGGCTCGGTGGACAGTGGATCGGAGAGCGCGGCGCACGTGATCGAGGCGTTCCGGGGGATGCGGTTGAACGTCACGTACGCGGCGGGAGGCAGGACGCCGCTGCTGCTGACGGTGACGAGCCCGGGGGTCGGCGACGGCAAGTCGTTCGTCAGCTCGAACCTCGCGCTGGCGTTCGCGGAACAGGGGAAGCGGACGCTGCTCGTGGATGCGGACATCCGTCGGGGTGTGCTGCATCGCCTGTTCGGCCGGAGCCGCAAGCCCGGTTTGACCGACTACCTGGCGGGGGACGTGAGCCGGGAAGCGGTGGTTCAGAGGACGCGCTACCCGATGCTGGATCTCATCGGCTCGGGCACGCGGATGGTCCGGGGGCCGGAGCTGCTCTCGACCGCCGCGCTGGGGGATCTGCTCGACGCCCTGCGCGCGGAGTATGAGGTCATCATCGTGGACACGGCGCCGTTGAGCGCCGGTGCGGACCCGTTCGTGTGCGGGACGGTGACGGGGCGCCTGCTGATGGTGCTGCGGACCGGGATGACGGACCGGGAGCTCGCTGGCGCGAAGCTGGGGATGCTGGACAGGCTGCCCGTCGAGGTGATCGGGGCGGTGCTGAACGACGTGACGCGGAGCGGCACGTACGGCTACTACTATCGGCTGTACGGGTACTCGGCGAATTACGAGGTGGTGGGATCGGAGGAAGAGACGGCGACGCTCGTGGCCGGTGAGCGACGGAGCTAGGCGGGGCCGGGGGCGGTCTCGGCCTGGAAGTCATCAGCGATCTGGACCGGGCTCTCGCCACCTCCGGCCTTGTGGAGCGCGAGCGTTGCCCGGACCAGCAGGTCCGCCGGGGCGATCGCAGTTTCGCGGAAGCTCGAGACGCCGGCGCAGCCGACGCGGAACTGGCGCGGCGTGTCGCCGGCATCAGGCGTGCGTTCCCGGATCACGCGGAGGATGCGTTCGGCGGCGAGCCGGGAGCCCGCGGGCCCAGTGCCGGTGGCGAGGATGACGAACTGGGAAGCGCCGAGCCGGCCGACGACATCGGACTTGCGGACCGCTTCGCGGAACGTTTCGGCGAGTCGCCGCAGGAGATCGGGGTCCTCGAGCCCGGGCGCGAGCGAAAAGATGATGCACGCCATGGGGCGGTCATGGCGCGCGGCATCGGCGCCGATCTCCCTGGCGCGCTGGAGGATGCCGCGCAGGTTGTAGAGGCCCGTGGCTTCGTCCAGGAGGCCGTGATCCCGGGCGTGGTCGCTTTCGAGCTTGGCGCGCGCGAACGCGTTGAGCTTGAGCACGAGCTCTTCGGCATCGAGCGGGAACCCGATGATGTCCCAGGCGCCCGCCTTGAGGGCCTCGAGCCGCTGTTGTCTGGTCGCGGGGCCTGCGGTGGTGAGCAGGACCGGCGTGCTGCTCGGAAACCCCGGATCGCTGCAGATGAGCCGACAGGTCTCGATGCCGTCGGGGTCGGGCAGGTCCACGTCGAGCAACAGGATGTCCGGGCGGGAGTTGCGGCACGCTTCGATGGCGTGCTTGCCGCTGGAGGTCCGCAGGACAGCGAATCCATTGGGACCCAGGATGCTCTCAATGGACCAGCCGATCCATTCCTGGTCGCTGGCAACGAGGACGAGGGGTGCCGCCGCGCCGTTCGCTGGCTTCATGTGCTCGCTGTTCCGTGTCGTGACGCACGGGAAGCGGAGAGTCAGATCGAGGAGCGGCTTGCCGTGAAGGGCGGCCACTCGCGGGACGAATTCCGGGCTCTCGCTTTCGGGCCGATGATGTTGCAGGAATCGTGCGACGAAAGGGGCGAGGGCGTCCGGCTGATGCCTGTGGCCCTTTGCGCATCCGCGGGTCGCGACGGGCGCGAGGCCGGTTGCAGCGCGGAGGCGACACTTTGCTCCCGGCCTGCTACACGCGGGCCGTTTGGAGCAGGGCGAAGCGGGACTGTCGGGGTGGAAGCGGCCTGGGGAAAACGGCGTGTGGCCGGGCTGCCGCCAGTGGGTGCCGAGGCGGCATCGATCTTGAAAACGCGGCGGCCCGGATCGACCGTGGCGCTGCCGAAGGCGCGATCTTCGGCGTGTCCTATCCGGAGTGGGAGTGGGGACATGCTTTGCGAGCGGTGCTCGGCCAGCCGGGTCCGGCGCGGAGCGAGGGCGGTTCCGGCTGCACTGGATTGTCCGGCAGGAGAGCGTTCGTTGGCCAGGGTGGTTTGCGCGTCCTGTGGGGCGTTGTTGCCCCAGGACGCGACGGATGTGCTCCTCGAGACGCTGGCGCAGCTGGCGCGATTCGGGTTGACGCCGGAGGCACGACCGCTGTTCGAGAGCACGAAGGCACGGAGCTGAACGGGGAAGGCCGGGTGCATCGCGTGTCCCCTGCGGGCACGGAGCGCCGACCGTTTGGCGGATCGGAGATGTCATCATGGGCAGCACTGGAAGGATCGTTCTCGGCGTGCTGAGGCCGGGCTCGATGGTGGGCCTGCGTGTGGTCCTGGCGGCCTGTGCGGTGTTGCTGGGTGCGCCTGCGGCGCAGGGGCAGACGCTCGCGTCGTGGGATCCCGGCCGCCCGAACATGACACGCGCGGCGTTGGAGGATCTCCTCGCCCGCTACGAGCAGGCAACGACGTCGGCCGGGTACTCGGAGGACCTGCGGGAGCGGGCACGCTACGAGGCGTCCCTCATCCGGGCGCGGTTGGTGGAGGGGGACTTCCAGGTGGGGGATCGCGTCCTCCTCCTCGTCGAGGGAGAGGAGCAGCTCTCGGACACGTTCACGGTGGCGATGGGGCCCGCACTCCTGTTGCCGGTGGTGGGGGAGGTCCCGCTGAAAGGCGTGCTGCGGTCCGAGCTGGAGGACCACATCCGGGAGCACCTCAAGCGCTTTTACCGGGATCCTGTGGTGCGGGCGCGGGCGCTGATCCGGATCGAGGTGGCCGGCGAAGTGGAGCGGCCGGGGTTCTACGTGCTGGCGCCGGAGACGCCGGTGACGGATGTGCTGATGATGGCGGGTGGGATGACGCGGGAGGCGGCGCAGCGGTCCCTCCGGGTGGAGCGAGGCGACCGGACGATCTGGGGGGCCGAGGCGCTGCGGCAGGCGATCATCGAGGCGCGGACCCTGGACCAGCTCAGCGTGCGGGCGGGGGATCGGCTGGTGGTGCCGCGTCAGCGTTCATTGGGTTTCGGCGAAATGCTGCGCGTGGCGGCGTTCGTGCTCCCCTCTGTGGTCACGCTGGTGACGCTGCTCAGATGAGGAGGAGGGGCACCGGGCGGCGGGAGCGGCGGGAGGCTTCACGGTCCAGGATCCATGATCAAGGTCATGCATGTCGCGGGCGCGCGGCCGAACTTCATGAAAGTCGCGCCCGTGATGGAAGCGCTACGCCAGTACCCCCAGGTCTGCCAGTATCTGGTCCACACGGGCCAGCACTACGATGATCGCCTCTCCCGGACGTTTTTCGAGGAGCTGGAGATCCCCCGGCCGGACGTGAATCTGGGAGTGGGTTCGGGGACGCACGCGGTCCAGACCGCGCGGGTGATGGAGGCGTTCGAGCCCGTGTGTCTCGAGTGGCAGCCGGACGTGGTGGTGGTGGTCGGCGATGTCAACTCGACGCTGGCGTGCGCGCTCGTGGCGGCGAAGCTCGGGATCCCGGTGGCGCACGTGGAGGCGGGGCTGCGCTCGTTCGACTGGTCCATGCCGGAGGAGATCAACCGGGTCGTGACCGACCGGCTCTCGGACCTGCTGTTCACGACGGAGCCGAGCGCGAACGAGAACCTGCGCCGGGAGGGGGTGCCCGCGGAGCGGATCCATTTCGTGGGCAACGTGATGATCGACACGTTGCTCCGGCATCGCTCGCGTGCGCGCGCGTTGCGCATGCCCGATCGTCTCGGCCTCGTCCCCGGGCGCTTCGTGCTGGTGACGCTGCACCGGCCGTCGAACGTGGACTCGCCGGAGGCGCTGGCGCCGATCGTTGCGGGGCTGGAGCGTGTGGCTGCGGAGGTGCCGGTGGTGTTCCCGGTGCATCCGCGGACGCGGCGAACGCTCGATGCGGTGATCGCCGAGGGCGGCGGCTCCTCCATGCGGTTGCTGGAGCCGCTGGGCTACCTCGAGTTCCTGGGCCTCATGTGTGATGCGGGAGTCGTGGTCACGGATTCCGGCGGGATCCAGGAAGAGACCACGGTGCTCGGCGTCCCGTGCCTCACGGTGCGGCCGAACACCGAGCGTCCGATCACCATCGAGCAGGGGACGAACCGGCTGGTGCGGGCGGAGCCGGGCGCGATCGCCGAGGAGGCGCTGGCCGCGCTGGGGGCCGAGCGCCGGAACGGGCGGCGCCTGCCGGAGCTGTGGGATGGCCGGGCGGCGGAGCGGATCGCGCAGATCCTGGTGAATCGCTTCGGCGGCTAGCGCGGCACGCGCCGCGCGTTGTGGGGCGGTTCCGACACACGTCGCGGGGCTCGCGACAGGGCCGGTGCGCCCCTGCGTGCAGCCGCCCGATGCTGTAAGGACCAGTGCCAACGTGACTTGGGGCCTCCAGACGCCTGACGTCCCTGCGGTGCACGGTCCTTGCCTCCCGCAGGCGTCGCGGCCGCCGGCCGCATCCCCAGGGCTCCTCGCTTCCCAGAGGCTTCCGCGTTCCATGACCCGCGGCTGAGTCCCCGGCGGTTGGGCGCGCCGCCTGGCCGAGGCCTTCGGCGGCCGGGTCGAAATCATTCGTGGGAGCGAGGGCCGGCGGAGGATCGAGCCGGGCGGAATGGAGTGTCGATCGGTATGTTAGGTCCGAGCCCGATTCTCGTTGACCGGGAGGGTGCGTCGCAGCACGCGGCGGACACCTGGGGCAAGCTGGCGGCGCATGGGATGTGGGCGGCGGGAGGCCTGCTGTTCCTCTGGAGCCTCGTGGATCTGGGCATCCTGTGGATCGCGCAGTACCAGGCGAGCCCGCAGTGGGAGTTCGTGGCGATCGCCAGCACGCTCGAGGGGTTGCCTCGCTTCGTGATGGCGATCGCGTTCTTCTATGCCGCCCTCTACCTGCGGCGGTCCCAGTCGCTCGCGGCGTACCGGGCGCTGGGGGCCGGAGTACTGGTCCTGGGCCTCGCCGGGGCGGGTCTGGGCTTGCTGGCGCTGATGGACTATCTGGCGCTGGCCGGTCCGGTGGAGGGGATGCCGGAGTCGCTCACCCGCAGCACGGCGCTGAGAGCCGGGGCGCTCGGCGGGGTTTTCTTCTTCGTCCTGGTGCCTCTCGGGTTCGCGGGGCTGGGCCGTCCGAGGGGCTGAAGCTGGAGCCAGCGGCCGGTCCCACAGCGCACCCGCACGGGAAGCGGCGTGCAGGCCCAGCATTCCCAGCCCGCCGTGTGAACGCCTCAGTCAGTCCGCCGCCATCCTCCCCTCGTCGACGCTGAATCCGATGCGCCGCGGCCCCCGCGGCGACTCGCGCTTGAGCGTCTCGGCCAGCTCCTCGTACTCCCGCTCCATCTCGGGCGTGACGGACGCGCGCACTTCCTTGAGCGCCCGCTCGAAGAAGCGCATCGGGACTTCGGTGGATTCGAGGTTGTCGCGCAAGGCGTGCAGCCCGGCGCGGCGCACGAGGTCCTCGAGGTCTGCGCCCGTGTAGCCCTCGGTACGGTCGGCGATGGATTCGAGGTCCACGTCCTCGGCCAGCGGCATGTCGGCCGTGTGGATGCGGAGGATGTGCAACCGGCCCTCGCGCGAGGGGACGGGCACGTAGACGAGCTCGTCGAAGCGCCCGGGGCGGAGCAGCGCCGGGTCGAGCAGCGTGGGCCGGTTGGTCGCGCCGATGACGACGACGCCCTGGAGCGCCTCGAGGCCGTCCATCTCGGCGAGGATCGTGTTCACGACCCGCTCGGTGACCGCGGGCTCGCCCAGGCTGCCCCCGCGCTGCGGCGCGAGCGAGTCGATCTCATCGATGAAGATGACAGCCGGCGCGACCTGGCGCGCCCTCTGGAACAGCCGCGCGACTTGCTGCTCGGACTCGCCGTACCACTTGGAGAGCAGGTCGGATGACTTGGCGGCGATGAAGTTGGCGTCGGACTCGCGCGCGACGGCCTTGGCAAGCAGCGTCTTGCCGGTTCCGGGCGGCCCGAAGAGGAGGAAGCCCTTGGCGGGCCGGATGCCGATGCGTTCGAACGCCTCCGGATGCTTGAGCGGCAGCTCGACGCCTTCGCGCAGCGCGCGCTTGGCTTCGTCGAGCCCGCCGATGTCGTCCCAGCCGACGTCCGGCACCTGGATCATGATCTCGCGCAGCGCGGAGGGCTGCACGCGCTTGAGTGCGTTCATGAAGTCGTCGTGCGTCACGTGGAGCTGCTCCAGCACGTGGGACGGGATCTCGGCGGCCTCGAGGTCGATGTTGGGCAGGTTGCGTCGCAGCGCGTCGATGGCGGCCTCGCGGGTGAGCGCGGCGAGGTCGGCGCCGACGAAGCCGTAGGTGATCCGCGCGATCTCGTCGAGGTCCACATCTTCGGCGAGCGGCATGCCGCGCGTGTGAATGGCGAGGATCTCGCGCCGGCCTGTCTGGTCGGGGACGCCGACGACGATCTCGCGGTCGAAGCGGCCCGGGCGGCGAAGCGCCTCGTCGATGGCGTCCACGCGGTTGGTGGCGCCGATGACGACGACGTTCTGCCTCGGCTCGAGGCCGTCCATGAGCGTCAGGAGCTGCGCGACCACGCGCCGCTCGACTTCGCCCGCGACCTGCTCACGCTTGGGCGCGATCGAGTCCAGCTCGTCGATGAAGATGATGGAGGGCGCGTTCTGGCGCGCTTGCTGGAAGACGTCGCGCAGGCGCTGCTCGGACTCGCCGTAGAAGCGGCCCATGATCTCGGGGCCGGCGATATGGTAGAAGCCGGCGTCCGCCTCGTTGGCGACGGCGCGCGCGAGCAGGGTCTTGCCGGTGCCCGGCGGGCCGTGCAGCAGCACGCCCTTGGGCGGGTCGATGCCGAGCCGCTGGAACAGCTCGGGGTGCTTGAGCGGCAGCTCGATCATCTCGCGGACCTGGGTGATGGTGTCGCCCAGGCCGCCGACGTCGTCGTAGGTGACTGCGCCGCGGGCTGCCTCCTCCGCCTCGGTGTACTCGGGCAGCAGCTCGATCTCCGTGTCTTCGGCGACGCGCACGATGCCGCGCGGCTGGGTAGCGACGACGCGCAGCCGGAACTCCTGGAGCCCGTAGGCCGGCAGCTCGAAGAGCGTGCGAAAGAGATCCTCGGGGAAGAGGCCCCGCTCCAGCGGTGTGGCGGCGCGCTGGTAGATCGAGGTCGAGACGAGGTCGCCGGCAGTGACAGGGCGGCCGAACAGCGTGCGGCGGAGCGCGTCCCCCGAGCCCATGAGCCGGACGTTGGGCTGCGATGGCGCGAGGACGACGCGGCGCGCGGGCTGGGTCTCGGCGCGGCGGACCTGCACGGAGTCGCCGATCCCGACGCCGGCGTTGCTGCGCTCGAGGCCATCCAGCCGGATGATGGCGATCCCGTTGTCCTCTGGGTAGGGTGGCAGGGCGATGACCCCCGTCGAGCGCTTGCCGATGACCTCGACGACGTCGCCCTCGCGGAGGCCGAGCGAGCGGAGCGCATCGCTCGGCAGCCGGGCGGTGCCGCGGCCGACATCCTGCGGCTTGGCGCCGGCGACCTGGAGCCGGATGGTCGAGGGCTGCGAATCGGCCATCGGAGCAACTCCTTCGCTGCGCGATCCCCGCACGTCGAGCCGTGCGCGGAGCGCGTGATCCAGTCGGACTGTGCGCGCAAGAAGCGTGCGGCGGGGCTGGGCCGGCGAAGTCCTGGGAGCGGGGGGCAGCCGGATCGACGATCCCCGTTCAGGCGCCGCTGATCATCGGGTGGCGCATCTTCAGCGTCTGGCCGATCACGGCGGGGATCAGCGCGAGCCCGAGGACGGCGAGCCAGTCGACGGGCGAGAGCCGCGTCGTTTCGAGCACGGCGGCGAGCGGCCCGAAGTGGACGGCGAGGAACTGGAGGGCGAGCGTGATGCCGACGGCGCCGAGGGCGTAGGGATTGCGCACCGCGAGCCGCGGCTGGATGACGGCGCCGGGGCTGCGCGCGTTGCCGAGGTGGAAGACCTGCCCGAAGGCGAGCGTCATGAAGCACAGCGTGCGTGCATACGCCTCGCTTTCCGCACCATCGAGGCCCCAGAGGAACGCGGCGAGGGCGGGTGCGGTGATGAGCGTGGCGTAGAATGCGATGGCGCGGAGGAAGCGCGCGGAGAGGATCGCCGCATGCGGGTCCCGCGGTGGGCGGTCCATGATGTTCGCCTCGGCAGGTTCGAGCGCCAGGGCGAGCGCGGGGAACGTATCGGTCACCAGGTTCAGCCAGAGGATCTGGATCGCGGTGAGCGGGAGCGGGAGGCCGGCGATCCCCGCAC
>DATCLK010000122.1:0-6139 GCA_036563975.1 Longimicrobiales bacterium | reverse complement strand
TCTACGGCCGGATCACGATCGTGCAGGATGACCGGATCCGGGTCGAGGAGGATGGCGGCGGCCGCGGCTACCTGTTCGTGGTGCGCAAGCGCGCGGCGTCGCTGGACGAGCTGGAGCAGTGGCGCGACGGGCGCGTGCGGGTGCGCGTGCGCTACGTCGGCGAGCCGGACGCGGGCGCGATCGCGCACGAGGTGCAGGCGCTGGAGTAGCGCCCGTCGCGCCGCCGTCCGCGCGCCGCCTCCCGTTCGCCGTCTGCTTCCTGCCTCGCGCGTGGCTGTCGGCGTGCCGTCACCCGCGCCGGCATCCGCGTGTCGCCTCCCGCGCCGGCATATGCGCGCTGCCTCCCGTTCGCCGCGGCATCCCGTTACCGTATACGCGTGACGGCGCACCGGGATGCCGCCGCGAGCGGCGCGACGACGCTCACCGCACGACTGCGCGCCCAGGCGCTCGACTGGGCACGCGGCCGGTCGTGGCACGTCCGCCTGCCGACCTACCCCACCCACCACCCAACCACCGCCCCCGCCGCCGTCGCGGCGAGGTTCACGGCGTCGTTGTCGATCCACGCGAGACCGCGCGTGCGCGTCGTGCGCGTGCCGCAGCGGTGCACGCGTCGCTCCGTCGTCCTGTCGCAGCGCGGGCAGTGATAGGCCGCCTGCACGGTCGCGCCGAGCAGGCTGTCGAAGAGCGCGGCGAGCAGCGCGGCGGCCGGCGTCACCAGCGCGATGCGGGCAGCCGCGCCTGCGTCGGCGCGTGTCGCCGCCGAGGCGGCTGCGACGACGTCGCCCACCGAATGCGACGAGGTGGCCCAGCCGAGGTGTACGAGCACTGCGGCCAGCGCGCCGATGAACACGCCGCCCGCGAGCGCCGCCGCGGTGCCGAGCGGCGTCACACCGCCTGACGTGCCGGCAGGCACCCTGCGGCCCGTCGTGATGAGCCGCGGCATCCCACGGCTGAGCAGCCCGACCTCCGTCGCCCAGGTGTCCGCGGTGGCCGCGGCGATCGCGCCCGCGAACGCGGGGAACAGCGCGAGGTCCGGCCGCAGCGCGGCGAGCGCGGCGAGCAGCGTCGCGATGCCACCGTTCGCGAGCACCTGCACCGCGTCCCGCCGCCCGCCCTTCGCCACCTCCTCGCCTGCAGCAGCCTTGACCGCAGCGCGCCAGCGCGTGAGCGCGCTCGAGGAGATGAAGAACGCGAGGAGCAGGATCGCCCATGCCGTCCCGCCCATGCCGAACACGATCGTGCCGACGACGACGGCCGCGAGCGCCCCGTCGATCGAGAGCGCGCGGGCGCGGAACGCGGCGGCGGAGATGGCCGCGGCGAGGACGAGCGCGAGGATCATGGAAGCGTGTGCGCGTGCTCACTCCGGGCGCGGCCGCCCTGGCGGCTCGAGCCGGCCGAGCGTGCGCAGGTTGCTGGCCACACGACCGAGCAGCAGTACCAGCATCGCGAGCGCCGCGGCCGTGCCCGCGATGTCGAACCCGGTCACCGGGATCCCGCCGACCTCGAACAGCACGGGCCGCCACAGCAGCGCGACGGTGTTCAGCAGGATCAGGATCACGCGAACCTCGGTCGGTCCGAGCTTGCCGTAGCTGAACCGGAACTCGCCGAACACGTACGTCTCGAGGTAGACGTTGATGGACATCATCAGGTACACGACGACGACGGCGAGCGCGACCGCGGTGAGCATGAACTCAGACATCCCGAGGCCGAGCCCGATGATGCTGGTCGAGTACGCGTCGGTGATGTGGTCGAGGTAGTAGCCGTAGCGCGGCCGCTCGGTGCGGCGCACGCGCGCGAGCGTGCCGTCCAGGCTGTCTCCGAACCACTGCACGACGAGGAGCGCGCTGGCGACCCACAGCCAGGCCTCGTCGCGGCGCGACAGCAGGTATGCCGCCGCGATGAGCGTGGACGCGAGCAGACCGAGCGCGGTGAGGTGGTCCGGCATCACGCGTGCGGGCAATGCCCTCGCGATCCGTGGCAACACTCGCCGCTCCAGCGGGGCGAGCAGGAACTGCGACGTGCGCTCGTGCTGCGGCGCGCCGCTCGCGTCGGTACGCCCGGGCCCCGGGCCTGTCGGTGGAGTCATCGATGCCTCAACTCGCGGCTATGGCCGCATTGGAAGGCGGCGCATCCGGCCCCATGGCGGCGGCGTGCGCCGGGATGTAGAACCGCTCCGTGTACTCAGCGACCATACGGTGCGTATTGAAGTACGGCAGGAGTTGCCGGATGGACGCGCGCACGCGCTCGCACCACTCGAGCGGCGGCGCGTCGCCCGCGCGGCGGTAGAACAGCGGGATGACCTCGGACTCGAGGATGCGGTACAGCTCGCCGGCGTCGCGGAGGTCCTGCTCCCGGTCGTCGCCGGCGGGCTCCGTCGCGATGCACCAGCCGATGGGGTGGGGCAGCGCGTTGTGCTCTGCCCACGCCTCAGCCCACCAGCCGTCTGCGATGCTTAGGTTGAGCGCGCCGTTGGCCGCGGCCTTGATCCCGCTGGTACCGCTGGCCTCGCGGGGCCGGCGCGGCACGTTCAGCCACACATCCGCGCCGGCGACGAGCTCGTGCGCGAGCGCGAGGTCGTAGTCCTCGAGGAAGATGAAGCGCTCGCGGACCTCGGGTCGCGCCGCGAACTGGACGACGCGATGTATCAGTTCGCGGCCGGGCTGGTCGTGCGGGTGCGCCTTGCCCGCGAAGACGAACTGCACGCTGCCCTCGGTGATCATGCGCTCGAGAAGCGTTTCATCCGTGAGCAGAAGCGTCGCGCGCTTGTACGTGACGAAGCGGCGCGCGAAGCCGATCGTCAGCACGTCCGGGTCCAGCGCCCGCGCCGTCCAGCTCGCATCCTCGCCTCTGCGCGCGCACTGCGCGGCGAGGCGTTCGCGGACGCGGTCGACGAGTGCGGCGCGCTGCTCGCGGCGTGCGGCCCACAGCGCCTCGATGGGCAGGTGCAGCGCGGCGTGCCAGTGGATGTCGTCCGCCTGCTCGCGCCAGCCGGGCCCGAGATGCGCGTCGTAGAGCCGGGCCATGGGCGGCGCGACCCACGTGGCGAGATGGATGCCGTTGGCGACGTGGGTGATGGGCACCTCTTCTTCCGGCAGATCAGGCCATGCGCCGCGTAACATGCGGCGCGAAACCGCGGCGTGCAACCGGCTCACGCCGTTGATCTGGCCGGAGAGCCGCACCGCGAGCAGCGTCATGTTGAACGGCTCGTACGGGTTCGCGGGGTCCCACCGGCCGAGCGCGAGGAAGCGGTCCCACGGCTCGCGCATCTCCCAGACGTAGCCGCCCAGGTAGCGCTCCATCAGGTCGGGCGGAAAGGCGTCGTGACCGGCGGGCACGGACGTGTGCGTGGTGAAGACCACGCTGTCGCGCAGGCGCTCGGCGGCTTCCCGGAACAGGCCGTGCCGCTCGCCGGTGGCCTGGCGCGCGCGCTCGACCGCGGCGAACGCGGCGTGCCCCTCGTTGAGGTGCAGCACGGTGGGCGCGCGGCCGAGAGCGGCGAGGGCGCGCATGCCGCAGATCCCGAGCACGATCTCCTGGCGCAGCCGGTGCTCGCCGTCGCCGCCGTACAGCCGGTCCGTGATGCGGCGGTCCTCAGGGCTGTTGAGCGGGATGTCCGTGTCCAGCAAGTAGAGCGGGACGCCGCCCACGTCGGCGCGCCAGACCTGCGCGTAGACGCGGTGGTCGAGGAACGGGGAGTAGACGACGAGGGGCTCGCCATCTGCGCGGCGCTCGAGCGTCAGCGGGAGCGACTCCGGATCCACGCGCCGGTAGTGCTCCGCCTGCCAGCCCGCGCTGTCCACGCGCTGCGTGAAGTAGCCCTCCCGGTAGAGCAGCCCGACGCCCACGACCGGCAGGCCCAGGTCGCTCGCCGACCGGAGATAATCGCCGGCGAGCACGCCCAACCCGCCCGCGTAGATGGGCAGCGCTTCCGTCAGGCCGAACTCGGCGCAGAAGTACGCGACGCGCAGCCCGTGCACGGCGCCGTACCTCCGGCGAAACCAGGTGTCCTCCGCGCCCTGGTCGTGGTGCGACGCGGCGAGGTCAGCGGGCGAGGCGTCGCCGGCAGGGGGCATCGCGAGGCTTGGAGTGGTCGGCGCGTTGGTGTCGCTCGTACGTGCGCCGGTTTCGCTGCTGGGCCCGTCGGCGCCGCTCGTGGGTGTGCCCGGGCGACTCGTAGCCGTATTGGTGCCGCTCGTGCGCGAATCAGCGGCACTCGTACGTGCGCCGGTGTCGCTGGTGCGACCGTCGGCGTCGCTCGTGGGTGCGTCGGCATCGTTGGCAGACGCGTCGGCGCGCGCCCCCCGGTACCATCCCGTGTCCCGCGTCGGGTCAGACGCCTGTGGGGATGAAGTGGCTGCGGAGTGGGTGCCGTGGCGGCTCCTGGCTCCAGCTGCGAGGGGGTCGGGGGACGTCATCATCCTCGGAGGGAGTACGTCTCGCGGGCCGGTTCGTTCGCCGCGGCCCGGCCGGCGCCTCTGCTTCGCCACGCCTTGCCTTCCCCTTCGCCGGCCGCCCGCGCCGGGAGTCTCGTTCGCGCGGCGTCGGGGCGGCGCCGCGGCGCTGAATCTCGCACGTCGGCCCGCTGTCGGCAAACCGCTGCACCGGCATGCATCGCGCGGCGCGCGTACGCGGGCAATCACGAAGCCGGGCTGGTGCCCGGGCGGGACACGCGCCGCTGCGGTCGCTGTGGTGGCCCGCTCAGAACTGGAAGCTAATGCCCGCTTGCGTCACTCGGGCACGGCGGCCCGGCAACGCGCATCGTGGAAGCGGTGCTCGCGGAGCAGAGCCCGGTGGCCGGTTCGATGCGGGCCCGGCGGCCGGTTCAATGCAAGATCAACGGCCGACGGCCGGTTCAATGCGAGACCAAAGGCCGAATCGATGCGCGATCAACGGCCGAATCAGTGCGAGGCCGACGCCCGGCTCGATGCGGCCGCGGACCACTGCGGGATCGCGATTCGGCCGGTTCAGGCGATTCTGACCGGTCCATGGCAAATTGGGTCGGTTCAGGTTGGTCCCGGCCGGTTCCGGCGGCTCGAACCGACTACGTCCATCGCTATCCGGACACATCGGGCTCTGTCCGCAGGAAGTGTTGGTACGGGATTCGGCAGCGGTCGCACGCCGGATCGTGGTGGTGCTCAACGGTTTTTCGGAGCTGCGTGCGCGCGGGGGCTGCTCGCGCGGAACAACCCGTACGGGCGCCGATTCGTTCGGAGCTGCGTGCGCGCGGGGGCTGCCGTCGCCTGGGCGGCGGTCCGCTCGCGGGTTCCGGCGCCCCTCGTGTCGAGCTGCCCGCCGCCCGCGATCGACGACCAACAATTGCCGCGGACAGAGCCCGAGGTACGTGCGCGATGGAACGCGGTGGTCGGTCGGCCGGATCGAGTCGCCGCGAGAAAGCCAGTCGCGGCGCGAAATTTTGCGACGGGCGGCCGCCCTGGGCCGCTGCGGGCGTCCCGAATCGTGGGTGCCGTCGGCCCATCCTGACCTGCCGATCCGGGTACGATCGGCCACCGTCCTTCCGCGACGCTGGGCGCCGGCGGACCACAGGTGGCCGCCGTCCTCCCGCACGTTGCCGCCGTCCTCCCGCAGGGCACCGGCCGGACGTGCCGGTGCCCGCCGCCTCTCCGCGGCGTCCGCGCGCACGGCATGATCCGATGCGCGGCACGAGGCAAGGTGCGCGGCACAACCCGACACGCGCGGCAGGGCGCCGCGCGCGGTGAGACGCGGCTGCGGGGCCGGCGCGGTTGGTTGCGCAGCGATGCGACCGGGCACCGGCTCGCCTCCTTGTCCCGGGTCGGCCCGCGCCTCAATATCCGCCGACGTGTGGGCCCCGCCGCGAGGCGGTGGGGCGGCCAGCAACGATCCCCCAGGTGTAGGGACGGTCCGATGAGCGACAGACTGAGCCGCCGCGAGTTCCTGGTCACGAGCGCGCTGACGGGCGCAGCAGCGACCGCGGGCCTTGCGGGAGCGCACCCGCTCTTTGCGTCAGGCCGGGCGCCGGCCGTGCACGTGCGCGCGGCGCGGCCGGTCGTCGTGGCGTCCGCGAACGGGCATCGCTATCGCAACGGCGGCACGGAGACGGCGGTCGAGCGGGCGTTCCGGATGATCACGGAAGGCGCGGACGTGCTGGACGCCGTGATCG
>DATCLK010000121.1:0-21188 GCA_036563975.1 Longimicrobiales bacterium | reverse complement strand
CGCGGAAGTGGAGCGCCTGCCTCTGCCAGTCGTGGAGTGCAACTGGGCGCAGGCGGAGGCGCTCGCCGCCGAGCTGCGTGAGCGGCTGGACGTCCATGCGGTGCCGTGCGTGCTCGATGAGCTGCGGTCCGGCGAGCCCGTACTGGCGGACGCGCCCGCCCTCGTCACCACGCCGTATCATGGTGCGGACCTCGCGCTGCTCGCGCCAGGCCGCGTCATCATCGAGGCGACGCTGGCGCCCAGCCTGCTGCGGCAGCTGCGCGAGCGCCTCGCGCAGGGCCGGGTCCTGATCGTGGTCGAAGCGCCGGTGCTCGAGCAGAAGGTCCGGCGCGCGCTGGAGCACTGCGACTTCGGGCCGGCCGCCGTGGAGAACCTGCAGCTCATCGCAGCGACCGATCGGGCCGAGCTGCTCGCGGCCGCCCGCAATGCGAAGACCGTCTTCCTGTGGCCCGGCACGCCGCAGTGGGTGGACGAGGCCCTGCTGCCCAACGTCGAGCGAATCAGGCCTCGCCGGATGATCTCCGACGATTCGCTGACGCGCGTGCAGATCGCCATTCTGGATTCCGCGCTGCGCCGCGCCAAGAGCGGCCTGAAGATGCAGGAGGCCCGCGCAGTATGACAAGTCTGCGCACCCAGGCGGCGCAGTCGATGCCGCTTCAGTAGGTCCACCGCCGACGGATGAGGATGAGGAGTTGCTGCTCGGGCGGGGCAAGCGGAAGCACCACCGTGCCGCCGCGGAGCAGACGTGCGCGCGTCGCCGGCTCGAGCGCGAGTTCGAGCTGCCATTCATTGTCGATCCTCCATTGAAGACGCACGGCGATCGCCGCGGTCGTCTCCACACCCGCCAGTCTGCCCAGGCCGAGTTCCACCGTCAGGAAGACGTCTTCCGCGATCTCCCTCCCGAACGCGACGGTCGGCAGACCCAGCCCGCCGAACGCGCCGAAGCCGGGACGGATCTCGAAGAAATCCAGGCCGAGGTCGGCCTCGAGCTCCCGCTCGAGCTCGATCGCCGTCAGCTCGGTGAGTCCCGTGAGGAAGAACTCGCCCAGCAACCCTTGCCCGAGAAACTCTGCTTCGCCGAGCGCAAAGCTCGGTCGGCCGAAGACGAGGAAGCTGAGCAGCTCCGATTCGGGGATGGCAGCGCCTTCCGGCGTGGTGAACGAAACGACGGGATTGGACGCCGTCCCCGTGATCCGGGCGACGATGTCGATCTCGCGCTGCGCCCCGAGCGGCACCCGGCGTACCGCCGTCACGTCCAGCATCGGGTCCGGCGGCGTCGAACCGAGGAAGCGCACCTCGGCGCGCTCGACATCGAAGCGCCGCAGTACGGGGCCCGCCTCGAGCGTGAACGTGCCACGCTCACCCTGTAGCGTCCCGAAGATGCGGAGGTCATCGCCCCCGCCGATCAGGACGAGCTGGCCCGCGAGCCGCACGCGGGTCTCCTCCGTGTCGAACCAAAGGGCATCGCCGGCGACGACCACCAGACGGTCGAACGTGAGCGACGCAAGCGGTGAGGTCGGCGGAGGCGCGCCATCGTCGATCCCCGGGATCGCGAGCAGCTCGCTCTCCGCGTAGAGCTCGAGCTCGGGTTGCTGGACGCCCGTCAAGACATCTACAGGCACCGTGCCATCCTCCAGCAATACGCGCCCCGCCACGACCGGTTCGGCGATCGGACCCGTCAGCGCGATCTCGCCCGTGACGGCGGCGGCTTCGCCATCACGGGCGGAAAAAGCGCGGAACCCGTGGAACTCCACGCTCAAGTCCAGGATGGGCCTGCTCAACGTTTCGAAGGTGATGGTGCCGGTCGCGACGGCCCAGCCGTCGCTCCGCGCGCGCAGATCGCGAACGATGATCCGCTGACCCGCGAGCTCGATGTCCGCGGAGATGTTCGTGTAGCGCCGGTCCAGCGCGATGAGAGTCACGGCGCCGCCGCGCAACGCGAACGATCCGGCGAGCTGCGGCGCATCGACCGTGCCACTGAGGGTCGCCCTTCCGCTGAAGGCGCCCTCGAGGTCGCGGACATCGCTCAGCCAGGGCTCGAACGCGGCAAGGCCGACGCTGTCGGCCAGCACCGAGGCACGCAGCGGGCCACGGTCCAGCACGCGCCAGCGCGGCGGCGCCTCCAGCGTGAAGTCGAAGGGCAGGGAAACGCGCACCTCGAGGGCTCGCGCCGGCTCCAGCGAGGAGGACGCGTCGACCTCCAGCCGCTGGCCGGCGTAGCGGAGATCGCCCGAGAGCCGTCCCAACGCGACGCCCTGCACGGACGCTTGCTCAACGCGGAACTCCGCCTGGACCACGGGCGCCGCCGCAACTCCGCCCACCCGCGCATCCAGCCAGAGCAGGCCGCCGGCTGTCGTGTCGCGGAAGGCGGCTTCGAACAGGCCATCGACCGGCAGGGCCGCCGTCGCGATGATGAGGTCCGCAGGGCCCTCGCGCGGCACCTGCCCGTCTACCGAGAGGCGGCCGGGGCCGTCCTGTTCCACGATGCGCACGTCGTCGACGGCCAGGCCGCCGACGCCACCCCAGGCGAGGGTGGCCGGATGGGCGAGCACCCAGCGCCGGCCATCCGCGTCCGCGACGAAGCGGAGCAGCAGCGCCTCGCGGCGCCCCTGCTCGAGGATGCGTCCGTCTGCGGCCAGCTCCAGGACGCCGCCGCCTCGTCGGGCGCCCGCGACCTCGAGCGAGAAGAGAGGCGGCTCCTGCCGGTACTCGACGCGCGCCGTGTCGTACGCGCCGGCTGCAGGGGCCCGGACGCCGCGCGCCGATGCCACGACGGCGAACGCGGCCGGCACGGCGCGCGGCTCCACCTCGTACGTGGCCTCGAGCGAGGCCGCCCGCCAGCCGTCGAGCCGCAAGGCCTCGCCGGATGCCGTGCCGCGCAGCCTCACGCCCTCCGCAGGACCGGTGAGGTCCCCCTCCGCAACCAGCTCGCCTTCGGCAATGCTGTCCGCGGCGAGCGGAAGGTATGCAGCGAACGGAGAGAGAGATGCGAAGCGGATGACGTAGCGGATTGCACCGTCAGCGGGCGGGACGAACCTCCAGGTGCCGGTGGCCTCCGCATCGAGGGTCGCGAGCGCGAGGACGCCGCGCTCGACGCGGAGCACGCCGTCCGCCAGCGCGAGCTCGACGGCCACGCCGTCGCCCGCGTCCGTCCGCCAGCCCGTGAAACGCCCTGCCAGCGTGAGCGCGAGATCTGCGGTCGATGCGTCCGTGCCCGAGCCGGAAAGGGAGAAGTCCGCCGTGAGCCGGGCCGGCGGCGCCCGCCTGCCGAAGAGGGCCGCGAGGGAGACGTCGAGCACGCGGCCCTCCAGCCGATAGGCCGGCTCGCGGCCGCGCAGGTCCAGGTCCCCGCGCACCAGCAGCACGCCGACGGCCAGGGCGAGTCTCACATCCAGCTCGAGCGGCGCCGCGGCCGGTGGGCCGACCACGGAAATGCGGCCGGTGACCGTCCCGCGCAACGGCAGCACCGGCACGAGCGGCCGGAAGGCGGCGAGCGGCGCTTCCGTCAGCTCCGCGGTGAGGTTCGTCAGCCGGAACCCGTCGGCGCCGTATACCGCCGTCCCGGTCAGCTCCGCGTTGAACCCGCGCGCTGCACCGGCCGCGGTCAGCTCTGCTGCGACGTCGAAGCGGAGGTTGCCGTCGCTGGCCGTGATCGTGCCGCGCAGCAGGCCGCTGAAGGGTTGCCTGCCGAGGAGGGGCTCGAGCAACGCCAGCTCCAGCGGATCCGCTCGCAGTTGCGCCGTCTCCAGGGCCGGCCGCGGACCGCCGACCACCATGGCGATGGCGCCCGTGAGCCGCGATGCACCCGAGCGTGCATCGAGCTCGGTGAGCGCAACGCGCCTGCGCCGACCGGCGAGCGGCTCCAACGCCAGCGTGAACGACGCCTCGCCCTCGGCGGGGAGCTGCGGCACCAGCCACTGCACGGTCGCAAGGCGAACGCCTTCGGCCCGCAAGGAGAGCTCGAGACCCGTGCGGGGATGGGAGACTCCGCGGATGTCGCTCAGGCGCGCGTCGTCCACCGTTCCTGAAGCGGCAGTGAAGGCAACGCTGTCATCGAAGAGCAGCATCGCGTCGGCCGCGGTGGCCGCGAAGCGCCGGCCCGGTTCCGGGAGCACCACATCCGCGCTCGCTGTCCGGATCAGGAGCTCCGGCGATGCGCGCGTCGGGTCCGCCAGGCTGGCTTGCTCCACGACGGCATCGATGCCGAGCAGCGCGAAGCGGGTGGTGGGCCCCTCGACCACGGCGCGCCCCTCCCGGATCACGAGGTCCTCGATGCGGACGGTCGCGCGTTCGAGCGGATCGCCGTCCTCACGCCCGGCGGGCAGACCCACCAGCCGCCGCCAGACCTGCTCGTAGTTCCAGGGCCGGCCCGGCGCCCTCCGGATGCTCACGTCGGGCCGGAGGAGGACGGCGTCCGTGATCAGCAGATCGCCCGCCCGCAGCGCGCCGAGATCCACTCCCACCGAAAGGCTCTCTGCCGTGGCGAAACGTCCACCGGCCGGATCCAAGACGACGATGTCACCGATCCGCACACGGGCGACACCCGTCAGCGGCTCGGGCGCGGGTCGGTCGCGGTCGAGTTGGGCAAGGATGTCTCGTTCGAAGCGGGCGATGCCGTACGAGCGGAACCGCGTGCCTGCAGCGGGCCGCGGCGCCAGCGGGAGCGTGTCGGCGCGCCCAGCCGGCGGCGCGACGGGCGGGGCTGCGCGCGGCGCAGGCGGGCCCGGCACCGTCCGGGGCGTTGGCGTGGGCATTGGCGCGGGCGGCGCCGGCGTCGCGCCCGGCGCGACGGCTTCCTCCTCGGGAACCGGCTGCCTCTCGATCAGCACGCGCCTCAGCGCGCCCGCTTCGAGGAGCTCATGGAGCGACAACGCGCCCACGCCGAGGAGGAGAATGAGCACGGCGGCGATGAGAGCCGGATCCGAGCCGCGGTTCTGGCGCGATGTCGCACCCACGTCGCCCTAGAAGGCCTGGCCGAGGGCCAGGTGCAGGCGGAAGCGGTCCAGGAGCGAGCCGCGTTCGGGGGCGAAGTCGTCCGCGAGCCGGATCAGCGTGTCCGTCAGGGCGAGGAAGAGCGGACCGCGTCGGGGGTCGTAGGGATTGAATGCGATGTCGAGGCGGATCGGCCCGACCGGCGAGCGGATCCGCGCGCCGACCCCGGGCGTGATCCTCCACTTCGCTGGCCGCAGGTCCCACACTTCACCCTCTTCGAGGGCGCCCGCATCGACGAACCAGGCGATCCGAACCCGGTCCGCGGCGAACGGTGCCGGCGTCCGCAGCTCCACGTTGATGATCGCGAGCGCCGTTCCGCCGACCGGGACGAACGTGACGTCCCCGCTGGGGAGCGTATCTCCCGTCAGCGGATCGAGCACGAAATCGTCCGTGACGTAGACCACGGGACCCAGTCCGTTGCGCGCAAAGCCCCTCACGCTCGTCGCGCCGCCGGCGTAGAAGCGATCCTCCGGTGGCAGGAAATCATCGTCCACGTTGACGGATGCGGTGCCGAAAAAGCTGCCCAGGCGGATCCCCGCGGCAAGCACGCGATCCCCGCTGAGCGGCCAGTAGCGTGATGCATCGCCGACCCAGCGCACGAAGCTCGCGTCGCTGCCCAGCCACTCGGCGGCGTAGGTCAGGGAGGACGAGACGCGGTAGCCGCGGCGCGGATCCAGCACGCGTTCCTGGTCGGTCCGGTCACGCGCCCAGGCGGCGCCCAGCGCGTTGCGCCACTGGAACCGGCGCACGTTTGCGATGTCTTCCGGGCGGCAGATCAGCAGCGCCCTGCAGAAGATCACGGGCGTCGCCAGCGTCCGGCCGCGCTCGAACCCGAAGGACGTCGTCCCTGCCTCGCGCGGCCCGAGCCGGCGGGCCAGCGCGATCCGGCCGCCGAACACCTCGCGCTGGAAGATGCGCGGCTCCGACTGCCGCTCGGCGAACGCGGCCACCGTCAGACGGTTGCGCGCATCCATGAAGCCCGGCTCCGTGAACTCCGCGGCGAGGCGGTAATCGAGCCGGCTCCGGAACGGCTCGTTCCGGAACTCTCGGCAAACCGCCTCGCTTGCTTGCAGGTCCAGGGGTGCGCCGATCCCGACCTTGCTGACCGACGCCGCGAGCGAGAGCCGACGCGCGCCGCCGCCGAGACTCCGGCTGGTCCACTGCACGTCCGCGCGAAGGCAGTCCACCGTCCCGAAGCCCGCCGACGCATCCACGACGTGCACGGGCGCCTCGACGATCCGGACCACGACCAGCACGCCTGTGCTGTCCGCCGGCACGCGGCCGAGCGTGTCCGGGGAGATGCGGATGCTCGCGTACCGGACGATGTCGAGCGCGTAGAGGTTGCGTTCGCTCTCCTCGATCTGGTCGAGCCGCAGGATCTCGCCTTCGCGAAACGTCAACTGCTTCAGGGTCGCATCCCTGCCGAGACTGTTCGCGCCGGTCACGACGATCGAATCCACCACGACGCGCGGGCCCGGCAACGCCGTGAGCGTGGCGTCGACGACGTCGTTCACCGTGTCCGCGGTGAACTCGCGGAGGACCCGCGCGTACACGTAGCCCTCTTCCCGGAGCTCCTCCAGGATCGTGTCCCTCGAGGCAGCGAACTCCACGAGATCGAACCGCTCGCCGACGCGCAGCGGCAGTCGTCGGCGCAACGCCGCGGAGTCCAGGACGCCCGCAACGCCTTCCAGCTCGAGGGAGCGCAGGATCACCGCGTCGCCTCGCCGGATCGAGAAGGTGACGACGACATCCCCGTTGGCCCTGGGGCGGACCTCGGGCTCCACCTCCGTGCCGAAGAAGCCGTGCTGACGGTAGAAGACGGCAAGGCGCAGGGCGTCTGCGCGCAGGCGATCCAGGTCCAGGAACTCCTCCTGCTCGCCCAACCCGAACGGGCAGATGGGCAGCCCGAGGATGCTGCAACGGCTGGGCTGCGTCTGGACCAGCTCCTCCAGGGTGTCCTCAGTGAACGGCGCGGCACCGGCGAAATCGACGTCTTCGATCTCCCGCCCGGCAAAGCGGACGAGCTCCGGGTAGGCCCGGGCGCCGGGCGTCCGGGCCGCGCACGCCGCTCCGCACGACGCCGCCACGAACACAAGAAAAAGCGCGTGCGGCCTCCACGGCCGCCGCGCCTGCACCGGTTTCATCCGCCCTCGACCGCTGATGCTCGGTCGGAAACCGCCCACGGTTGCCGACCCGGCCGCGGCGGGGGATGCAAGGCATACGCCAGTCCTGCACGCGGCGGGCGAAGCACGCGGGACCAGGTGCCACAAAGCGGGACACGCATCCAGCCGCGAGCGCGATCGATGGCGATCGCCTGCCGACGCTGCGCGATCTCCGCGACTGCGGCGCAGCCGAAGAGCCGCATCGGTACCCTTCTTGCACTTCGGCAGGAGCCGGTTCCAGGTAGGACCAGGCACCGGCACGCCCGGCGCGGGCCGGGAAGGGTGGTGGACGTGCGCGCTGTTCTCCTCGGTTGGCTCGTCGCCGCGGCGACGCTCTGCTCGTGCCGTGACGATGCCGGCTCCGATGCGGCAGGGCGAGCGCAGGACGACGAGGAGGCGGCCCGCGAGGCGACTCCAAACTTCGCGCCCGTCACGGATGCCGCACTCGCCGGCCTACAGGCCGCGGGCACGGAGTGGCTCGTCTACGGCGGCGCCTACAACAACCAGCGTTACTCTGCGCTGACGCAGATCAACCGCGAGAACGTTTCCCGCCTCGTCCCGGCCTGGGTCTACCAGACGGGCGTCGCCGAGTCGTTCGAGACAACCCCCATCGTCGCGGGCAACGTCATGTACCTGACGACGGCGGAGAGCGGGGTGATCGCGCTGAATGCCGCGACCGGCCAGAAGCTGTGGGAATTCAAGCCCGAGCTGCGCAGGACGTCACTCTGCTGTGGGCCGAACAACCGGGGCGTGAGCATTTACGGCGACCACGTCCACGTGGCGACCCTGGATGCCCGCCTCATCGCCCTCGATCGCCGGACCGGTCAGGTCGTCTGGGACACCGAGGTCGCCGACCCTGAGGATGGCTACAGTCTCACCATGGCCCCGCTCGCGTTCGACGGAAAGGTCTTCGTCGGCGTCAGCGGCGCAGACTACGGGCTGCGCGGCTTCGTCAGCGCCTACGATGCCGCCACCGGGAACCTCGCCTGGCGCTGGTACACCATCCCCGCTCCCGGAGAGGCGCCCAACGGGTGGTGGGGCGAGTGGCGCGACACCGACCCGTTCGGTACGTCGCTCGGCCGCGATCTCATCGCGGAGCGCGAGGACAGCGCCACGTACCGAGACGCATGGAAGCGGGGCGGCGGATCGGTCTGGATGACGCCTGCGTACGACCCATCCACGCGCACGCTCTACTTCAGCGTCGGCAACCCGGCCCCCGCACTCGACGGCCGCGTGCGGCCCGGGGACAACCTCTACACGGGCTCCGTCGTGGCACTGGACGGCCGCACCGGAAAACTCCGCTGGTTCTTCCAGTACGTGCCCCACGATGTCTGGGACCTCGCGCCGGTCAGCCCTCCGATCCTGTTCGACCTGGAGGGCCGCCGCTACGTCGCGCAGGCGGGCAAAACGGGCTGGCTCTACGTCGTGGACGCAGCGTCGGGCCGCCCCGTCCTGCGGTCCGACAACTTCGTCCCCCAGGACGCGCTCTTCACGGCCGCCAGCCTGGACGGCCAGGAGGACGGCCAGCTCATGATCCCCGGCGCCCACGGCGGCGCGCACTGGTCACCCATGGCCTACTCGCCGCGCACCGGCTGGGCCTACGTGCTGGGCGTCCACCAGCCGATGGTCTACCGGCGCGCCCGCCAACCCTTCGTCGAGGGCCGCCTCTGGACCGGCGGATCCTTCCTGACCCCGCCCGACCTCCCGCAATGGGGCACCCTCACGGCCATCGACCTCCGCGACGGCGCCATCCGGTGGCAGCACCGCGTCCCCATGCCCATGGTCGGCGCTGCACTGGTCACCGCCGGCGACGTCCTCTTCGTGGGGCAGGGGACCGGCGCGTTCGACGCGTTCGACGCCGTCACCGGGGAGCTACTCTGGCAGTTCAACACCGGCGCGGGTGTGCACGGCGGCCCCGTGACCTATGCCGTCAACGGCGTCCAGTACGTGGCCGTCGCCGCCGGTGGGAACTACCAATTGAACACTCCCAGGGGCGACGCCATCTTCGCCTTCACCCTCGGCCAGGGGCCGCCCCCGGCTACGCGTCCCCGACCCTACGCGGCGGCCGAGTACCGCCGGTCGGGCCCGATCCGCTTCGGCGCGGTCCGCCAGGTCCCCGCCGCCTCGGTCGCTCCCGGCCAGCGCCCGCCCGACCAGCGCCCCTGATGCGGGACGCGAGCCGCGCCCCGCCCGGGAGACAGCGGCCCGGCGATTCCGCCGTGCCCCCGGGGCCTCCTGGCGGCCGAGGACCTACGCCTCCAACCGGCGGATCACGATGGACGCGGGCTGGACGCCGCAGTCGAGCGATCCGCTTGACCGGAAATGCCGAAACCATTATGTTGCAATGATTACGGCCAATTCGAACGGCTCTGGCGGCCACACTGTGCTGCCGGGCCCGAACCATGACCGCAACCGACACCCGTATGCCCGCACGACACCCGGTCGCACGACGGATCCACAAGGAAAAGGCCGAAGAGGACGCCTTGATCACCCGCCTCCTCGAGCTGGCCGTCTGGGCCCGGAACCATAGCCGCGCCATCACCACGGCGGCCATCGTGCTCGTCGCTGCGGTCGCCCTCGGGATCTATTACCGGAATAGCAGGGCCGCCATCGCGAACCGCGCAATCGCCGAGCTCGCACAGCTCCAGCAGACCGCCGCGAGCGGCAACCGCGCCCTGGCGATCCGGGAGCTCGAATCGTTCGTCAACCGCTTCGGTGGCGCGCCCGCCGCGAGGGAAGGGCGCATCCTCCTGGGCCAGCTCCAGCTCGAAGAGGGCCACACGGAGCAAGCGATCCAGGCGCTCCGTCCCGTCGCGGAAGACCTGGACGACCCGCTCGGCGCTCCCGCCGCCTTGCTCCTCGGTGCCGCCTACGAGGCCGCTGGCCGCTCGGGCGAGGCGGAGCGGATCTACCTGCGGGTCGCCGACCAGGCCCGCTTCGCGTTCCAGCGCCACGACGCCCTCTACGCCGCCGCCCGGATCCGCCACGACCGCGGCGACTACGCGGGCGCCGTCGCGCTCTACGACCGCCTCCTCGGGCTCCTGCCCGCGGACGCACCCGAGCGCAGCATCTTCGAGATGCGGCGCGCGGAGGCGGCCGCGCGTGCCGAAGCCGCGCAGGCGCCGGGCGCCTGATTCGGCCACCCGGGGCCTGGAGCGAGTCGACCCCGCCCGGCGCCGTCGCCGTCGCGAGCGGCTGCCGGGCGGCGATCCGGCCGGGGCACGGGAGGGACGGCCGCGCCCGCACGATGCCCCCGCGGAGTCGCCGGCCCGGGCGACCTTTCAACCGTTGACATTTCCCTCGTCACCCCGCCTGACGTCGCCGCCGCGCGGCGCCCAGGGCGGCGCCTCCGGCAGGCTCGCGCCGCGAGGCGGCCGGGGTCGTGTCTGGCGACCCTCATGGCGGCTCTGAGGTCGAGATCGCCATCGTCGCATCCCGAACGAAGTTAGTGCCACGCACCCGATCCGGCGCCGCACCCGCAGGGAAGGGCCGGTGCCCGACCGTGGCCGGTGGTCTGCCCCTGAGCAATCGCTTGAAGCCCAGGCGAACCGCGCAGCGCCCCAGCGCGCCGGGCGCGTAGCCAACCGACCGGGGCTGGTCGGAGCACCCTCCAGCCGGCCGGGCGCCGCAGGCAGTCGGTCGTGCGCCGATGGCAGCCGGTGGTCCGACAAGGCAAAACCGCCTGGGGCAATCGCCGGAGGCCGGAGCCCGATCCAACCGTGCGGTAACCCTCGACGACGCGCGGGCGCCCAACGGGCAAACCGCTCCCGAAGGATCGGGCGCACGCCCGCAGATCCTGCGGCTGCCGGCGCCGGCGCCGGCTGCGGCAGGCCCGCTGGCCCACAGCTCGGTTCGATTCATCACGCGCCCGCCGCTCGCGTCTCCGACCTTCGTGTGACCCACGGGAATTGTGCGCGGACGAGGCGCGCGGACGCCGCGAGCCGCTCCGTGAGCTCGCGCCGGAGCGCGCTCAGCCAGGGCTCTGGACGCGTGCGCAGCCCGGGTCGGGGCGCCCGAATGGCTGCCCAGTCCAGCCGCGCCCGCATTCGCATAATACACATTATGTAAAGTTGCCGGCGCAGACGACGTGGAAAACTCGGCCAGTTGTCCACGTGGTCAGTCGATTGCGGCCCGCAGAGACGCCTCCCGGCGCGAATCGCGCGCGATCAAGGCCTGCCTCGCGTCGGCAAGGAGGTCCGCGAGCACGGCCATGATCCGGGTTGCAGCATGCTCGAGGTTGGCTTCCCGTTCCTTCCGGCGCATCGCCGGCCAGCGGAGCGGCTGGCCGAAGCGAATGGCCACGTCTGCGCGGCGGAGCCCGGACGCCCAGCGAGGCCAGGCCTCGTAGGACCCGGCGATGGCTGCCGGGACGACCGGGACGCCGGCCCGGAGGACCAGGCGCACGGTGCCCAGGCGCGGGGGCTGCAGCTCGCCATCCCAGCTCCGCTCGCCCTCGATGTAGATGCCGACGCCGTGCCCCTCCTCGAGCCGCCGGAGGGCCGTCCTGACCGCCTGGGGGTCGATCTCGAAGCGTCGGACCGGGAAGGAGTTGAGCCGGGTCATGAGCCAGCGCATGGCCGGGGACGCGAACTGCGTGCTCTTGGCCATGGTGTGGAGCGGGCGGGGGCAGAACGCCTGGATGAGGATGGGGTCCAGGACGCTCTGGTGGTTGGAGATGAGGAGGAAAGGGCCCTCGCGGGGGACGTTTTCGTCCCCGCGGATGTCCATGCCGCCGATGAGCGGCCAGCCGGCGCGGGCGATGGCCTGGCAGACTCGGTACACGATCATCGGGTGGAGATCCTCGGCTGGAACTCGATGATCTCGCCGCGGCCGGTGCGGCGGTAGAAGCGACGGAGCGCGGCCTCGATCAGCTCCTGCCACAGCCGTACGGAGCCCTCCACGAAGCGGAAGGTCACGACGGGCTCGCGGCGCGGCCTGATCTGGAGCACCCCCGAGCTGGGCTGGACGGCCCCGATCTCTTCGAGCGGCCACCGGCATGGCGCTCCGCTCTCGGGGGCGAAAGCCAGGGCGTGGCTGGTCAGCTCGAGCGTGCCGGCGCGCGCCGTGCCGAACTGCTCGACGCGGCCGAGGAAGAGGTGCCCGCGCCGGACCGGCGCGTAGCCAGTGGCGAAGCGCGCCTCCACCGGGGCCCTTCGGTAGAGCGTCTCCTCGCCTTCCCCCTCCCCGTCATCCGGCAGCCGTACCGGAGGCAGCCTGCGCACCCATTCCGCGGCGTGGCGCACGATCGGCGCGCCGCCAGGCGGCACGGCCTCGATCTCTGCCCCGCGCCCTCGCCTGAAGGTCGCCCCGCAGGCCCGGCAGGCCTCGCCGCGGTCGGCCGGGCGGAGGGACTCCTCCGCTCCGCACAGCGGACACGCCCAGAAGAGGTCACGGATCGCCATCGCGTCTCACAAACGCCCGAACAGGTCCAGCAGTCTGAGCTTCCACACCTTCCACACGGCCTCCCAGATGATCCGCTTGGACATCTTCGACTCTCCCAGCGTGCGGTCGACGAAGACGATCGGGATCTCGCCGATCCGGAAGCCGCGCTTCCAGGCCCGCAGGCTCATCTCGATCTGGAAGGCGTATCCTTCGGACTCGACGCGGTCCAGGTCGATGGCACGCAAGACGGCCGCACGGAAGCACTTGTATCCTCCCGTCGCATCCGCCACGGGAAGTCCCGTCACCAGCCGCGCATAGACGTTCGCGAAGTACGAGAGGAGCAACCGGCCGATCGGCCAGTTGATGACCGTGACGCGGCCGTGGAGGTAACGGGAGCCGAGCACCACGTCGCAGTCCCGGATCGCCTCGAGGAACTGGGGCAAGTGGGCGGGATCATGAGAGAAATCCGCGTCCATCTCGAAGAGGTACTCGTAGCCCCGCTCGAGCCCCCAGCGAAATCCCTCCAGGTAGGCCGTGCCGAGGCCCAGCTTCCCCGGCCGGTGGAGGACGTGCACCCGCGGATTGGAAGCCGCGAGCTCGTCGGCGACCTGCCCGGTGCCGTCGGGCGACGCGTCGTCGATCACCAGCACATCGAGCCGGGGATCCTGCGCGAGCACCATGGGGACGAGCCGAGGCAGGTTATCCCGCTCGTTGTAGGTCGGGATGATGACCAGTCCGCGATCGTCGGCGTGTTCTTGCGTCACGGTGCTTCCGGCAGCATGGGGTTCCGACGGGGCGCCGCCGCTCGATCGCGGAGTAGCGGCAGGGCGAGCAGCGGAAGCAGCTCGACCGCGGTGAACCACACGCGGGAGGCGAGGGCCACCACGACGGCCGCGGGCGCGGGCATGACCTGAGCGAGGAGGACGCCCATGACGCCTTCGCGGACGCCGATCCCGGCCGGCGCAAACAACGCGATGTAGCCACCCAGGTAGGACGCCGCGACGGTTCCCGCGACGTACCGGCTGTGTGCAGCGGCGTTTGGCTCGAACGACGTCACGAAGAGGATGAAGGCGCAGCCCAGGACGACCCACGTCAGGCCGTAGGCCAGGCCCCAGCGCGCCGCGGCGGCCGGCCGGATGCGCCCGGCCAGGTCCACGACCGGCGCGAGGCGGGGCAACCGGTTCCGGACCGCGCTCGCGACCCGCTCTCCTACCCCGCTCCGCGCGAGGAGCAGCGAGCCCACCACCACGCCCACGCCCGCGGCCGCTGCGGCGGCTGCGCGGCCCGTGGGCAGCACGATGGCCAGGAACACGGCGCCGGTGACCAGGAAGGCGATCTGGCCCAGCACGGCGGCGGCCGTGGCGCCGACCGGCGGCAGGCCTGCGCGGTGCGAGAGCATCGCCGTGCCCGCGACCTGCCAGAACTTGCCCGGGACGTACCGGCCGAGACTGGCCAGGAAGTACACGCGGATCGCCGTGCGCACCGACGGCCGCCCCACATCCAGGTCTGCCATCACCGAGCGCCACAGCAGAGCGTGCGAAAGATAGACGACGAGGAGCACGGCGGCGGACGCGACGAGGGGGCCGGCCGCGGGCCGCCAGTCCGAGGCGCGCAGTGCGTCCAGCTCCTCGAGTCGAACGCCCACCATCCTGAAGAGCGCCCACGTGACCACCAGGACCGCGAGCGCCTGGGCCAGCTTCGGCAGGACGCGCCGGTGTCCGGACTTCATGATGCCGATGACGGCCGGAGCGCCACGATCCCGATCCGGCGCCGGAGCAGCGGAATCCAGCGCGCCAGGACGCGCTCCAGGGCGCTCAGGAGGGGGATGTGGGACGGTAGGAAGGTCACCCGTTCGACCTCGAAACCCGCCCGCCGCAGCGCGGCGGCGAGCTCTTCCGCAGGCCGCAACCCGATGTGCGACGGGTCGGGCCGCAGGAGCCGGCTCTTGCGGAGCCGCTCGAAGATGTGGGTCGGGGATGGCGTGTACACCACCAGCGCTCCGCCCGGCCGCAACACGCGCCCGGCTTCGCCCAGGACGGCGGCGAGCGTGTGGTCATCCAGGTGCTCGGTCACGTCGGCCGCCAGGGCGAGGTCCATGCTGCGGTCGGCCAGGGGCAGACGCGCGCCGTCCGCCCGAGCGAACCACGCCTTGCGCACGCCCTCGCCCTCGGCCACGCGCCGCGCGGCTGGGAGTGCCGCCGGCGCGGGGTCCACGCCCAGGGCACGGGCGCCTCGTCGTGCGCATTCGATCGTGAACGTCCCCATCCCGCAGCCGATGTCCACCACGCGCCGGCCTTCGAGGGGCGGCAGCAGCGACAACACGTTGGCGATCCGGCGCCGCGCGAATCGGGATCGCCGCGTGTACCGCCGTGCGAGGTCCGCGTAGTACGCGTCGTCGTAGTGCTCCGCGACGTCGTACGCGCTGGGGGCCGGGCCGCCGATCCTCACGCGCTGCCACCTCCGCGCCGGGCCCGCACCGCGCCGCCGGCCGCCACGCCCAGGAGCAGCACCAGCGTGGTGAGCGATGCGAACGCCGATGCCCGGAGCACGTCCGAACTGTACTCGAACCGCACCTCGTGCGTACCAGCCGGCACCGGCACGGCGCGGAACGTGTAGTTCGCCCGCAGGACCGGCGCGGGCTCGCCGTCCACGGCCGCCTTCCATGCCGGGAAATAGTTTTCCGAGACCACGAGCAATGCCGGCCGGTCCGTCGTCACACGGAGCGTGTAGCGGTCCACTTCCCTGTCCAGCCACTCGACCGTCCCGACCGGATCCGGCTCCAGCGCGACGTCCGCCGGGAGCGGCTCCGGGAGCAGCGCGGTACGGCGGAGGTCGAGCGTCGAGTCGGCGAGCATGCGCATCACGGCCTGCTCGTCCGGGACGACCTCTACGGCGCCGACCAGGAACGCCCGCGGGAGCGCCGACTCGTTGCGGTAGATCGCTGCCTGCGGGTCGCGGTAGACTTCCGTGAAGCCTGCCGTGGTCCCCAGCGGCTGTGGGCTGAGCAGGTACCGGGTGTTGGTGAGGTCCAGCAGCCGCTGGCTGAAGTTGCCCAGCCCTTCTCCGCCGATCAGCGTGCGGTACCGACCCATCTCGTTGCCGTGGTGTCCCCCGAGCTGCTCGATGCCGTGGATGGCCAGCGTGTTCGGCGCGTCGCCGTACCATCCGAGGCCGACGAGCGGCCCGATATCCACCACGCGGAACGGCTCGGACCGGGCCTTCTCGGCCTGGAGGAATCGGATCGCTCCGTCCGGCTCCGTGAACGCCGGATCGAGCAGCTCGTTCATCAGGACCGTGCCACGGATGAATGGCCGGTCCACGCGGTAGAGGTCGAAGGCCGCGAGCGCCGCGAGGAGCACCACCGCGCCGCGTGCGCTGACGAGATTGCGGGCGGCCAGCTCCCATGCGCCGGCCACGGCCCCTGCCAGCAGGAACGCCAGCCAAAACCCGCTCCGGATCGCCGGCAGGTTCGCCTGGAACGCCGCGGCCTTCGCCGGCGCCATGTCGGGATAGATCACCGCGCGCCAGAAGCCGGTCACCGCGCCGGCAGATTCCAGCAGCGCGAGGGCCCCCAGCACCGCGGCGGCGATCCAGAGGGCGCGCCGCGCGGCCCTGCGGTCCTCCGGCGCCCCCTGGCGCCAGTCCAGGAGCCGCTGGAGCCCCATGGCGCCCAGCGTCGCCACGCTCAACCCCACCAGGAAGATGATGATCGATGGCGCGCGGAACAGCTTCACGCCAGGGATGAGATAGTATAGCCTAAAGATCGGTGTGGTGGCCCCTAAGGCATACAGGAGCGATGCGACGCCGAGGGCCAGGAAGAACCAGGCCCGGCGCTCCCGCCGCCGCACGAAGGCGAGCGGCAGGAGCAGGAGCGGGACGAGGCCCGCGTACTCGTGGTTCAGCTTGAAGACGTTGCGGCCCCAGTACGTGTCCCCCGCCGATCTCTCGGTGGGCACGTTCGCGCCCACGAACTCGGGCACCACCATGGCCATGGCCTCTTCCGGGTGCATGGACCACTGGGTGGAGTACTCGTAGGCGCTCTGCGCATCGGCCTGCACCGTCCTTCCGGCCCGGTGGGACCACTCGCGCAGGTAGAGCAGCGGCGGCACGAACTGCACGGCTGCGGTGGCCACGCCCAGGACGCCCGCGAGGGCGAACAGGCCGAACAGCCGGGCGGCCCCGGCGGCGCTCCTCTCCGCGCGCCAGAGGTGGACGAGGCGGAAGAGGAAGTAGGCCGTGATCCCCCACACGGTGAAGTAGGCGGCCTGCATGTGGGAGGTGTACATGATGAGCGCCACGCCGAGGGCGAGGAACGCGAAGTCGTGGAGCCGCCGGTGCCGGATGGCGCGTTCCGTCAGCCAGAAGGCGAGCGGCGCGAGCGTGGAGACGAAGAGCTTACCATCGCCGCCCGCGTAGATGAGGCTGACCAGGTCAGCGCCCATCATGTACACGAGGCCGCCGAAGAACGCGGGGCCGCGGCGCAGCCCCAGCCCGCGGCGCAGCCAGAGGAAGCAGAAGACGCCGGCAAGGAAGACGTGCAGGATCATCTTCCAGCCCCAGAACTCGCGCGTGTCGAGGAAGAAGAGCGCCAGCGTCGGAGGATAGAAGATGTCGCCGTGCATCCCCTCGACGAAGGGGAGGCCGCCGAACAGGAGAGGATCCCAGAGCGGGAAGCGCCCGAGGCTCCGGACTGTCTCCGTGTAGAAGTCGCGAGCGAAGTAGCTCAGCGCCGTGGTGTCCGTGCCGAGCAGGCCAGCGGAGCCGAACACGAACTCGCGGAACAACAGCACGGCCGCGAGGGCGTAGACGGCGGCGGGGAGCCAGGCCGGGATCCGCTCCTCGGCTCCTCCCTGCTCGGTCGGCCGCGCCGCCGCGGCGGGCGGGCGGGTCTTCGCAGCTCGTGTCCGGGGCACGCGCCTCACCTCGTTTCGGTCAATAGGGTCTCGTAGATCTCCCGATGTCGGCGGGCGAGCCGCTCGAGGCTCCACCGCTCCACCACTCGCCTCCTGGCCCGGGCCCCCATCTCCGCGAGATCCGGACGCGCGAGGAGGGCGGCGACGCGGGCGGCGAGGTCGCCGGGGTCGGCCGGCTCGAACAGCGTCCCCACCTCCTCGTCGACGATCTCGGGCAGCCCGCCCACCCGCGAGGCGGCGACCGGCCGGCCGCAGCTCATGGCCTCGAGCGCGGCCACGCTGGTCGCCTCCATGAGCGACGGGAACACCGCCACGTCCGCCTCCCCGAGCAGCGCGGGCATCTCCGTGTTGGGCCGCGCGCCCAGGAAGCGGACAGCGTCCGCGACGCCCAGCTCGCGCGCCAGCGCCTCGAGCCGCGGCCGCTCGGGGCCGTCGCCCACGATCACGGCCTCCACGTCCAACCCCTGGCGCAGCAACGGCATCGCCCGGATGAAGTACTCTACCCCGTTCTTCGGGAAAAGGCGTCGGGGCACGATCAGCCGGCGCCGCCCGTTCCTCGCCCCGGGCGGCTCCGCGGGGGGCCGGAACAGCTCCGTGTCCACCCCATTCGTCAACGCCTCCGCACGTGGATGCGGGTACAGCCCGAGGGCGACGTCGCGGATCTCCTCGCTCGCGGCCAGCAGCCAGTCCGCCGCCCGGATGATCCGGCGCAGGATCGGCCGCCAGAGCGGCCGCTGCGCGAGCCGCAGGAAGTGCGAGGTGTGCAGCGTCAGCACCATCGGCCGGCCGAACCGCGCGGCGGCGATCATCGCGGGAGGCGCCGACGCGAACGTCTGCGCGTGCAGGATATCCGCATCCCGGGCCAGCGGGAGGTAGGTCGGGATGGAGGCGAGCGTGTGGGCGATCCAGCCGGCCGGCGTCTTGCCCGGGAACCAGGTCCGGATCACTTCGATGCCATCCATGATCTCCCGTCGCGGCGACTCCGGCTTTGAGCGCGACGTGACCATGGTGACCTGGTCCCCGAGACGGACGAGCTCGCGGCAGAGATAGTAGGCGTGGCTCTCCAGCCCGCCGATCTCGGGCGGGAAGTAGATGCACTGCTGGAGGATCCTCACGCGCCACCCTCCCAGTCGGTGGTCTCCCGAGGCCGGCCGGTCAGGTGGTGGACGACGATATCCGCGATCCGCCGCGCGGCCTGGCCGTCGCCGTACGGGTTGCGTGCCGTTGCCATGGCGCGGCGCGCGGCCTCGTCCGTGAGGAGCTCTTCCGCTGCACTCTCGATGCGCTCGCGCCGGGTGCCGACCAGCCGCGCGACCCCGGCCCTGACGCCTTCCGGCCGTTCCGTCACCTCCCGCATCACCAGCACGGGCGTCCCGAAGCTCGGCGCTTCCTCCTGGATCCCGCCGGAATCGGTCAGGACCAGCGTCGCGTGACGCAGCGCCTGGACGAGGTCCGCGTAGTCCAGCGGCGCCGTCAGCCGGATGCGCGGATGGCCGGCCAGGATCTCCTGCGCCGGGCCGCGCACGTTGGGGTTGGGGTGGACCGGGTAGAGGAACGTGACGTCCGGGTGCCGGTCGGCGAGCGCGCGGATCGCCTGGAAGACCTCGCGCAGCGGCGCGCCGAAGGACTCCCGCCGGTGCGCCGTCACCAGCACGAGCCGTTGCTCTCCCGAGAGGGCTTCTCGCAGGGCGGCGTCCTTGACCGGCCGCTCCTGCGCGGCGATGCCGAGCAGCGCGTCCACCACCGTGTTTCCCGTGAGGAAGACCCGATGCGACGGCACACCTTCGCGCAGCAGGTTCGCCCGCGCATCGGCCGTCGGGGCAAAGTGCAGGTCGGCGATTCCTCCCGCGAGCCGGCGGAACACCTCCTCAGGGTAGGGCTGCCATTTGTCCCTGCTGCGGAGCCCGGCCTCGACGTGGCCGACGGGGATGCGCTCGAAGAACGCGGCGAGCGCCGCGAACAGCACGGTCGCCGTGTCTCCCTGCACCAGGACAAGGTCCGGCCGGTAGGCGCCGAGCACGGGTCGGAGGCCGGTCAGGCAGCCCTGGGCGACGTCGTACAGGTCCTGACCTTCCCGCATGATCCCGAGGTCCCAGTGCACCGGGAGGCCGAGGACCTCGACGACCTGGTCGATGAGATCCGTGTGCTGGCCGGTGAGAGCCACACGGACCTCGACGGCCGCCGCGTGCGCCTCCAGGGCCCGCACGACCGGGGCGAGCTTGATGCCTTCCGGGCGCGTGCCCACCACCACCAGGATCCTCGGACGATCGGTCATCCGGCTGCCTGCTTCGGCGAACGGTGACGATGCGGAGTTCGTGCGCTCGTACCCCCCGGTGCGGGCGCCGTTCGGGAAGCGAGCGCCCTCCCCTGCCCTACCGCCGCTCGCGCCGGCGCCAGGCGTCCGACTCCGCATGCTGCTGCGCCACCAGCTCCGCGAGGAAGCCGAAGCCGAACAGGAGCATACCGACGACCTCGAGGAGGATCACGAGGTAGAGCAGGGGCCGGAACCCGAAGGGCGGCATCGGGCCCCAGATGCGGAGTGCGATGGTGACCAGGCCGACAAGCACGCCCGCACCCGCCATGATGAGACCGCTCAGCCCGAACAGCAGCATCGGCTTGCGGGCGAAGAAGAGGAAGAACGCGACCGACAGGAGATCGAGCAGGCCGATGATGATCCGACCACGCCCCGAGTACTTCGACACGCCGTGCCGGCGCGGGTACAGCGCAATGTCGATCTCCGTCACACTGAATCCTCGCGCGTGGGCGAGGACGACGAAGAACCTGTGCCAGTCGTGACGCAGGAAGATCTCGTCCAGGACCTCGCGCCGGAAGGCCTTCATGGAGTTGAGATCGCTGACCGGGACGCGGAACAACCGGCGGCTCAGCCAGTTGTAGATCCGGGAGACCGTGCCCTTCTCGTAGTGGCCGATCTTGCGTCCCGTGACGATGTCCCATCCCTCCTCGAGCTTCTCGAGGAAGCGGGGGATCTCGTCGGGCGAATGCTGGAGATCGGCGTCGAACAGGACGAGCCGGTCGGCATCCGTCGCCTGCGCGCCCGTCAGCAGAGCCTCCGTCTTCCCGAAGTTGGTCCGGTGACTCACCACGCGGAGGCGCGGCCAGTTCGCGGCCTCCCGGCGGGCGGCTTCCGCAGTGCCATCCGTGGAGCCGTCGTCCACCAGGATCACCTCGCCTTCGAGCCCGAAGCGCTCGAAGGTGGAGCGGAGTTCTTGCACCAGCTCCGGGATGTTCTCGACTTCGTTGTAGGCGGGGATGACGACGGCGAAGTTCCGCCTGGCGCCCGGAGAGAGGCGCAGCTCCTCCGCGGGAATCGGCCGGTGCAGGACCTCGATCATGGCCTCGCTGTGGCGCTCGGGATGGCGCCTCAGACTCGCTTCCGCATGCGTGCGGACAGGATCCCGAGCTGGTCACGGTACTTGGCGACCGTCCGGCGCGCGATCTGGATCCCCTCCTCCTTGAGGATGTTCACGATCGCCTGGTCCGTGAGCGGACGCCTGGGGTCTTCCTCGGCCACCAGCTTCTGGATCTTGGCCTTGATGCCGCGGGCGCTCACGTCCTCGCCCGACGTGGTGGACAGGCCGCTCGAGAAGAAGAACTTGAGAGGCAGCACTCCCCGCGGCGTCTGGACGTACTTCTCGTTGGTGACGCGCGAGACCGTGGACTCGTGCATGTTGATGACTTCCGCCACCTCTCGCAGCGTGAGCGGCTTGAGGTACTGGAC
>DATCLK010000120.1:0-6482 GCA_036563975.1 Longimicrobiales bacterium | reverse complement strand
CCAGAGCGATCGCGCGTGATCACCTCCACACCGGGGTGACTCTCGAGCCAAGCGGCAAACGAATCTGCACTCCGGTCTGGTAAGAGATCGACGATTCGCCTACGCTCCAGGTCCACGAGGACGGTGCCATAGTCTCGGCCCTTGCGGTACGCCCACTCATCCACGCCGAGCACCCGGACCCGAGAGGCCGCATTTGGCAGGGTAGCGGCGCGGATGCGCCGAAGCAGTGTGTCCGAACTCACTCCGACCGATAGGTCATGGGAGAGGTGAGATCCGGCCTCGCCGCCGAGAGCGAGAGCCACCCGGTGCAGGAGCAGATCGAGCCGGCGCGTGCGACGCGCGTAGCGATCCGCGGTCTCAGAGAGCCGCTCGGCGAAGATGCGTCGTCCACACTGAGAGACGGGACAAAAGAAACGGCGCGTTTGGAGTTGCAGCCGGACCGCCGTGCCGTGCCAGGGCAGGTCGGCCAGTGTGCGGCTATAGCGGCTATGGATCCGATCCGTCGGCTCGCCGCAGTCGGGGCACGGAACGATTTTGCGCCTCGCGCGCAGGTGGATCGTGATCCCATGCGCACTCGGTGCCATGGAGATCAGCTCCAGCTCCCGAGGAGCAGGAAGTAGCGGAAAAGACATCGCGTACTGCCAGGGCCAAAGACAACTCCCCCCGGCGTACCCCCGAGCGCAGGCCCCGATTCACCAAATGTGCGGGAGAACCGATTTTCGGCCGGCGTTGACACCCTCCGAAGCGACCCCACATCCCACCACACAACCAACCACGCCGCGATGCATCCCGCATCGCGGCGTGGCAGCCAATCGCCAGCGTGCGACCTTGTGGCAGCCGCCAGCCCGCCCGGGGCTCACGCCCGGCGCGCCGGCCGCGCCATCACGGACACCGCGCCAGCGTGACCCCCGGCGGGCAGCGCTCGGGGTCTGGCGGCGGCGCGCTGCCCGGGTGCCCGCCGCCCGTCGTGTACGGGGCCATCTGCATCAGCTGGAGCTGGTTGCCGGGGATCGGGAAGTGCACCGGCGTGTTCACGACCAGTGCGCCCCACCCGCGGGCATCCGCGAAGCTGGCCGTCGCATCCACGCCGATCCCCTCGATGCGCTTCTCGTAGCGCAGCGCGTCCCACAGGCTGCCGCACTCGCCGTTGAGTTTGCGCGGCACGCAGGCGGGCGCCGTCCCGGGCACGCCGTCCACCGTCACCGGCGGCAGGTTCCCGTTCGCGACGCGCGTCTTGTTGATCAGGTCCACTGCCTCGGCTGCGCGGTTGAGCCGGATCAGCCCCTCGGCCTTGAGCAGGTCCATCTCCGCCACCGTGACGATGGGCAGCGGCCCCGTGCGCCAGGACTCGAGCCGGCCCAGCCGGTGGAAGAAGTAGTAGGAGCGCTGGCCGGTGCCGCGGTCCGCCGCCCAGACGTTCGCCTCGTGGTAGCCGATGTAGAGCCCGCGGTCATCCGTGTGGTTCGTCCCGATCCGCGCGTCTGGCGTCATGATCCGGAACGGCTGACGCTGCTCCCACGGCGTGTTGTACCACTGGATGAACGCGTTCGTGGTGTCCGCCGGCCCCACGACCATGTAGTCCACGCGCGCGAAGTCGCCCGGCGTGACCGTGCGCTGGCGCGCCGCGAGCTGCTTGTACGTGCTCTGGAGGATGTCCGGCGAGCCGACCGGAGCGAAGTCCTCCGTGATCCCGTTGTCGATGTGCGAGATGACCCTGGCCCAGTCCACGGCCGCCCGCTCCTCCGGCGAGCGCGCCGTGTACACCATGATCCGCGCGATGTAGGTGTGGATCAGCCGCGCGAACTCCTCGTTGCTCATGGTGAGCCCCGGGATCCACTCGCCGGGACGGTTGCCGGGCAACGTGAAGTCGTTCTCGGACGCCACCCGCAGCGCCTCCTCGAGCTGCGCGATGGCGGAGTCCCGGATCACGGTGTAGGGCCGCAGCAGATCCCGCACGATCGTGGATCCCCCGCCGAACGGGAGGGTGTCCACGTCCATGCTCTCGCTGTGCACCCAGCCCTGGTCGTAGAGGATCGCGATCTGGCCGTGGGAGATGCCCTGCACGAACTTGCCGAACGCGTACGCCCGCATGGTCACGTCCTCGCTGCCGGACGTGATGCGCAGGCCATCGACCGTGATCGCCCGCAGCGCCGCGTTCACGCCGGCGATGATCGAGTAGTACGTGGAGAAGGGCGCCGTGTGCGGCGAGTTCGGCGCGTTCGGCGCGTTGTTCACCGCCTGCCGCGGCTCGCGGGACATCTCCTGCGTGCCGAAGTCGAAGAACCCCGACGTCAGCTCGTCCGCCATCGTGGACAGCGCGAGAGACGGGGTGTTGGACTGCGCCCGGTTGAACCACTGCCGGAACGAGCTGGAGATGAGCGCCTCCACGTCGCTCGGGCTGCGGGCGACCACCTCCCGGTCCGGGTTGTTCGGATTGGTCACCTCGAGATCCTGGCACGCGACCACGGCAGCCGCGAGGATCCCGACGGCGATGAGACCTGTGCTTCGCATCGACGGACCCTCCCCCTAGAACTCGAGCTCGATGCTCGCGGTCAGCGTCCGGTACTTCGGGTAGTCGAAGTCGTCGATCCGCTCGATCGCCGACCCGATTTCCGGGTCGTAGCCGCTGTAATTCGTCCATGTGAACAGGTTGCGGCCGATGAGCGCGATGGACATCTGGTCCAACCCGAAGCTGGCCAGCGGGCCGAGCCGGCTACCACGCAGGCGGTAGCGCAGGGCCACCTCGCGGAGCTTCGTGTACGTGGCGTCCTCCACGAACCAGCTGACCTCGACGTTGCCGTTGTAGAGGCCGTTGCCCGCGCTGTAGTAGACGTCCGGCTTCTTGCGCTCCTCCGGCTTGCCCGCCTGATCGGCGTCCGCATGCCGGCGGTACTGGTACATGCGCTGCTTGGTCGCGTTGTACACGTCGCCGCCGATCTGGCCGTCGACCAGCACGGACAGCGTGAAGTCGCGCCACCGGAAGTTGTTCGAGAAGCCCCACCGGAGGTCGGGGTTGCTGTCGCCGATGCGGACGATCGCCGGCGTGCCGTCCGGGTTCGTCACCTTGATCGGCATGCCCCAGGCGTAGGACACGCCGTCGATGACGACCGTCGTGCCCCACAGGTTCTTGGCGACGCCGTCCCGCCAGGAGTTCCCGACGCCGACCGGCACGAGCAGGCCATCGTCGTTGACCTGGAACGCGTCGTGCGAGCCGGCGTGGATCGCCGGCAGCTCGCTGTGCCGGGTGATGAACTTCTGGCCGTAGAGGCCGCCCAGCACTTCGCCCGCACAGAGGTATCCAAGCCCGGAGTCGTTGAAGTGGCACGGCCGATCGTACTCGACGATCTTGTTCCGGGAGCGGTCGGCCACCAGGGACATCGTCCAGCCGAAGTCCTCCCTCTCGATCAGGCGCGCTTCGAGCGTGCCCTCGTACGTGTGCCCCTTCACCGTCCCCGCGTTCTGCCACTGGCTCCCGAAGCCGAAGACCGCGGGCAGCGGGACCGGAACGAGCTGGTCCACGGTGGTCTGCGTGGCGTAGGTGAGCTGCAGCGAGATCCGGCCGAGGGCGACGATGTCGACCCCGAACTCCTGCTCCGTGGTCTTGGATGGCTTCAGGGCGCGGTTGCCGAGGTTGCCGAGCGCGAGCCCGCCGCCCGACTGGAGCACGAACGTCTCGAAGCGGTCCGCGAAGTTCGGCCTGCCGCCCGCCGTGCCGCGGGAGTAGCGCAGCTTGAGCTCGTTGATCGACTCGAACGGCCACCACGGCTCCGCGCCCATGCGGTAAGCGGCGCTCGCGCGATAGTACGTGTGCCAGCGCTCGTCGGGCCCGAACAGCGAGCTGCCGTCCCGGCGCACGAGCGCGTTGAGGATGTACTTGTCCGCGTACGTGGCGTCGGCAGTGAGGAAGTAGCCGCTCGACCGGATCGAGCTCGAGCTGGACTCGATGACCGGCAGGCGCACGGCATCCAGCTCGCCGATGCCGCCCACGGCCAGGTCCTGGCCCTCCGCATCGAACGAGGAGAACGATTCCCGCTCGAGCAGCCCGCGCATCATCACGCGGGTGCGCAGCGGACCGTAATCCCGGGTCACCGTCATTCCCATCGAGGCGTTGAGCCCGCTCGTCGCCCCGGACGAGCGTGCCGCCTCGCCTGTCGAGCCGGTGGGCGCATCCGGCGACTTCTTGCCCTTGGGCAGGTAGTAGCGGTAGAACCGATCGGACAGGTCGTAGCTCACGTTGACGTCGTACGCCAGCCAGGGCAGCGGGAAGTACCGCATCGTGGCGCTGGCCAGCGTCCGCTTCCGCTCCGTCGTCTCATCCTGCACCGCGATCTGGTAGAGCGGATTCGCCCGGATACCCTGCGGGTCGGGCTGGAACGCGAACGGCGTCCCGTCCGGATCGGGCTGGAGCAGGTCGATGTCCGGGGCCTGGTGGATGAAGTCGAAGAAGACGTTCCCCGGCAGCTCGTCCCGCTTCGAGCGCGAGTGGAACAGGCTCAGCGACAGGTTGAGCTGGTCCTGCAGCCGATGGTCCAGGTTGATCCGGAAATCGTTGCGCTCGTAGCCGTCATGCCCCAGGACGACGCCCGTCTCGCGGCGCCGCGTGACCGTGGCGATCCAGTTCGTGTTGCCGCCGTTGTGGCCGATCGAGACGGAGTTCACCATGAAGTCGCCCGGGTCGAAGAGCGCATCGACGTGATCGTAGAGCGGTCCCGGGTAGGGCTGATCCTGGAACCCGAACTGCGTACGCGCCGCGTCCGCGCGCGACTCGACGACGTTGCCGTCCTCGTCCAGGTACTGGCCGTTCTCGTTCACCCGCAGGTTGTGGTAGCGCGCCCACTCGATCGCGCGCGGGAGATCGCTCGTCCCGTACTCGCTGCGGATCGTGAAGCGCGTCCGGTCCGTGGGCAGCGAGCTGCCGCGCCGGGTCCGGATGTTGATCACGCCCGAGCCCGCGCGGGAGCCGTAGAGCGAGGCGGCCGCGGCGCCCTTCACGACCTCGATGCTCTCGATGTCGAGCGTCGACAGGTCGACGCTCGATTCCGTGAGGATCACGTCGTCCACGACGATGAGCGGCGCGTTGCTGCGGTTGATGCTCGTGGGCGTGCGGAGGAGGATCGTGGACCCGGAGCCGGGCGCCGAGCCGGTCACCATGGAGATGCCCGCGACGCGGCCCTGCATGGCGGCGAGCGGCTCGCCCGCCGGCGCCTGGAGCGCATCGGAGCCGACGCGGCCGACGGTGAACGGCAGCATCGTGCGGCTCGTCGCCTCGGCGACGCCCGTGACGACGATCTCGCCCAGGCTCAGGACCTCCGTGCGCATGTCGAATTCGACGCGCGTGGTCTGGCCCTCACGCACGACCACGCCCTCGCGGCGCTCGGTGGCGTAGCCGAGGAAGTGGACGGCCACGGTGTAGGTGCCGGGCGGCACGGGGGCGATGCGGTAGCGGCCGTCCGCGCCGGTCAGCGCACCCAGAGAGGGTCCCTCGATGATGACCTGCGCGCCGACGAGCGGTGAGCCGCTGTCCGCGCTGCGCACGATCCCTTCCACCACACCGCCCGTCTGTTGCGCGAGCACGGGACCCGCCCCCGGGAGGAGCAGGCCCGCGACACACGCCGCGATGGCCCGGGTGAGGCGATGAATGCTGCGGTGGGAGCTCATCCGGCTTACCCTCCTCCGTCAGGAGTTCACCGGGACGAGGCCCCCGGGGCGTGCGAGCCGGCCGGAGCGGACGGGGCGGGCCCGCAGTGGCGCCCGGGAACCCGCGTCCTCCGCGGTGCGGTCGCTTCAGCGCGACCGCGCCTTCTGCGTGGCAGCCGCGGCCGCTCCGTCCATGTAGGGCCGCAAGTGCCACTCGAAGAACGTCCAGGTTCGGTTCCAGGAATCGCGCTGCTCGGGGGAGTCCTGGCGCTCGAGCGTCTCGGGATCCACCCGGCGGCTGAAGGTGTGGCCCCCGCTCGTCGGGCCTGGCGTGGGGTCGACGTAGATCTTCGTCTCGGCCAGGTCCGGCTTGAGCGCGCGGAGCGCGTAGACGAGCATGGAGGCCTCTTCGAAGTTCACGTCGGTGTCGTTGGTGGCGATGTGCACCAGCACCGGCGTGTTGAGCTTCTCGATGTGATAGAACGGCGAACGCTTCACGTACTCCTCGCGCTTCTCGAACGGCAGCCCGCCGATGCGCGCCTGGGTCGCGAAGCTGCGCTGGTAGCCGGGTCCCTTGAAGGACAGGCGGAAGATCAGGTTGGTCACCGGCACGATCGCGGCGCCCGCCTGGAACGGGTGCTCGTCACGCGTGATGGCGAGCAGCGTGATGTAGCCGCCGTGGCTCCAGCCCATGATGCCGACGCGGTCCGGATCCACGTGCGGCAGGTTCTCCACCATCCAGTCGTAGGCGGAGATGACGTCGTCCACCTCGTAGCCGCCGTAGTCGATGGCGTTGTAGTGCTCCGCGCCGTAGCCGGTGCTGCCGCGGTACTCGGGCGCGATGA
>DATCLK010000119.1:0-3810 GCA_036563975.1 Longimicrobiales bacterium | reverse complement strand
CTGCTCAGGGTGCAGCAGGTTGTGCACGGGCGTCTCCCACGGCTCGTAGTGCGTCGGCAGCGGGCCGTCCTTCATGCCGAACGGGAAGAAGACCCACGCCTTGCCCCACGGCTTGAGCACGAAGGGCGAGTCGCCGGCGTGGCGCTCGAGGCCTTCGGCGTTCGGGTCGCCCGGGTCGTCCGGCCGCTTCTCCGGGTCGAAGTCCGGCTGGTCGCCGAGCCCGGTCCAGCGGCGCTGGCCCTCATCCCACCAGATGTACTTCTTGCGTTCGGACCACGGCCTGCCCTGGGGATCCGCGGAGCAGCGGTTGTAGAGCATGCGGACGTCGTTGGGCCAGGACCATCCCCACGTCCGTGCGATCCCGCCGTCGCCCTTCTCGCGACGCCGCGCCAGGTTGCGGCCCGGGTGCACGCCGCAGTAGATCCAGCAGCCGCATGCGGTGGAGCCGTCGTCCTTCAGCTCGCGGTAGCTCTCGAGCTGCTTGCGCTCCTCCCACGTGGGCGCCCAGTGGTAGCCGCTGATCTCGCGCACCACGGTCTCGACATCCGGCTCGCCCTTCGGCCCGGTCGTCGGGTAGTCCCACGTGAGCGCCTGGATCGGCCGGTCCCGCGGCTCCTGCGAGTCCGCGTACAGCTCCTTGATGCGGCGGCCCAGGTGCACCATGAACCATGCGTCGGAGCGCGCGTCGCCCGGCGGCTCCGCCGCGCGGTCGTGCCACTGGACCAGCCGCTGCGTGTTCGTGAACGAGCCGTCCTTCTCCGGTACCGTCGCGGCGGGGAACAGGAAGACCTCGGTGCCGATCTCCTCCGTCCTGAGCTTGCCGCTCTTCACCTCCGGCGAGTCCTTCCAGAACGTCGCGCTCTCGATCGGGAACATGTCCCGCACCACGAGCCACCTGAGCTTCGCGAGCGCCTCGCGCTGGAACCCTGAGTTCTGCCCGCCGACCGCGGGGTTCTGGCCCATGAGGAACAGGCCCTCCACGCGGCCCTGGTGCATCTCCACGAACATCGGCAGGTGCGAGTGGTCGCCCGTGATGCGCGGCAGGAACTGGTAGCCGAACTCGTTCTCCGGCGTCGCGTGCTCGCCGAAGTACGCCTTGAGCAGCGACACGAGGTACGTCCGCGTGTTCGCCCACAAACCGCCCTCGCCGCTCTCGTTCTCGATGTAGAGGTCGAGCGTCGCGTCCATGGGCAGAAACGTCGGCATGTGCAGGTAGCCGGGGAGCAGGTCGTAGAGGGTGGGGATGTCCGTCGAGCCCTGGATCGTGGCGTGGCCGCGCAGCGCCTGGATGCCGCCGCCCGGCCGGCCGATGTTGCCCAGCGCCAGTTGCAGGATGGCCGCGCACGCGATGATCTGCGGGCCGGTCGTGTGCTGCGTCCACCCGACCGCGTACGCGATCGCACTGGTCCGCTCGCGGCCCGAGTTGGCGAGCAGCGCCTCGGCGACGGCCGTGAACCGCTCGCGCGGCACGCCGCACACGCGCTCCACCATCTCCGGCGTGTACGGCGCGAAGTGGCGCTTCAGGACCTGGAACACGCAGTTCGGGTGCTCGAGCGAGAAGTCCGTCCGCGGCGGGCCGTCCGTGACCTTGCCGGCGCGCGGGCCCAGCGCCTCGGTGGTCTTCAGCCCTCCGATGTCCTTCTCCTGCTCGCCCCCGACGACCACCCGCCGCTGCCCCTCGTACTGCCAGCTCGCCGGGTTGTAGCGCCGGTTCGCCTCATCCCAGCCGGAGAAGAGGCCGCCCAGCTCGGCGACGTCCTTGAAGTCCCCCGTCACGATGTCCGGCGCGTTGGTGTAGTGCGTGACGTACTCCTTGAAGAACGGGTCCGTGTTCCACCGCTCGCTGTTCAGCACGTAGTTGATCAGCCCGCCCAGGAACGCGACGTCCGAGCCCGCGCGCAGCGGGACGTACAGCGTGGAGCACGCGGACGTGCGCGTGAAGCGCGGGTCGACGTGGATGATCGTCGCGCCGCGCTCCCGCGCCTTCATCACGAAGCGGAACCCCACCGGGTGCGCCTCGGCGAAGTTCGAGCCCATGATCAGGATGCAGTCCGCGTTGGCCAGGTCCATCTGGAACGTCGTCGCGCCCCCGCGGCCCAGCGGCGTCCCCAGACCGGGGACGGTGGACGAGTGTCATATGCGGGCCTGGTTCTCGACGAAGACGATCCCGGTGCCGACGCAGAACTTCTTGATCAGGTAGTTCTCCTCGTTGTCCAGCGCCGCGCCGCCCAGGAAGCCGATGGCGGTGGTGTGGCGCGCCGGGCCTTCGGTCTCGCCGTCGCTGTGCGTCTCGACCCACGTGCGGTCCCGCGTCTCCTTGAAGAGCTGCGCGACGCGCTCCATCGCCTGATCCAGGTCCTTCTCCTCCCACTCGGCGGCGTACGGCCGCCGGTGCAGCACCTTCGTCAGCCGGTTCGGGTTGACCGTGTACTGGAACGTGCTCGCGCCCTTCGGGCACAGAGTGCCCTCGTTGATCGGGCTCTCCGGGTTGCCCTCGATGTCCACGATCCGGCCGTCCCGCACGTGGATCAGCGTGCCGCAGCCGACGGCGCAGTACGGGCAGACGCTGGGGACCGTCGTGACGTCACGCAGGCGGGAGTGCAGCCGGCGCGTGCGGTCGCTCACCGCGACGCCGTCCATGCCGAGCTGCGCGAGCTGCCTGGCGACGGGCCAGCGTGTGATGGCATCCGCGATGCGACCCAGGGTGCGGCGCGCCATGGGAGTCCTCCGCTCCAGCCTCCAGCGATGATGCAGGAGCGCCCGCCGCGTGCCCGCGCGGCGGGCGCCATCCCGGCCGGGTGCGCGCTCACTCGCCGCGCCCGGCCTGGCTGCTCGGTGGAGACCGGCGCCGGGTGCAAGTCCTGCGCCAGGCATGGGACGCAACGCGAACAGCCCTACGGGAAGGCGAGACTGGCACGCCGAGTGCGTCCCCCACCGCGCCTCGCGTCAGGAATCGCTGCATACGGCTGGGAACGGACGGATCACGTTCCGAACCCAGTTCGAGGGCGGGACCATCGACCGTGTGGTCGTCAATGTAACGGATGCTCCCTACGTCGATCACGAGAAGGAGGTGAAGCGCTATCTGACGCGCGAGTGAGGGTGCGCCGGCCCCAGTCGCACGGCCGGTGGGCCGCAGGCCGGCGAGCCGCCGGCCGGTCGAGCGCGGGCTCGCGACGGTGTACGCCATGACGCCGTACAGGCCAAGCACGGTGAGCGCGAGAGCGACGTTGCCGAACAACGTCGCTCTGTACGCTGTTCGAGCTCCAGCACAACGAGGATGGTGCCGGCATGCTACAGGACGTGTTCAGCCAGGCCTGGCAGCAGATCATCGCGCGCCCCACCGGGCCGCTCGCGTTCCGGTTCTATCTCCAGCCAGCGATGGCGGCCTTCCTCGCCGTGCGGGATGGCCTGCGGGACGCCCGTGCCGGCGCCTCGCCCTACTTCTGGGCGCTGTTCACGGAGCGCGGGCACCGCGAGGAACTGCTGCGTTCCGGCTGGAAGTCGATCGGGAAGGTCGCTCTGCTGGCATTTGCCCTGGACATCGTCTACCAGGTGATCGTGCTGCCCGGGCTGCACCCGCTCGAGGCGGTGTTCATCGCGCTCGTGCTCGCCATCCTTCCGTACCTCCTGCTCCGGGGCGCCGTGACGCGGATCGCGCGGCGCTGGATCGGGCCCAGCGCACAACGGATGCGCCGGGCCGCATGATTGCGCTCGGGGTGTTCGCTCGCGGTATCGGTGGAGTGCCTGCGATGCCGAGCCGCCTACGATCCGCGCACGCCGAACAGCCGCATCCCCCGCAAGGTGATCAAG
>DATCLK010000118.1:0-6838 GCA_036563975.1 Longimicrobiales bacterium | reverse complement strand
CGACCTCGAGTTCTACGAGCTGCGCTACTCGGGCAAGCCGGCCGCGTTCCTGCGCGGGTTCCGCGCGCTCTACCTCGGCGTGTTCTTCAACGTCGCGATCATGGCGACGGTCACGCTCGCGGCGATCAAGATCGCCGGCGTACTGCTCGGCCTTTCGCCCCTCGCCACGATCGTGCTCGCAGGCGGCGTGACGACCGTGTTCAGCATGGCGGGCGGGCTGACCAGCGTGCTGATCACGGATTTCCTGCTCTTCATCGTCGCCATGGCCGGCTCGGTCGCCGCGGCCGTCGTCGCGCTGCGGCACCCGGACGTCGGCGGGCTGTCGAACCTGCTCGCGCACCCGAACGTCGCCGCGAGCATCGACCTGCTCCCGGACTTCTCGGACCCCGCGGCCTACGTTCCGCTGCTCGTCGTCCCGATCGCGGTGCAGTGGTGGAGCGTGTGGTACCCGGGCTCCGAGCCGGGCGGCGGCGGCTACGTCGCGCAGCGAATGCTCTCCGCACGCAACGAGTCCGAGGCCACGGCGGCGACGCTGCTCTTCAACGTCGCCCACTATGCGCTGCGGCCGTGGCCATGGATCCTCGTCGCGCTCGCCTCGCTCATCGTGTTCCCGACCGTGGACTCGCTGCGCGAGGCGTTCCCGAACCTGCCCGAGAGCATCCTCGGCCACGACCTGGCCTACCCGGCGATGCTCACGTTCCTGCCCACCGGCGTGCTCGGCCTCGTCGTCGCCTCGCTCGCCGCGGCCTACATGTCCACGATCTCGACGCACCTGAACTGGGGCGCGTCGTACGTGGTCAACGACTTCTGGAAGCGCTTCGTCGAGCCGGACGCGAGCGAGCAGCGCCTCGTCCTGGTGGGCCGCGTCTCGACCGTCTTGCTCATGGTGCTCGCGTCGCTGTTCGCGCTGTGGCTCCAGAACGCGCTCCAGGCGTTCCAGATCCTGCTCCAGATCGGCGCGGGCACCGGCCTGCTCTTCATCCTGCGCTGGTTCTGGTGGCGCATCAACGCGTTCAGCGAGCTGGCCGCGATGATCGTCTCGTTCCTCGTCGCGGTCTACCTCGAGCTGGTGCACCCGGCACTCTTCCCCGCAGCGCCGCTCGGCCCGACGATCAAGCTGCTGACCGGCGTGGGCATCACGACCGTGGCGTGGATCGCCGTCACGTTCGTGACGCGCCCGACGGACGAGGAGACGCTGCGGCGCTTCTGCGCGCTGGTGAGGCCCGGCGGGCCGGGTTGGGCGCGGGTCGTGCGCCGCGCGGCGGCGGAAGGCCGGCCGCTGGAGGCCGCCGGCGAGCGCTGGACCGTGCCGCAGGGCATCCTCGCCATGCTCGCGGGCTGCTTCGCGGTCTACTCGGCGCTGTTCGCCATCGGCTCCTGGCTCTACGGCCGCTTCCTCGCCGCCACGGCGCTCACCGTCGTCGCCATCGTGGCGTCGATCTACCTGGTGCGGGTGTGGGGCGCGGTGAGCCGCGGCGCGCCCGAGCCCGTGGAGCGGGAGGTGCCGGCGCGATGACGCCACACGTGCCACGACCCGCGCGCGCCGTCATCCTCGCCGCGGGTCGCGGCACGCGCATGCAGCGGCCCGCGCCCGGCGTGCCGCTCGATGACGCGCAGCGCAGCATGGCGGACCGCGGGCTCAAGCCGCTCATCCCGTTCCACGGCCACGCGTACCTCGACTACGTGCTCAGCGCGCTCGCCGATGGCGGGTGCGGGGAGGCGTGCATCGTGGTGCCGCGTGACGACGACGCGATCCGCGCCCGCTACGGGACGATCGACACGCGCCGCATCCGCCTCTCGTTCACGACGCAGCACGAGCCGCTCGGCTCCGCGCACGCCCTCCTCGCCGCGGAGGCGTTCATCGGGGACGACGAGTTCCTGGTCATCAACGCGGACAACGTCTACCCGCCCGGCGCGGTCGCCGCGCTGCTCGACGTGCGCGGCAACGCGCTCGCGGGCTTCCGCAGGGACGCGCTCATCGCCGGCGGCATCCCGCCGGACCGAATCGCCGCCTACGCGTTGATCAGCACGGACGCGGATGGCTGCCTCGCCGAGATCGTGGAGAAGCCCGGGCCGGAGGAGCTCAGCCGGCTCGGTGATGACGCCATGGTCAGCATGACGCTCTGGCGCTTCACCCCGATGATCCTCGATGCGTGCCGCAGCATCGCTCCGTCGGCGCGCGGCGAGTACGAGCTGCCGGACGCGGTCACGTACGCGACCCGTGTGCTCGGCGAACGGTTCCGCATCGTGCCCGTGGACGGCGGCGTGCTCGATCTGTCGTGCCGCGAGGACATCCCGCTCGTGGCCGAGCGGCTGCGCGGCGTGCGCGCGGAGCTGTGATGACGGACGGCATGGATACCGGCCACCCCGCAGGTGCGGGCGTGAGCGTGGCGACGTCAGACCGCGTGGCGCGACTGCTCGCCGAGCCGACCGCGCCGCTCGGCGCGCTGGCGGCGCCGGGCGCTCTTGTGGAAGGCCTCGCGGCTGGCGGCCTCGCGCCCGAGGCCGCCGACCGGCACGCGCGCCGCCTCGCCCGCTGCGCGCGGGCGCTGCTCGACGCGGGCGTTCCGCCGGACCGCGCGGCGTGCGCGCTGGCGGTGCCCGGCCGCATCGAGGTGCTGGGCAAGCACACCGACTACGCGGGCGGGCGCAGCCTGCTGGCCGCGGTGGAGCAGGGGATCGCCATGATCGCGGCTGCGCGGCCGGACGCGCGCGTGAGCATCCACGACCTCGGCTGTGCGGTGCACGCCGCCTTCGACCTCTCCCCCGACCTGCACACCGAGCCCGGCGACTGGACCAACTACGCGATGACGGTCGCGCGGCGGCTCGCGCGCGACTTCCCCCGCGTGCGTCGCGGGGCCGACGTCGCCTTCGAGAGCGACCTCCCGCCCGCTGCAGGCCTGAGCAGCTCGAGCGCCCTGGTCGTCGCCCTCGGCATCGCGCTCGGTGCCGTGAACGAGATCGCGCGCGACGACGGGTTCCGCGGCGTCGTCGCGCTGGATGAGGACCTGGCGACCTACCTTGCCGCGGTGGAGAACGGCGCGCCGTTCCGCGGCCTGGGCGGTGACCGGGGCGTGGGTACGCAGGGCGGAGGCGAGGACCACACGGCGATCCTGTGCGCGAGGCCGGGCCACCTGGTGCAGTACGCGTTCCTGCCCACGCGTCTGGAGCGTGTGGTGCCGCTGCCCGCAGGCCACGTCTTCGCCGTCGGCGTGAGCGGCGTGCACGCGGCCAAGACGGGCGGCGCGCTGGAGCTGTACAACCGCGCATCGCGTCAGGCGCGCCGCATCGCGGAGCTCTGGCGGGGAGCGACCGGCCGCGCCGACACGACCATCGGTGCGGCGTTGGAGGCGGAGCCTGGCGCGGCGGAGCGACTGCGCGCCATCATCGCGGCCGCGGACCACGGCGTGGCGCCGGCGGCTGCGTTGCTCGCGCGGCTCGACCAGTTCATCGCCGAGACGCGCGAGATCATCCCCGCGGCAGCGGACGCGCTCGCGGCCGGCGATCTCGCCGCGTTCGGCAGCGCCGTGGACCGCTCGCAGGCGCTGGCGGAGCGTGCGCTCGGCAACCAGGTCGAGGAGACCGTGTTCCTCGCGCGTTCAGCCCGTGAGCTGGGCGCGGCTGCCGCGTCCGCATTCGGCGCGGGCTTCGGCGGCAGCGTCTGGGCGCTCGTCGAGGAGGCCGACGCCGCGCGCTTCCTCGACGCGTGGCGCAAGGCGTACCTCGCCCGTTTCCCCGAACGCGCCGCGGAGGCGAGGTTCTTCACGACGCGCGCGGGGACGGCGGCGCTCCGCGCGCTCTGAGGACGAAGAGCATGGAGCGCCTCCGCCGTTCTGACGACGAGGAGTGTGCAGCGCCCGCGCCGTGTCCGATCCTCCGGCCGGCAAGCGTTGAATCGGCGAGAGGTGGGCCGCGCGGGCGCGCTTGCGGATCGTGGGGTCGAAGCGCGGCGCCATCCGCCGTTTCGAGGCGCCCGTGGCCTTCGACGGTCACGACGTTCTCGGGCACCGCAAAGACCTCTCCGTCCGCCGGGGCGCAGGCGGGCCCGAGCTCGCCTGTCTGGACTGCGCGGACCGTTACGGCAGCATCGTGCTCCGGCGCGGGCGGTGGCGGACCGCTCACCGCGCGCGTTCCGGAGTCCGGTGTCCATGTTCCAGTCGTCCAACATGGTGTTCTGGCGCCGGTTGCCGTGGGGCGGCGCGCCCGGGGCGTCCGGCGTCGGGAGCCGGGAGGGATCCATGCTCTTGCGCGCGTGTGTCTTGTCCTGCGTGTTGCTGGTTGCGCCGGCGTGCCTGCACGGTCAGTCGTCCGACGATGCCGCAGTCGGCCGCGTCGCGATCCGCGTGGTGGGCGGGTACGGCTTCAGCTACCGGCGCGAATTCGGTGGCCGGAGCGATCCGATTCCGCGGCCGGGCGACGGCCCGGTGGTCGAGCAGCCGTGGACGGCATGGGAGGTCGAGGGCCGACCCGCACTCGGAGCGGAGCTGGACTACGCGGTGACGGCACGCGTCGGGCTCCGCGCTGGCGTGCTCTACCGCGCCGCCGGGCAACCGGTGCTGCCGTGTCCACCGAACTTCTTCTGCCTTCCCGTTCCGCTCAACCAGCGCCCCGCGCTCTGGATCGCACGGTTCGGGCTGACGTGGGCGCCTCTCGAAGCCCTGCCGCTCCGCCTTTCCGCGGCCCCGCTCTGGATCCACTATGCGGACGAGGGGCCTGACGGCGTGAGCGATCACCCCGGGCTGGGCCTGGGGGCGGACCTCGAGTTCCCGATGCGCGCGCCGCGCTTCGCGGTGTACGCCGGCCTCGCGGACGACATCGTGTTCTGGAGGAACGAGACGATGCGGTTGTTCTCCGCCGGATCCAGGCCCGCTCCCCGGCCCTCGCACCTCATGACGTTCCGGGTGGGGTTGGTCTTCCGGCCGTGAGCGCGGCCGCCCGCGCCGGCCCCGGCGACGAGCGGCAGCCACTGGACCGGCAGTCACACCGCGAATCTGGAGCAGCACCATGGCCGACGCATTCGACCGCAGGGAGTTCCTGGTGACCGCAGCCGCGGCCGGCCTGGGCCTGTCGCTGGATCCCGGCCGGCTCGCGGCCGCAACGGCGCAGCGCTCGCCGGCGACGGTCGCGCAGGAGCCGCGGCTGTTCGCCGCGCCGCCGATCGAGACCGTGCGCATCGGGTTCGTCGGCGTGGGGCACCAGGGCTCGAGCCACGTGCAGAACTTCCTGCGCATCGAGGGCGTGGAGATCCGCGCCGTGTGCGACATCGTGCCCGAGAAGGCGGCGCGCATCCAGAAGTGGGTCGTCGAAGCGGGAAAGCCCGAGCCGAAGGCCTACACGCGCGGGCCGGAAGACTTCCGCCGCATGTGCGAGGAAGAGGACCTGGACCTCGTCTTCACCGCCACGCCCTGGGAATGGCACGCGCCCGTCTGCCTCGCCGCGATGCGCAACGGCAAGCACGCGGCGACGGAGGTGCCGATGGCCGTGACCATCGACGAGTGCTGGGAGCTGGTGGAGACCGCGGAGAAGACTCGCCGGCACTGCGTGATGATGGAGAACTGCTGCTACGACCGCACGGAGATGATGATCCTCAACATGGTGCGGCGGGGGCTGTTCGGCGAGCTGCTGCACGCGGAGTGCGGCTATCTGCACGACCTGCGCGCGCTCAAGCTCACCGACTTCTACGAGGGGCGCTGGCGCATCCGTCACTCCATCGAGCGCAACGGCGACCTCTATCCCACCCACGGGCTCGGCCCCGTCGCCTAGTGGATGGACATCAACCGGGGCAACCAGTTCGACTACCTGGTCTCCATGGCCAGCCCGTCCCGCGGGCTCAACCTGTGGGCCGCGGAGCACATCGGGCCGGACAGCCCGGAGGCGAAGCAGCGCTACGCACTGGGCGACGTCGTCAGCACGCTGATCCGGACGGTCCGCGGGCAGACCATCCTGGTGACGCACGACACGAATTCGCCGCGGCCCTACAGCCGCAGGATCCTGCTCCAGGGGACGAAGGGGATCGTGCGCAAGTACCCGGAGCAGAAGATCCACATCGAGGGCCGCAGCCCGGAGCACCGGTGGGAGGACCTGGAGGCGTACCGTGCCGAGTTCGAGCATCCGATCTGGAAGGCGCTCGAGGAGCGCTCGCGCGGGGCGGGGCACGGCGGCATGGACTTCATCGAGGACTTCCGTCTCATCGAGTGCCTGCGCAAGGGTGAGCCCCTGGACATGGACGTCTACGACGGCGCGGCGTGGAGCGCGGTCAGCGAGCTGAGCGCGCGGTCCATTGCGGAGCGCAGCCGGCCCGTCGACTTCCCCGACTTCACGCGCGGCGCGTGGCGGTCGCGCCCGCCGCTGGGCATCGTCGGCGCGGGTACCGCACTCAACCGGCCGCCGGCGCGCCGGTGATCGGTACGTCCGGCTCGAGGATCAGCAGCAGTCTGAGGTCGAGCAGCGCGTGGGCGATCATGGGGACCCACAGGTTGCCGGCCAGCACGAAGAGGAGCGTGAACACCAGGGCGAAGAAGGCGGTCTGGAGCACGCCCTTCCAGCCCTGGTAGCCGTGGTCGACGCCGAAGACGAGGGCGGCGACGAGGATCGCGCCGGTCCAGCCGAGGCCGGGCACCACGGCTTCGACGTAGCGGATCAGGAACCCGCGGAAGATCAGCTCCTCGCAGATGCCGGCGGAGACGCAGACCGCGGAGAACCAGCGCCGCTCGGCGCGTGACACGGGCAGGAAGAACGCGATGTGCGAGAGGTGGCGGAGCTGCCCGGCGCGCGCCGCGCCGTCACGCAGTGCGACGATGGCCGGCAGCGCGATGCCCGCGCCGAGGCCGACGCACAG
>DATCLK010000117.1:0-3168 GCA_036563975.1 Longimicrobiales bacterium | reverse complement strand
TGCAGGCGGCCCACGAATGGGCGGTCGCGACCTACCGGCGCTGGGGGATCGAGGCGCGGAACGAGCAGTACGGCACCTGGCGCGGCTGGCGGCGCGGGATCACGCACATCGATCTGCTGCGCCCCCGCGTGCGTACGCTGGAAGGGACAATGCTCGCCTGGAGCCCGGGCACGCGCGGGCGGGTGACAGGGCCCGTCGTCACCCTCCCCGACGTGCGCTCGCCGGAGGAGTTCGAGGCGTGGCTCCCGCAGGTGAAAGGGAAGTTCGTGCTCGTCTCCTTCCCGCAGCCCACCTGCCGGCCGGATGAGAACTGGGAGCGCTGGGCCACACCGCAATCGCTCGAAAGGATGCGGGCCGCGCGGCGTGCGGCGCAGGAGGCGTGGACCGCGCGGATCCGCGCCACGGGTGTGCCCGAGCGCGAGCTCCCCGCGCGGCTCGAGCGCGCGGGCGCGCTCGGGATCCTGACCTCGCGCTGGTCGCAGGGGTGGGGCGTGAACAAGATCTTCGACGCGCGCACCGAGCGCGTGCCGTCGCTCGACCTGAGCTGCGAGGACTACGGCCTCCTGTTCCGGCTCGCCGAGCGGAACCAGGGCCCGGTGATCCGGGTCGAGGCGGAAGCCGAGTTCCTTGGCGAGGTGCCGGTCTACAACACGATCGCGGTGATCCCGGGCACCGAGCGGCCGAACGAGTACGTCCTGCTCTCCGCCCACTTCGACTCCTGGGACGGCGGCTCCGGCGCGACGGACAACGGGACCGGCACCGTCACGATGATGGAGGCGGTGCGGCTCCTGAAGGCCGCCTACCCGAACCCGAAGCGCACGATCATCGCGGGGCACTGGGGCGGCGAGGAGCAGGGGCTCAACGGCTCACGGGCGTTCGCCGCCGATCACCCGGAGATCGTGGAAGGGCTCCAGGCGCTCTTCAACCAGGACAACGGCACCGGCCGGGTGACGACGATCTCGATGCAGGGGCTCGTGGAGGCGGGCGCGCATTTCGGCCGCTGGTTCGCGCGCATCCCGGAGGAGATCACGAGGCACATCACGCTGGTGATCCCCGGCACGCCGGGCGGCGGCGGGAGCGACTATGCGTCGTTCGTCTGCTACGGCGCGCCAGCGTTCAGCCTGAGCTCGCTGAGCTGGGACTACGGCACCTACACCTGGCACACGAACCGCGACACGTACGACAAGATTGCCTTCGACGACGTGAAGAACAACGCCGTCCTCACCGCCATGCTCGCCTACCTCGCCGCGGAGGACCCGGAGCGCGTGCCGCGTGAGCGGCGCGTCATGCCGACCGATCCGCGGAGCGGCCAACCGCGCGATTGGCCCGCGTGCCGGCCGCCCCAGCGGCAGAGCGCGACGGCAGCGGCGGAGGCGGCGGGGCAGGGCACGGTGGGGCGGTAGGGCGGGCAGCCCGCTAGGACTACCGCCTGGGGTCGCCCCAGCCCGACGGGCGGTGCTTGAACGTGCCCGACGACTCCTGCCTGCCGGATCCGGTCCAGATGCGGGAGAAGGTCGTCTGGGTCCGGTACGCTGGATGCACGCGGCCGGCCGCGGCTCGCGCCTCGGATGCCTGTCGTGTGCCGGCTCGTTGTTCGGAGCGAGAAAGCATCGCAGGCGAGCTGGAGCGGCGGCCACAGCGCCGTGCCGAGCAGCGCCGTGCCGCGACGCGGCGCGTCCGGGTGGCGCTCCGGCCCGGGCGCCTCGCGGCCGCCTCGCGGCGATCCGGCCGCCCTGCGTGGCGGGTCGCGCCAGGGGGGGCGCGCTCGGGGGCGTTCCGGCCGGTAGGCACGCGGGGGGCGCACGGGACGCGACGCAGCGCAGCGCCTCCCTTGGGCGTCGTCGGCGGCCGCCGGGAATGGACCCTCCGCCGCCGGTGCCGGCGACGGACCCCGCCCGCCGCAACCGGCGTCCCCCGGCTTGGGCCCGAGACCGACACGCCGACGGCGGGGCGCTGACCGCGGGAGCCGGTCGCGGTTGCAGGTTGATGCCGGGCAGCCGAGGCGTTATATTGTACAGGCTTGGCAAAAATCAGGGCCTGTAGCTCAGGTGGTTAGAGCGCACGCCTGATAAGCGTGAGGTCGGTGGTTCAACTCCACCCAGGCCCATTCCGCACAAATGGCTCGCCCCGGCGCTGCTCAGGCGGTGCCGGGGCGCCGTCATCTTCCCGGCGCACGCTCTCTTCGGCCCGCTTCCGCCATCCCGGCCGCGACTCGATCGCGCAGCGGCTGCTCAGGATGCGGGGCCGCAATCCGCCTGCGGCCCCAGCCTGCGGCCGGTTCCTGCCCGTCCGCTGGGCGCCGTTCCGGGCCCTCAGCCGGCCATCCTGCACGGGGCCCCGCGTCTGCCCGGCTCTCGGCGTCTGGCCAGCGGCACCGCGAGCGTTGATGTTGAGGCGGAGTGGACCCAGGCGAGGCGGGGGACGGAGGCGACAAGGGCTCGAGCGACGTCGCCGCTGGTGCCGGGATCCCAGCCGGGCCGAGGCCTGGGCGGTCCCGGCCGGCTTTTTTCGCGCGGACCGCCGACCGGCTCCTCGTCCCGGGCGGCTCGCGGCCCGTGCCCAGCGACCAGCGCCGCGCCGCCCAGCCCCGCCCTCCGCCGGGCCTCCGCCGCGCTCAGCCCGCGCCGTCGCGCGTGCGCGTCGTGGCCGCGGGGTGCGGAGCGGCGAGGGTGCCTGGTCCGGCGGAACCTTGACTGTGCCGGCGCCGGGTGCGGATAATGTATCCTGGGCTGCATCCGCAGAGGCACACGCGCTAGCACCACGCAGCGCCCCGCCGCCGCGCGCCCGCCGGCGGAGGGGCGCCGCGGAACCCCTTTCCACACTCGCCGACCACATGGGAGCCAGTACGAAGGTCCAGGAGCGGAGTGCGGCCGGAGCCGTGGCGGGTCGCCGCGTCGATCGCGCCACACAGGCGTACCGCCAGCTCCGGGAACTGATCGTCCACGGGCGGCTGGCGCCGGGCGCCCGCATCATCGAGACGGAGGTGGCATCCCGCCTCGGCGTGAGTCGCACGCCGGTCCGGGCAGCGCTGCAGCGGCTTCAGCAGGAGGGCTACATCGTCTCTTCGGGGAGCGGCCGTCAGAGCCGCCCCTCCATCGCGCCGCTCACGCGGGAGGACGCGCGCGAGCTCTTCGGGATCGTCGGTGCGCTGGAAGGGCTGGCGGCGCG
>DATCLK010000116.1:0-3114 GCA_036563975.1 Longimicrobiales bacterium | reverse complement strand
CGGTGCGCGACCGGGATGTTGTTGATCTCCCGGACGATGCCGTTGATGCCGCGCGGGCTGTCCCAGACCTTCCGGAACCGTTCCGCCTTCTCCTCGTCGTGGGGACGGATGACCGGTGCGGTGCTCATCGGCCGGCTAGCGCAGCGTCTCGAGGTAGTGGAGCAGCGCCTGGAGATCCACGGCGTCCAGCTGCACCGCAGGCATGAGGTTGCCCGGCTTGAGGGTCTGCGGGTCCGCGATCCAGCCCGCCAGGTGCCCGCGGGTGTTGGGGATCGTGCCCGCCGCGAGCGTGCGCCGGCTCGCGAGGTGCGTGAGGTCCGGGCCCAGCTCGCCGCGGGCATCGGTCCCGCGGATCGTGTGGCAGAGCGCGCAGCCGCTTCCGGTGAAGACGGCCTGGCCTCGCCGCGCAACGGAGTCCGCGGGCGGTGCGGCGGGCCGGAGCTGTTGCGCGTACCACGCCTCGAACTCGGCCGGCGGCTGCGCGATCACCAGCAGCCCCATCTTCGCGTGCTGGAGCCCGCAGTACTCCGCACATTGGCCGCGGTACACGCCCGGCGCGTCCGCCTGGATCCACGTCTCGTTCACGCGCCCCGGGATCAGGTCCTGCTTGCCCTGGAGCCGCGGGACCCAGAAGCTGTGGATCACGTCGCGGGACAGGAGGCGGATGCGCACCGGCCGGCCGACCGGGATGTGGATCTCGTTCGCCGTCTCGAACTCCCGGTTCGCCTCGGGCGAGAGGTAGCGCACGCCCCACCACCACTGGTTCCCGATCACCTCGATGACCACGTCCGGGTCCGCAGGCGGGCGCCCGGCCGCGCGCTGCACCTGGAGGACGTACAGGAACAGCACGCTGAGGACGACGCCGGGGAACACGACGCCGCCGATCACGATCCAGCGTGTGCTGCGCCGATCACCCTCGGGCGTGGGCGGGAACGGCGCGCGCTGGCGCCGGAACAGCGCGTACAGCAGCAGCGCGGTGACGAGGGCGAGCACCAACGCGCCCATGATGAACAGGACCCACGAGAGATCGGCCAGCCGGCCGGCCGCGGGCCCCACCGGCGCGAGGACGGATTGCGGCCCGTCGCACGCGGCGAGGAGCGCGAGCGAAGCGGACGCGCGCAAAAGGGCAATCCTCCTCCAGCCGCCGTTCGGTCGTCGCCAGCTCACCGCCCGGACTCCCACGGCTCCCGCGCCCGCCGCCCACGCATCCCGTGTGAGGGCCGGAGGCCGCGAGCAGGGCTCGCCCGGGGTCGCAACAATCACGCCCTGCGTACGCGCGCCTCGGCCGCGGCGGCTCAGACGCCGCGCGCACGCCGGCTGTAGTCCGTTGCGCGGCGGTGGGTGCGTTCCCGGACGGGGATGCAGTCAGATCGAGAGGAGCACGCGGCCGATCGGTCCAGGAACGTACCCCTGCGCCGAGATCGGGCGCCGGCAGGGATCCGGGTCAGTCGCCGTTGCGCGCCGGGCGCTCCATGCTTGCCGCGAGGCGTGCGCTCCCCGTTGCAGGCGGCTGCGGAACCCGGGCCGTCCGTCGCCGGCACGATCCTCGCGCGCGCAGCGCAGAATGGAGGAGGACGCGGCAATGCCCTCGACGCGACAAAGCCTGATCGCCGTCGGCGTCGCCGGCTGGGACTACGCAGACTGGAAGGGGGTGGTCTACCCCGCACGCAGGCCCCGCGGGTTCGACCCCGTCCGTTACCTCGCCAGTTATCTCGACCTGATCGAGATCAACTCGACCTTCTACCGGCCCGCACGCCGCGAGGTCGCGAAGAAGTGGGCCGCGCGCGTCCGCGACCTGGATCACTTCCGCTACACGGCCAAGCTGTGGCGCCGCTTCACGCACGAACGCGACGAGGCCTGGACGCTCGCGGAGGTGCGCCAGGTGCGCGACGGCTTCGACCCGCTCCACGACGCCGGCAAGCTCGGCGCCGTACTGATCCAGTTCCCCTGGTCGTTCAAGAACGACGAAGCGAGCCGCGAGTGGCTCGACGACCTCGTGCGCGCGTTCCGCAAGTACCCGCTCGTCGTCGAGGTGCGGCACGCGAGCTGGAACGAGCCGGAGTTCTACGCGTGGCTGGGCGAGCGGGGCGTCGGCTTCGTCAACATTGACCAGCCGCTCTTCCGCAAGTCGATCCGGCCCTCGGCGCGCAGCACCGCGCGTGTCGGCTACGTGCGCGTGCACGGCCGGAACTACCGCGACTGGTGGCGCAAGGACGCCGGGCAGACACGCTACGACTACCTCTACGAGCCCGCCGAGCTGCGGCCGTGGGCGTCGCGCGCCCGGGAGATCGCGCGCGACCCGACGACCGAGGTCGTCGACGTCGTGTTCAACAACCACAGCCGCGGCAAGGCGCTCGTCAACGCGCTCCAGTTCAGGAAGATGGTCTCCGGCCGCAAGGTCCCCGCGCCGCCCACGCTGTTCGAGGCCTACACGGACGCACTCGAGCGGTATGCCCGTGCCGTGGCGCCGGAGGAGGCCTTGCCCGCCATCGAGCGGCGGGCGGCGTAGGCGGAACCCGCGCGGAGCCGCGTTCCGCAGGCGATGCCGCGCACGCCCGAACACGGTAGCGCCCGCCCACGCCGCGGCGCGTACGCGGCCGGCCGTCCCACCCACGGCACCAGTCCTGCATCCGGGTCCACGGACACGTGAGCGGATGGGCCTGGATGCGGAAGCTGAGCCGCATCTTCCGGGAAGCGGTCGCGGACAACATCACGGGCGAGTCCGCCAAGGTCGCGTACTACTTCTTCCTCTCGCTCTTCCCGCTGATCCTGGTGCTCTTCGCGCTGACCGGACTCCTCGGCGGAGAGCGCGCGTTCGACTGGATCATGACGCAGATCCAGGGGCGCGTGCCGCCACAGGCCGCAGGCCTGCTCCGGGGCGTGGTCCGCGAGATCACCAGCCGCCCCGAGACCGGCACGCTCGGCATCGGCCTGCTGCTCACGCTGTGGGCCGCGTCCGGCGGCGTCGCCGCGCTCGCCGACGGGCTCAACCGCATGTACGACGTGCGCGAGGACCGCGGCTTCCTGAAGAAGCGCGGGATCGCGCTCCTGCTCCTCGTCGCCGGGCTCGTGCTGCTCGTGGGCGGCGCGCTCGCCATCATCGCCGGCGTGCCG
>DATCLK010000115.1:0-5959 GCA_036563975.1 Longimicrobiales bacterium | reverse complement strand
CGTGCTGCGCGAGGTCGAGCGGACTGATGCGCGTGCTGTCCTCCTCGACCAGGTTCGCGTTCACCCGGAACGCGAGCGTGTGCGACTGGTTGCGCCGCTGCATCAGGTTCCAGTCGATCCGGGCCTGGAGGCGGATGTCGTCCCTGACCTGGTCGTACCGGCCCGTCTGGCCGATGCTCGGGATGCCGTAGCCATCCAGGATGGTGAGGAAGCGCGCGATCGAGTCCACGCTCACGCCCGAGCGCTGCACGGCCAGGGGGTCGTCCGCCGCCAGCGCGAAGCGGTGGTTCACCCGGCGCGAGAGCTGGAACGAGATGTTGTAGAAGAGCCGGTTCCGGATCACCGGGCCGCCCCACGAGCCGCCGAGGTTGTGGTGCGTGAACGCGTTCGTCGTGGGCAACGTGTTGGCCTGGAGCGCGTCGTCCGCGAGCCGGTAGGAGAACGATCCGCCCGGCCGGTTCAGGCCTCGCGCCGTCGTCATCGAGACCTGCCCGCCCGCGAACCCGCCCCGGGAGACGTCGAACGAGCTGGTCGTGACCTGCATCAGCCGCACGCCCGCCTCCGGCACACCCAGCTCGCCGTCTCGCAGCACCGTGCCGTCCAGCGTGATCTGGTTGAGCAGGTCGCTCATGCCCGCGACCGAGAAGCCCAGGCGGCCGGTCAGCGAGTCCACGTCGGTGGCGATGACGCCGGCGGCGAGCAGCGCGACGGTGTTGGGATCGAGATCCGGCAGCGGCAGGCGCTCGAGCAGCGCTTGCGGGAGCGCCGTGGACTGCTCACCGGCCTGCCCGCTGCTGGGCGGCGGGGGCGGCGCCCTCACCACGATCGACTGGAGCGCGATTGCCTCGGGCTCCATCGTCACGTCCGTGACCAGCAGCTCCTCGCCGGCCTGGCGCACGACCGTGCGCACCACGTCCGCCATGCCGAGGTAGGTGATGCGGAGGATGTAGCGGCCGCCGCCGTCCGGGAACAGGATCATGTAGCGACCATCCTCATTGGTCAGCGTCGAGCGGGTGATCTCCGTCTCGACCGAGAAGACCTCGACCCGCGCGCCGACAACCGGTTGACCGTCCGTGCTCCGCACACGGCCTGTCAGCACGTCCGCCTCCTGCGCGGCCAGGCGGCTGGCGAAGAGCAGGGAAGACAGCACCAGGATGACGGGAGGGATACGTGGCATGAGGCCGACTCGGTTACAGGTGGAGCTCACGCCGCCCGGACCCGGAGTCGGGATCCGGCAGGCGACCGTCTCGCGACGTCTACGTTCTTTATGGATGCTCGAACCCCCGCGAGCGTTGAGGCGGGCCCCCGCGGGCGGCGGACCCGGCTCGAGCCACCGCGTGCGCCCGGCAGCGGCCAGGGCAGCACGCCCGCCTCGAGCCCCAGCGGGCGGCCGGCAGCGACCGGCGCAGCGAGCCGCCGGGTCGTCGCTCGTTGGGTGTTGCTCCGCTCAGGACTCCGGCGTGCAGCCGGCGGCCAGCGCGGCGGGCTCGCGGGGCCGGGGAAGACTGCTGCCGCGCCCGCGCACCCGGCTGCCAGGGCCGGTGTAGAGATCGCGATGCCGTCGCCTCCGACCGCGAGTCCGACCTTGGCCGCGCTCCGCACCCGATCCGCCTTGCAGTCCCACGCGCCGCTCCCGCGGACGCCCGCCGCGACCCGTGGCGCGGCGGGCGTCCGGGGCCGCGCGGGCCTCGCCGTAGCGCTCCTCAGCGCGGTTCTGGCCGCGTGCGCCGGGGCCCCACGCGCGGGCGGGCCCGCCGCGCGTCCCGGGGCGTGCGACGTCGTCCCGCCGACCACGCGGCGCGCGTCCGACGCGCCAACGGCGCCCGCGCGCGACGACCAGCCGGTCGTCGTCGGCATGCCGGGCACGGTGGACCCCGCCCACGCGCCGGTGCCACGCAACGCCGCGGAACGGCTCGTCTTCGCCCAGCTCTACGAGACCCTCGTGCGCCTGGACTGCGAGGGCCGCACCCAGCCCGGGCTCGCCGCGGCCTGGCGCGTGGAGGAGGACGGCCGCCGCTGGACGTTCACGCTGCGCGCGGACGCACGCGACTGGACGGGCGCCCCGGTCACGGCGCAGGACGTGGCCGCGAGCTGGCTCGCAGCGGAGCGGGCCGCCCGCCACGCCGGGGCCCCGGGCGCAGACGGCCTGCTGGCCCCGGGCGGCGACGGCATGCCGGGGGCGCCCATGCCACGCTTCACGTCACTCGCCGCCCTGGATGCGCGCACGCTGCGCGCGGAGCTGGCGGAGCCGGTGCCTCTCCGCTCCTTCGCCCTGCCGGAGCTGGCCGTGCGGACCTCGGCGAGGGTCGGCCCATGGCCGGCGGGCACGGGCCCGCACCGCCCGGAGCACGGGACGGGCACCGATGCCACGCCGGCTCCGCCATCCTCGGGCCCGCTCCAGCGGCTGGTGCTCCGGCCTGCCGCCGAGGGATCCGCCAGCATCGAGTTCCGCGCCACGGCCGGCGACCCGCGCAACGCGCTGGACAGGGGCGTCGACATGCTCGTGACCCGTGACCCGGGGGTCGCCGACTACGCCGTCGGCTCCGGCGCCTTCCAGGCGCTCCCGCTCGCGTGGGACCGCGTGTACGTGCTGGTCGCGGCGGGTTCCGGAGCACGGGTCGGATCGGTCCGTGCTCCCGCAGGCCAGGCCACCCGACTCGTGCTCCCGCCGGCCGCGGCGCTCCAGGCCCTGGCGCGTGACGCCGTGCGCGCGGATGCGCGGCCGGCAGGCGTGCTCCGCGAGCCGGCGGAGCACTGCGGAGTCCTTGCGGAGCACGCGGCGGCGGGCAGCGGGAGCACGGGTGCGCCGGGAGCACCGGCAGCCGGGGCTGGGCAGCGGGCGGGCGTCGTTTTCCCGCCGGGAGACCCCGTGGCGCGCGCCCTGGCCGAGCGGCTGGTGGCGCTGGCGCTGGCGGCCGGGCCGGGCGGGGCAGGGGCCGATGCGGCGTGGCTGGCGGACGTGGCGCCGGCGCTGGCGGCGGCGGGCGCGCGGGCACGCGTCGTGGATCCGGGGAGCGATGCTCGTTACGCCGCCGCGCTGCGTGCCGGCGGCGCCGCGGCCTACGTGGTCCCGCTGGAAGTGGTGGCGGGCCGAGACCCGTGCGAGCTGGTCGCGGCGCTGGTCGAGCGTGCGCCGTGGCTCGGGGAGTCGGGGCGAGGACCGGCGGCCGGCGCGCCGGGCGGTGCGAGTCCGGCCGGCGATGATGCGCCGCGCATCGCGCCGCTGATCGAGACCCGGCCGTTGCTGATCGTGCGGCGTGGCATCGCCGGCGTGGCGGTGGACGGCAGCGGGATGCTCGTGCTGGACCGTCTGCGGCGGGCAGTGGGAGGGGAGCGATGACCTTCCGCGCGAGGTTGCTCCTCGGCTGCGTGGCGCTGGCGCTTGTGCCGCTCGCGCTGTTCGGCCTGCGCGCGCGCCGGGAGGTGGTGGAGCGGCTCGAGGCCCAGTACCGGGAGCGGGTCGCCGCGCTCGCGGACGTGATCCAGGCGGAGCTCGCCCGGGAGTCGGCGGCCGTCGGCGCGCGGCTCGATCGCGTCGCGGAGGCCACGGTCGCGGACAACCGGCTCCGGCGCGCCCTGCTGGACGGTGGCCTCGCGGACCGCGCGTACCTGCTGGATTACGCGGGCCACGCCATGCAGCTCGTCGGGCTGGATGTGTTGCGGATCCAGGATGCCGAAGGCCGCGTGCTGAGCTCGGGCCATTTCCGGAACGAGTACGACGTCGTGGACGCCGCGTTGCCGGCGGCGCTCACCCGTGGAGGGCAGGTGCTCGCTCCGGTGCGCACGGCGTCCGGGCCCGTGACCGCGCTCGTGCAGGCGCGGGAGCTGTGGCTGGGCGGCCGCGCGTTCACGCTGGTGGGCGGCACGGCCGTGGACGCGGCGTTCCTGGACCGGCTCGCGCGCGGCACGGGGCTCGGGGTGCGGCTTGAGGCGCCCGGGCTTTTGGCGGCCTCGTGGCCGGCGCCGGCCTCCGCCAGTGAGTCGGGGGGCGACGACGTCGCTCCGAAGCGCCGGGCGACGGTCGCCGCGCGCGGTGAGGCCGCCACCGGCGAAGGGGCGGCGCGAGGCGCCGTCCCGGCCGATTACGCGCGCGAGGTGCCCGTGCGGTTCGCGGGCGCGGGGCCGGACACGGTCGCGCGGTTCGTGGTGCACGCGTCCCTCGCGCCGCTGGAGGCGCTGCGCCGCGACATGGAGCGGTGGTTGCTCGCGGCGTCCATCGCTGCGGCCGGGCTCGCGCTGCTGCTCGCGCTGTTCGTGTCGGCGCGGCTCAGCCGGCCGCTCGCGGAGCTCGCGCGGCGAGCGGCGCGCGTGGACCTGGAGCGCGGCGAGGCCCCGTTCGCGACGCGCCGGCGCGACGAGATCGGCGCCCTGTCGCGCGTGCTCGACGAGATGGTCCGGCGGCTGCGCGCCAACGCCGCGCGGCTGCGGGAGGCGGAGCGGCGCGCGACGATCGGCGAGATCGCGCGGCAGGTGAATCACGACATCCGCAACGGCCTCGTCCCGATCCGCAACGTGGTGAGCCACCTCGCGGAGCTGGCGCGCGAGCAGCCGGGCGAGCTGCCGCGGGTGTTCCTCGAGCGGCAGCGCACGCTGGACGCGAGCATCGAGTACCTGCACGCGCTCGCGGCGAACTACGCGCGCCTGTCGCCTCAGCTCGAGCGGCGGCCGTGTGACCTGAACGCCATCGCGCGCGCGGTCGCGAGCGACGCGGCAGGCGCCGGAGCCGCGGTGCGCGCGGCCGGCGCTGGCGAGGCCCGCGCCACTGGCGAGGGCGCAGTGCGCGCGACGGGCACGGTGCGTGTGGTGGGCGGGGGCGAGGCGCGCCTGGCCAGCGCAGGCGATGTGCGCGGCGCCGGCGCCGGCGCGGCGCGCGTGGCCGGCGCAACTGCGGGGCGCGTTCCCGGCGCTGGCGAGGCGGCCGGCGATGGCGGCGTGCAGGAGGGCGCCGTCATCGTCACGGACCTCGCGCCGGGGCTGCCGCCCGTGCATGCGGATCCGGTGGCGCTGCGGCGCATCCTCGAGAACCTGGTCGTGAACGCGCTCGAGAGTCTGGAAGGAGGCGCGGGCCGCGTGTTCATCGCCACCCGCGTCGAGCGTGGCGAGGACGGCGCGCGCGTGGTGCTCGAGGTCGCGGACACCGGCCGCGGCATGGACGAGGCGCAGCGCGCGCGCATCTTCGAGCACTTCTACACGACGAAGCCGCAGGGCACGGGGCTCGGGCTCTCGATCGTGCGCCGGCTGGTCAGCGATCTGGGCGGGCGCATCGAGGTGGAGAGTGCGGTGGGGCAGGGGACGCGGTTCAGGGTCGAGCTGCCGGCGGCGTGAGCGCGCCGGGAGCGGTATGAGCTTTCGGCGCGCGCCTCACCTCGACCGGATCACCAGGACCCGCTCCCACTCCTCCACGTCCGCGGTACGGAAGCTCGCCGCGAACCCCGGCACGCGCAGGATGGCCGCCTCAGAAGTCCTTGCGCTGGCAGGAGCGAAGCGCCAGCGCGACCGGCGCCGCCATCCCGACGCAAAGCGCGGCGATGGCCACTGGGCAAAGATACGACGGTCAACGGCCGCATCGACCACCCGTTCATCGACCAGGTGCTCGACCTCCAGAGGTCGCTGCTCGAGCAGCTCACGCAGCCGCTGCCTCGAGGCGCGCGCCCGCATGGCCAAGACGCTCGACGCGGGGCTGGAGGCAGAACGGCGGTAGGCGAGCGGCGTGCGGCGATCACGTGCACGGGCCGGCTCCGCACAGGTGGTGGGAGCCGGCCCGTTCGTCTGCGTCTGCGGTCTCGTCGGCGGCTCAGCGGTGGCACCGGCGAGATGTGCGAGAGCGCCGTCGCGGACCGTGTTCGACGCGGAGCCCGGGCTACCCTGCGCGAGCATCCGGCTGACCGGCCCAACGGCCAGAGACCGCAGCCTGTGGCGCCCCTCGGAGTCCTCCCCTGGCGGGCTGCGGGCCTTCCTC
>DATCLK010000114.1:0-8480 GCA_036563975.1 Longimicrobiales bacterium | reverse complement strand
GCTCGAGCCGGTCCCGGTTGAGACGCCGCTCGAACGCACGACCGGTTACATGGTGAGCGGCAAGAAGTTAGTGCTCGTGCCCATCCTGCGGGCCGGCCTGGGGATGGTCGAGGCGATGCTCCGGCTCATGCCGTCGGTCCGGGTCGGGCACGTCGGCCTGTATCGGGACCACGACACGCTCCAGCCGGTCGAGTACTACTTCAAGATTCCCTCCGAGCCGGAGGCCCGCGACTTCGTCGTCCTCGATCCCATGCTCGCCACGGGCGGATCCGCGGCCGCGGCCGTCCAGCTCCTGAAGGACCGCGGCGCGGCCCGCGTGCGGCTGGTGTGCCTGGTCGCGGCCCCGGAAGGCGTCCGCACGCTCCTGGAGCGGCACCCGGACGTCCAGATCTTCGCCGCGGCCCTGGATCGCGAGCTCAACGCCCAGGGCTACATCCTGCCGGGCCTGGGGGACGCGGGGGACCGGTTGTTCGGGACGCGGTGAGGGGCTAGATTCCGTTCGAGCCTCATGATCCACGGGCCCGTAGCTCAGCCGGTCAGAGCAGGGGACTCATAATCCCAAGGTCGCTGGTTCGAGTCCAGCCGGGCCCATCTACGGATCCCAGCCGAAACCGGGGGCTGCGGGCCACTGTGGACAGCCGCGCGGCGCGCTTCGGCCGCCCTGGGGGCGCCGGCCGGGGGCTGCGTAGAGGACGGTCGTTCGGGCGAACGCGCAGAGGGCGCATTCGCGCGAAGCAGCTCATGCCGCGAAGTCGGCCCGGTACAGTGCCAACGGAGAGGGTGTCCGCCGCGGCGGCCGGCGGCGTTTCCGCCGCCGGCCTCAAAGGGCCAAAGCCGTGCCCGCTCCTTCAGAAGCGGATGATAGGAAGGTGTCTTGGCTGGAAAGGCCGCCCAGGCTGGGGCGACCGGGGGAATGGCTACGTCCTGTGAGGAGTTTGGGGGCTCGGGGCGGGAACACGGCTCCGATCGAGTGGCCCTCCGCTAGGGTGGTGCCGGCCCGAGGCCGGCTCATCGGGATCCTCTAGGCGACCCGCCTCACGGCCGCCAGGTGATCCCGCGGCACGGCCGCCTCGTTGGGCGGGAGCGGCCTCGGACCGCCGACCGCCAGGACCGACGCGAACGGGTGCAGCCCGGTGGCCCGCAGGCGCTGGAGCAGGTCGAAGTCGCCCTGCCGCCAGGGGGCTCGGACCAACGGGGTTGACGCCGTGCGTAGGATCGCCGCCATGGGACCTTTCCTGTTGCGTGCCGTTCTGGCGTGACGCCGCGCGCCCGTACGTGCAACCGCGGTGCCCGCCGCACGGCAAGGGGCTCGCCGGTCGGGCCTTGTTCTCGTTTTTCTCGACAGGACGCGAATTTCTCGCGGTCGCCGCCACAGCGCGCGGCGACGCGGCGCGAGGACGGAATCGGTCGGGAACGGAAATTCTTGCACACGGGGAGAACAGTTTGCTGCGCCGCCGATAGCGGCTCCGCGGGGTGGCGCGCGGCCACGCCGCCGGCGCAACGGCCCGGTTCTCATGGGGCCTGACGACGCCGCGCGCGGCGCGGGGACGGCGCTCTGGCCGGCTCCCGGGCGGCCTCCGCACCCGCGCTCACTCCCGTCTCCCCCGCGAGGAGCAGGAATGCCCCGGAGCTTCCTCCGCATTTCGCTCGTGACTGCGGCGGCGCTGCTCGCCGCGGCCGGGGATGCCGCGCCACAGGATTTCCGAACGGCCATCGGCTACGGCGGCGGCGCGGTGTCCATCACGCCCCTCAACGCGGGTGGGCAGGGGACCCGGGAGCTACGGTTCGAGCCGGGGTGGATCGTGGCTGCCCACATCGAGCACCGGTTCGTCATCGGCTGGTTGGGCCTCCGGGCCCACGGCGCCTACACGCAGCGGCCCCTCGCCATCGCGGACAGCACGCTCGGCATCAACGTCTGGTTCGCGGACGCGGAACTCGTGCTCCGGCCGTTCGGCGCCAGCGGCGCCCGCGGCGTCTCCCCGTTCGTGAGCCTCGGCGCCGGCGCGATCAAGTACGGCCTCGGCCGGGGCCGCGCGGTGGACATCGTCGAAGCCAACGCCCGCTATGACGGCGCCAGCGAGAACCGGTGGGCGGCCGTGGTCGGCGTCGGCATGGACATCGGGCCGGTGCTCGAGCTCCAGGAGACGCCGCTCGGCCTGCGCCTGGAGGTGGGCGACCACATCGCCCTGGATTCGCCGTTCAAGCCGATCAGCGGGCCGCGCTTCTCCCCCGTCCACAACGTTCGCGTCACCCTCTCCCTTGTTTCCTTGATCGGGGACGTGGGCGGGGCGCCTTGACGGTGGTGGGCCGCGCCGGAGGTTCGGTGCGGCTGCCCCGTCCGCCGGCCGGTGCCCGGTACGCGGGTGTCCCGCGTCGCCGCCTCGCTTCCGTTCCGCCCGGGTCTGGTTGACAACACCCTCCGGTCCTGCCAACTTTCTGTGCTCTCGACGCTTGCGGGCGCGCGCCGCCCATCTGCTCTGGATACGCGGAGAAAGAGGCGCCATGTTCGGCACTCTGAAGGGCCGATTCATTGTCATCATCCTCGTCCTGGCCGGCTGCGTTTGGGCGCTCTACGGCAACTATCGCGAGTGCAGGAGCCAGCCGGAGAACGCGGACCGTACCTGCTTGCCGATCAAGCTCGGGCTCGACCTCCAGGGGGGCATGCACCTGGCGCTCGAGGTCTCCGATCCGAATGGCACGCTCACCCCGGAGGCGAAAGCGGATGCGACCGACCGTGCGCTCCGCATCATCCGCGCCCGCATCGACGAGTTCGGCGTCGTCGAGCCGCTGATCCAGAAGGTGGGCGACCACCGCATCATCGTCGAGCTCCCGGGAATCCGGGATGAGGACCGCGCCAAGGAGATCATCCAGCGGACCGCCTTCCTCGAGTGGAAGCTCGTGACCGGCGGGCCGGAATTCCGAGCCGCGCTGCCGCGCATCGACCGCGCCATCGTGCAGGCGCTCGGCCCCCAGGACCTCGGCGCGGACACCGGCCAGGTCCAGCCCCGTCCGGGCGAGACGGTAGAGGAGCTCCTCTTCCGGCGTGGGCGGGACACGACGGCGCAGGCCGGCGACTCGCTCGCGGCGGACACCGTCGAAACGGCTCCTTCCCGGCGGCCGCTGACGGCGCTCTTGCTCCAGGGCGACGGGGAGCACGACTTCCTCGTCGCGGAGGCGGACGTGCCCCGCGTCTCGCGCTACCTCGCCTTGCCGGAGGTGCAGCGCGCAATGCCGCGCGGCATCGAGGCGCGCTGGGCGGCAGAGCCCGAGTCGCGTGGCGCCGAGGCCTATCGCCGGCTCTACCTCCTCCGCCAGGACGCGTTCCTGACCGGCGAGCGCCTCGAGGACGCCACGGCCACGCGCGATCCCCAGACCTTCCAGACGGTCGTGCAGTTCGAGCTGGATCGCAGCGGCGGGCGGATCTTCGAGCGGGTGACCACCGAGCACCTCAACGAGCAGATCGCGATCGTGCTCGACAATCAGGTGCAGAGCGCGCCCGTGGTGCGCAGCCGCATCGGCAGCAGCGGGCAGATCGAGATGGGCAATGCGCCGATGGAGGAGGCGCGCGACCTCGCCCTCGTGCTCCGCGCCGGCGCGTTGCCCGCGCCGCTCGAGGTGCTCGAGGAGCGGACCGTCGGCCCCTCGCTCGGGGTGGACTCCATCCGCCAGGGCCAGGTCGCAGGGATCATTGGCATTGTGCTGGTGGTCGCCATCATGGTGGCGTACTACCGGCTGGCCGGCGTGCTCGCGGTGCTCGCCCTCGGCGTCTACGTCGCCATCGTCCTGGGCGGCCTGGCTGCCCTGGATGCGACGCTGACCGCGCCGGGGATTGCAGGACTGATCCTCTCGATCGGCATGGCCGTGGACGCCAACGTGCTGATCTTCGAGCGCATCCGCGAGGAGCTCGCGGCCGGACGGTCGCCCCGCGCCGCGGTCGATGATGGCTTCAAGCACGCGATGTCGGCCATCGTGGACTCCAACCTGACCACGCTGGTCACGGCCCTGATCCTCATCCAAGTCGGCACCGGCCCCGTGCAGGGGTTCGGGGTGACGCTCGCGATCGGGATCATCGCGTCGTTCTTCTCGGCCATTTACGTCACGCGCACGCTCTTCCTGCTGTACCTGCAGCGGCGGCGCGCCAGCACCGAACCGATCAGCATCTGACGCGGAGCGGGTCCGCCCATGCGACTTTTCGCGAACGCGAACTACGACTTCATCGGCAAGCGGCGCATCTCGTACGCCGTCGTCGCCGTCTTCCTCTGCTTCTTCATCGCGGCCGCCCTGTTCTTCCAGTTCACCCGGGGGGGCTGGCTGGCCTACGGCGTGGACTTCACGGGCGGCACGCTGGTGCAGATCCGGTTCTCCGAGCCGCCGTCGGTGAACGACCTGCGCGACGCGCTGCCGGGGACGGAGATCACGAACTTCGGGAGCGCCAGCGAATTCCTGATCCGCGTGCCGGAGTTCGAGGAGGCGGGCGTGAGCGCCGCCGATCGGGTCGAGGGTGCGCTGGCGCAGCGCTTCGGCGACGGAAACTTCGAGGTGGTGCGGACGGAAGCCGTCGGCGCCAGGGTCGGCGGCGAGCTCCAGCGCAGGGCTCTTCTCGCCATCCTGTTTTCGTTCGCCGCCACGTTGATCTACCTCGCGTTCCGCTTCAAGAACTGGCGCTTCGGCCTGGCGGCCGTCGTCGCCACGGCGCACGACGTGGTCTTCGCGGTCGGGACGACCTCCGCGCTCCAGCTCGAGGTCTCGCTACCCATGGTCGCCGCGGTGCTGACGATCCTCGGCTACTCGCTGAACGACACGATCGTCGTGTTCGACCGCGTGCGGGAGAACCTCAAGCGGACGGGGAGGCGAGAGGACCTCGCGTCGATCCTCAACCGGTCCATCAACGAGACGCTGCCGCGAACGATCCTGACGTCGGTGACGACGCTGGCCGCCGTCCTGGCGCTCTTCATCTTCGGCGGCGAGAACATCCGCGGCTTCTCCCTGATCATGATGATCGGGATCATCGTCGGGACGTTCTCCTCCATCTACATCGCGTCGCCCGTCCTGCTCGAGATCGAGAAGCGCTGGCCCGAGAAGGGCAAGACGGCGCGGCCGGGCTTGACCGCGCGGGCCGGCGCCGCGGTCTGAGGCGACATGGCGCCGGCCCCGGCCGGCCGGGTTTCCGGCGAGCCGGCCGCATCCGCGCCGGACGTGATGCGGGTCGTTCTCTTTGACTCGCACTGCCACCTGACCGATGCGCGTTTCGCGGAGGACGCGCAGGAGGTCGTGGCGCGCGCCCGTGAGGGCGGCGTCGTCGGGCTGGTGACCATCGCGTCCGATGCGGAGGACGCGGCCCGAGCCGTTGCGCTGGCGGAGCGCCTGCCCGGCGTGTGGGCGTCCGCTGGCATCCATCCGCACGTCGCAGCCGCCGCGACCGAGGGGGACTGGGAGCGGATCGCCGAGCTGGCGCGGCACGAGCGCGTCGTCGCGCTCGGCGAGACGGGGCTGGACTACCACTACGACCACTCACCGCGGGATGCCCAGCGCCGCGCGTTCGAGCGCCATGTCCGGCTCGCCCGCGACCTCGGCCTCCCGCTCGTCGTCCATTCGCGGGATGCCGACGCGGACACCGCCGCAGTCGTGAGGCAGGCCGGGCGCGAGGTGCGCGGCGTCCTGCACTGCTTCGCCGGCGGGGCGGAGCTGCTGGATGCCGGGCTCGAGGCTGGCTGGTACATCTCGTTCTCCGGCCTCGTCACGTTCAAGGGCTACAGCGGCGCGGAGCTCGTCCGCGCCGTGCCCGCAGACCGCTTGCTCGTCGAGACCGATTCGCCCTACCTCGCGCCCGTGCCGCGGCGGGGGCGGCGCAACGAGCCGGCGTTCGTCCGCCACGTGGTGGAGGCGGTGGCGGCGCTCCGCGGCGAGCCGGTGGACGCCGTGGCGGACGCCACGACGCGCAACGCACGGGCGTTCTACCGGCTGGACGAAGAGAGACCGGCCGCCTGAACCGGTGCCGCGCCCGGTGGGGGTGGAATCCGCGGAGAGCAGGGAAGGGAGACATGCCGCGCCGCATCCAGATCCTCCCGGATTCGCTCGTCAACCAGATCGCTGCCGGGGAGGTGGTGGAACGGCCCGCTTCGGTCCTGAAGGAGCTGGTCGAGAACGCCCTGGACGCGCGCGCCACGCGCATCGAGGTCTCACTGGTCAACGGCGGCAAGACCGAGATCCGCGTCGCGGACGACGGCTCCGGCATGGGTCGCGAGGACGCGCTGCTCTCGCTGGACCGCCACGCGACGAGCAAGATCTCGCGACCCGAGGACCTCCAGAACATCCACACCTTCGGCTTCCGGGGGGAGGCGCTACCCTCCATCGCGTCCGTGTCCCGGTTCGTGCTGGAGACGGCCGAGCCAGGCGGCGTTGGTACCCGCATCCGCGTCGTGGGCGGCCGGATCCAGGCGGTCGAGGACTGTGCCCGCCAGCCCGGGACGACGGTCATTGTCCGGAACCTGTTCTTCAACGTCCCGGCACGGGCGAAGTTCTTGCGCACGGCGGCCACGGAAACGCGCGCGGCCGTCGAGGCGCTCACCAACCTCGCCCTTTCGAACCTCTCGGTCGCGTTCCGGCTCGAATCCAACGGCAGGGAGCTCATGGATCTCCCGCCTGCGCCGGATCTGGCCTCCCGCGTCGCTGCGCTGTGGGGCGACGACGTCGCGGCCAGACTCGTCGCGGTGCAGGAGCGCCGCGGCGACGTCTCGGTGGCCGGGCTCGTGGCCCGGCCCGACGCCGCGCTCGCCGGCCCGCGGCGCGTGCATTTCTTCGTGCGCGGGCGTCCGATCCGGGACCGGGGGCTGGCCATCGCCGCGGAGCGCGCATACGCGACCACGGTCCCCCAGGGGGCGCGCCCGTCGCTGCTGCTCTACATCGATGTGCCGCCGAGCACGGTGGACGTGAACGTGCACCCCACCAAGGCCGAAGTGAGGTTCCGCGACCGTTTCGCGGTCGAGGCGGCCGTCGAGGGAGCTGTGCGGGCGGCGCTGGCCACGCTGGAGAGCGCGGCCACGATGGACAGCCGGCCGGCGCTGCCCCAGCTCCGGACGCCCCGGCCGTCCCGGCCGGAGGGGGCGCCTCACGGTCCCGGGTTCGGCGCGGGCTCGGGCGCCGCGTCGGCCGGCGCGCAGCTCGCGTTCTTCGTCCCGGCCCCCGCGGTCGCCGGGACGGAAGCCGACAGCCCGGCCGCCAGCGCCACGCAGCCCGCCTCCACGCCGGCGGCGCCGCCCAAGCTCTGGCAGGTGCACGACAGCTACATCATCGCGGAGACGCGCAGCGGCCTGCTCATCATCGACCAGCACTCGGCCCATGAGCGCGTGCTGTTCGAGGAGCTGATGCGGCGCTTCGCGGACGGCGGCGCCGAGGCGCAGCGGCTCCTCTTTCCGCTCACGCTGCGCCTCTCACCTGCCGAGCAGGCGCTGATGGACGAGATCCGGCCGTTCCTCGCCCGCGCCGGCTTCGAGATCGAGGCCTTCGGCGGGCGGACCATCATCGTGCACGCCGTTCCGCAGCCCCACCCGCACTTCGACCCGGAGAGGTGCCTCCGCGACATGCTGGCCGAGCTCGTGACCGGCAGCGAGCTGACCCGCGCCGCGCGCAACCAGCACGAGCGGATCGCGATGACCTACGCGTGCAAGGCCGCGATCAAGGCCGGGCAGCGGCTCTCCGAAGCCGAGGTGCAGGAGCTGTTCGATCGCCTCTTCGCGACGGAGCTGCCCTACCACGACGTGCACGGCCGGCCGACGATCATCCGGCTTTCGCTCGAGGAGCTCGAGCGGCGGTTCGGCCGGCATGGTTGAGGACACCCGGGCAACTGGCGCAGTCGCGCCCGAACCACGCCTCCCGTGAGCGCGGACGCCCTCGTGATCACCGGCCCGACGGCGACGGGCAAGACCGCCCTGGCCATCGAGGTGGCGGAGCGGCTGGATGGCGAGATCATTTCCATGGACTCCCGCCAGGTCTACCGCGGCATGGACATCGGCACCGCGAAGCCGACGCCGGAGCAGCGCGCGCGTGTGCCGCATCACGGGCTGGACCTGGTGGATCCGGACCAGACCTACAGCGCGGGGCGCTTCGCCGCGGATGCGCGCCGCTGGATCGCCGAGATCCGCGCCCGCGGCCGCGTCCCCATACTCGTGGGCGGCACCGGCTTCTTCCTGCGCGCGCTGACCCATCCGCTGTTCACCGAGCCGCCGCTGCCCGAGCCCGCCCGCAGCCGGCTGAAGGCGTACATGCGCCGCATGCCGGAGCCGGAGCTCCGGCGCTGGCTCGCGCGGCTGGACCCAGCCGCGGCGCATGCGCTCGAGCGCCGGGGCGGGCGGCAGCGCGTCGAGCGCGCTCTCGAGGTTGCTCTCCTGACCGGCCGGCCGCTATCCTGGTGGCACGAGCATGCGGCGCCCTCCGCGCCGCCCCTCCGCCCGCTGATCTTCGTGCTCCATCTCCCCTGGCCG
>DATCLK010000113.1:0-2443 GCA_036563975.1 Longimicrobiales bacterium | reverse complement strand
CGGCTGCTCGGCCGCCCCGGCACCGAGGTGGAGGTCGTCTTCGCGCGCGCCGGCGTGCCGGAGCCCATCCGGGGCAAGTTCACCCGCGCCGTGATCCACATCCCGGCCGTGCCCTTCGCCATCCGGCTCGACGACAAGGTCGGCTACATCCCGCTCCAGCGCTTCAACGAGAACGCGACCCAGGAGGTCGCGAACGCCCTGCGCGCCCTCAAGCGGCAGGGCGCCTCGGCCTTCATCCTGGACCTGCGGGGCAACACCGGCGGCAGTCTCGAGGCGGCCGTCGATGTCAGCGATCTCTTCCTGCAGCCCGGCCAGACCATCGTCACCGTGCGCTACCGCAGCCAGCCGACGGACGAGTACAGGGCGCGGGGCCGCGCGGTGCTGGAGGACGAGCCGCTGGTGGTGCTCGTGGACGGCTACTCGGCCTCCGCCTCCGAGATCGTCGCCGGCGCACTCCAGGACCACGACCGCGCCGTGGTCGTGGGAACGACCACCTTCGGCAAGGGGCTGGTCCAGAACGTCTACCCGCTGCACGGCGGCTGGGCACTCAAGCTGACCACGGGCAAGTGGTACACGCCGAGCGGCCGGCTCATCCAGAAGGAGAGCCATGCCGGGGCCGGCCCGGATTCGGCCGCCGGGCGGCAGGTCTACCGCTCGGACGGCGGCCGTCCGCTCTTGGGCGGCGGCGGGATCGCGCCGGACCTCTTCGTCGAGCCGGACACGCTCGACTCCGAGGCCCAGGAGTTCCTGCGCTTGCTCGGCCCCGCATCCTCGCAGGTCTACGTCACCATCTACGAGCTCGCCCTCCGCTGGAAGGACCAAGTCCGCGCGAACTTCACGGTGCCGCCTGCGTGGCGCGCCGAGCTGTACGAGCGGCTGGTCCGGGACAGCGTCGAGGTGCCGCGGGAGGCGTTCGACGCGGCCGCGCCCTTCATCGACCGGCTGCTCGAGCAGCGGGTGGCCTCGCTCGCGTTCGGCGACTCCGCGGCGTTCCGGCGCATGAGCCGCCACGACGCCCAGCTCCAGGCAGCGCTGGGCCTGCTCCGCGGAAGCGGCACGCAGAAGGACCTCCTGGCGCGCGTCGCGAGCGCCTCCAGCGCGCGGTCGCTGGACTGAGCTCCGGGCCGCGCGGACACCCAGCTAGTGCACGGGGCCGGCGGCCTCGTAGCCGCCGGCCCCGCGTCCATCTCCGGCGGTGGGCGCCTCCCGTCCGCGTCCCGATTCGCGCGCACCTCCGCCACGCCGCGTTGGAGGCGCGCCCATCTCCGGGATGGACGCCTCCCCGCCCGCTTCGCGGCGGCCGTCGGTGACCGGCCAGGTGAGAGTGTCCGTGCGCCGCATCCTGCTCCTTGCGGCGATTCCCCGTCCCATTTAACTATGGATTGACCGAAAGGCCGGCCGGCAGAGCAAGGCGCTGCCGGCCGCGGTCCCGTGCCTCACACCGCACAAGACGCCGCCGCGGCAGGATCGCCGCGCCACGCTCGAGACCGTCCGCGCGCGATGAGGTTTCGCGCGCCGCCGGGATATTCGCGGCCCCTGCGCGGAGCGGCCGCGCCGCCCCGCGATTCTGCCCACCCCAGCCCCGGAGGGACCCATGACGCGCAGGCCCGTTCTCGCCTTCGGTCTCACCACCGCCATCGTCCTGCTCGCCGCCTGCAGCGACGAGACCGCGGGCCCCGAGCCGCCCGGCACGCCTCGCTTCAGCGCGGACGCGGCCGAGTCCCCGGCGGACGTCATCCAGGGTTACATGGACGCGACGAACGCGGCGCTGGCCGCGGCGGGCGCCAACTACCGCGTGGCGGTCGCGGAGTACATCACCATTGCGGTTGATGGCTTCCACGAGGCGGGCGCCGAGGTCGTTGCGCGGGACCTCGGCAACCAGCGGCTCCCGCACGACTTCGTGCCGGGCGATCCCCGGCGCGCCTGGAGCGGCGCGAACGGCGGCATCACCTTCGCCATCGACCAGACGGCCGACGCCTCGCCCCCGTCCGGCCTGCCGGCAGCCGAGGCGACGGCCGCGATCCAGCGCGCGATGGCGACGTGGGATGCCCTCACCTGCTCCAACCTGGCCCTCTCGCAGAACGACGACTTCGGGCTCGACATCGGCGTGGTCGCCTTCCAGCTCAGCGGCGGCTTGATCGGCAGCCCGTTCATTTTCGCGGACGTGCAGCACGCGGGGTGGCGCGACCTCAGCTTCGCCGGCGGCACGCTCGCGGTCACCTTCACGTTCGTGTTCATCGACCCCGCGGACGGCACCCAGACGGACGTGGACGGCAACGGCAGGGCGGACGTCGCGTTCCGTGAGATCTACTACGATCCGAGCTGGCTGTGGAACATCGACGCGGACATCGACGTCGAGTCGGTCGCGCTGCACGAGGCGGGGCACGGGCTCAGCCAGAACCACTTCGGCAACATCCTGATCATGAATGATGGGAGCGTGAAG
>DATCLK010000112.1:0-7378 GCA_036563975.1 Longimicrobiales bacterium | reverse complement strand
TCCATGATCTCGCGCAGCGCCTCCGGCAGCTCGCGGCGGCCGTCGATCACGCGGCCGCGCGCCCAGGCCAGCGCCTGCGCCATGGCCCGGACCTGCGCGGTCTCCACGATCTGCTCGACGGCGCCGAGGTCGACCTCCTCGACGCCGAACAGGACGCGGTCCTCCGCGGGCGTGCGGATGTGCACCGCGCGGCGCCCGCGACTCGGGTCCAGCGACGCGGGCAGCGGCACACGCGCCGCGATCGGCCGCCACGGCCGGGCCGAGGCGCGTCGGCGGGTCGGGTGCTCCGCCGCGACCCGGCGCGCGTCCTCCGTCACGTCCGCCGGCAGGAACTCGCGCATGACGATGACGGTGTCCGCGACGTCGAGGTAATCGCCGGAGCCGCCCACGACCAGGATCGCGGAGACACCGTGCTCGTCCGCGAGCTGGCGCACGCGATCGATGAACGGCGTGATCGGCTCGTACTCGTCCGGCACGAGCGCCTGCATCCGCGCATCGCGGATGAGCAGGTTGGTCGCCGACGTGTCCTCGTCCAGCAGCAGGCAGGTCGCGCCGACCTCGAGCGCCTCGACGATCGCGGCAGCCTGCGATGTCGAGCCGCTCGCGTTCTGCGTGCGGAACGCGCGCGTGTCCGCGCCGCCGGGCAGGTCGCCGATGAAGTTCGAGATGTCCACGCCGGCCACCGCCCTCCCATCCTCGGCGCGCACCTTCACCGCGCCGGGGACGGCGACCACGTGCTCACGGCCGTCGCCGGGGATGTGGTCGTAGACCCCGCGCTCGATGGCGCGCAGCAGCGTGGACTTCCCGTGGAACCCGCCGCCCGCGATGAGCGTGACCCCGGCAGGCAGGCCCATCCCGGTGATCGGGCCCGCGTTGGGCGCCTCGAGCGTGATGCGCAGCCGCTCGGGCGAGCGGAACGGCACCGCGCGGTCGAACGGGAGCGGCCGGTCGTCCACGCCGCTCCGCCGCGGCAGGTACGCTCCATCGGCGACGAACGCGACCAGGCCATGCGCAGGGAGCGCAGCGCGCAGCGCCTGCGCGTCCTCCACCGTCTCGACGTGCAGCCGCAGCGCCTCCGCGTCCAGGGCCGGGAAGCGGAGCGCGCGCTCGACCGCGCGGGTCACGTCGCCGGCCAGCAGCTCCGCCGCCTGCCGTCCCAGGATCGTGCGGCCGCGGGCCGGGAGCCCCGCGCGGAACCGCGCCTCCACGTTGCCCTGCGCATCTACGCGCAGGCTCGTGCGCTCGAGCACCTCCTGCCCGGGCCGCAGGATCCAGAGCTCGCCGCTGTGGCCCGTGCCGCGGCGTTGCGCGAGCGCGTGGAGCGCGCCGTGGAACGCGCGGTTGAGGAAATCGGCCGTCGCCACGCGCCGGGCCGGCGTCGCCAGCGCCCACTCCGGCAACCGGGCCGCGGCAGGCGGCACCAGGACGCGGAGCCGGCTCGGCTCGGCGAACGGGTCGCCCTGCACGTGGTCGATGACCAGGCGGAACCCGGGCCCGAGGTACTCGCCCTCGATCTCCCGGTAGGCCTTGTAGCCTCGCCCGTCGAGGCGACGGAGCCGCGCGGCCAGCGCGTCGATGGACTCCATCCCGGGCTCAGCCCTCCAGCCTCGCGTATGCGCGCACCGGGAAGCTCGCCATCCCCCGGACCTTCACGGGAACGGCCGAGAACCGGAATCCGCTGGCCGGCAACTGCTCCAGCCCGCGCAGGTGCTCCACGATCGGGATCCCGGCGCCGAGCAGCGTCGTGTGCACCGGCCGGCGGCCCTCGGCCGTGTCGTCGATGTTCAGGGAATCGATGCCGACCAGCGCGGCGCCCTCGTCCCGGAGATGGCGTGCGGCATCCTCCGTCAGGAACGGATGGCCCTCGAAGTAGCGGTCCGTGCCCCAGTGCTCTGCCCAGCCGGTGTGGACCAGCACGGCCTTGCCACGCACGTCCAACGACGCGAACGCGTCGCGGCCGATCGCCCGGCCCTGCCTGCCGACGACGCGCACGACGAGCCCCGGCAGATCCGCGAGGGAGGCGAGGTCGAGCTCCGCCAGGTCCTTCCCGTCGGCGAACCGGTGGAACGGGCTGTCCACGTACGTGCCCGTGTTCCCGACCATCTCGATGCGGCCGATGTGGAACTCGGTGCCCTCGGCGTACCGCTCCCGCGAGGCCTCGCGGCTCAGGTAGTCGCACACCACGGGGGCGGGCAGCCCGCGGTACGTGATCATCCCCGCCTCGACGACGTGGCTCAGGTCGATCAGCCGCTCTCGCACCATTGCGATGCCTTCCTCCGATCGGCGCCCAGGCTTCACTGCTTCCGCGCCTGCGGACCCCGCTGCCGGTGTCATGTTCCCCGCGCGGGGCGCCACCGCCTCTTGACGGCCGGCGGTGCGCGCCGTAGGATGGCGCCCGTGAGTTGAGAATGAGTCTCAATTACATTTGTACAGGGGCCGCAATGCCTTCCCTCGCCTGCTTCGCCGCCGCCTGGACGCTCTGCGCCAGCCCCGGCCCGACGGCCGCGACGGCCACGCCCGCCGCGCCGATCCCGGCCTCCATGCCTCGCCCGACCGCCACCGCCGACACGACCGCCCGGATCCGCTTCAGCATCCCGGCCCGCCCGCTCGCCGACGCGCTCAGCGAGTTCTCCCGCCAGGCCGGCGTGCGCGTCGTGCTGGACCGGGCGGCGCCGGCGGGCGTGATGGCGCCGGCGATCTCGGGCACGTACAGGGCGCCGGAGGCGCTGCGCATGCTCCTGGCGGGCACCGGGCTCACGGCGCGGTTCATCGACACCGAGACGGCGGTCGTGGCGCGGGGCGGAACGGACGACGTGCCGGTCTACAGCCTCACCCCGATCACGGTGACCGGCGCGGCGAGTCGTGGTTACACGATCAGCCGCGCGGCGACGGCGACGAAGACGGACACGCCGCTGCGCGACACGCCGCAGTCGGTGAGCGTGGTGACGCGCGACCTGATCGCGGATCAGGCCATGCAGGGGATGGCGGACGTCGTCCAGTACGTTCCCGGCATCACGATGGGGCAGGGCGAGGGGCATCGTGACGCGCCGACGATCCGCGGGAACAGCTCGACCGCCGATTTCTTCGTGAACGGCATGCGCGATGATGCGCAGTACTTCCGCGACCTCTACAACGTGGAGCGCGTCGAGGCGCTCAAGGGTCCCAACGCGATGATCTTCGGGCGTGGCGGCGGTGGTGGCGTGATCAACCGCGTGAGCAAGCAGGCGCGCTGGGCGCCCACGCACAGGCTCACCGTGTCCGCCGGCTCGTTCGAACACAAACGGACGACGATCGACATCGGCCAGGGGTTCGGTGCGGCGGTCGCGGCCCGGCTCAACGGTGTGTACGAGGAGTCGGGCGGCTTCCGCGACGCGGCGGACCTCCGCCGCTACGGCCTGAACCCGACGCTCGCGCTCGCGGTGGGGCCACGCACGACGCTCCGCGCCGGTTACGAGTACTTCAACGATCGGCGGCTGGTCGACCGAGGCATCCCGTCGTTCCGTGGGCGGCCCTCGGACGCGGACATCACCACCTTCTTCGGCAACCCGGAGCTCAATCGGGCGACGCTCGAGCTCCACGCGGCCACGGCGAGGCTCGACCACGTGGCGGCCTCGGGGCTCACACTGCGCAATCAGTTTCGCTTCACGCGCTACGACAAGTTCTACCAGAACACGCTGCCCGGCGCGGTGGACCCGACCGGTATGCAGGTGACCATCTCGGCGTACAACAACGCCATGGAACGCCGGAACGTCTTCAACCAGACCGACGTCGTGTTCGATGCGCGCACGGGCGGCCTGCAGCACACGGCACTGCTGGGGGCCGAGGTCGGGCGGCAGGAGACCGATCATTTCCGCAACACGGGCTACTTCGAGAATGGCGCCACCAGCATCTCCGTGCCGTTCGACCATCCGACGGTGGCCGCGCCGGTCACGTTCAGGCAGAGTGCCACGGACGCCGACAACCGCACGACGGTGACGGTCGCCGCGGTCTACGCGCAGGACCAGATCGTGTTGTCTCGCCGCTGGCAGGCGGTGCTCGGGCTCCGGTACGACCGCTTCTCGATCGACTTCCACGACAACCGGAGCGGCACGGACCTCGCCCGCGACGACCACCTGCTCTCGCCGCGGTTCGGGCTGGTGTTCAAGCCGACCGAGCCCGTGTCGATCTACGGGAGCTACAGCGTCTCGTATCTCCCGAGCTCAGGCGACCAGTTCAGCTCGCTCGACGTGACCAGCCGCACGCTCGAGCCGGAGCGGTTCACCAACTATGAGATCGGCGCCAAGTGGGAGGTGGGGCCGAACGTCCTGTTGACCGCGGCCGTGTACCGCCTGGACCGGACCAATACGGCGGCCCCGCACCCGGACGATCCGGCGCGCACGGTGCAGACGGGGGAGCAGCGTTCCACCGGGTTCGAGCTCGAGGCGGCAGGGCACATCACGCCGGCCTGGCAGCTCTCCGGCGGCCTCGCGGTGCAGAGGGCGGAGATCATCAGCGACACGCGCAACGCGAAGGCCGGCGCGATCGTTCCGCTGGTCCCGGAGCGCTCCCTCTCGCTGTGGAGCCGCTACCAGATCCTCGACCCGCTGGGCATCGGGCTCGGCGTCGTGCACCGGTCCGACGTGTACGCCGCGATCGACAACGCCGTCACGCTGCCAGGCTTCACGCGCGTCGACGGGGCGCTTTTCCTGCGGGTCGGCCCGCGCCTGAGCGTTCAGGCCAACGTCGAGAACCTGCTGGACGAACGGTACTACGCCACCTCGCACGGCAACAACAACATCATGCCGGGCGCGCCGCGCACACTGCGTGTCTCGCTCACGGCCGACCTCTGACCCGGCCGTATCGGGGCGGGCGGTCCGGGCGGTTCAGGCCGGACCGCCGGACCAGGCACCGAAGTCTGGAGTCGCTACGCAATCACATGCTGACCGTTCAACGCAGCCATGATCCGGCGGGCTATCCGGGAAGGGATGTCGGGTAGGGAGGATGTCGGATCGACGACGGTGGCTCAACATGCGGCTTGTGAGCCGGATGCAATCTATTGTGCTCCGCTCACGGAGACGATGGCTGCTTGGGTCGACTCCAGACATCGGAGCCTGCTCCGTTCAGCTGCCGTCCGCCTGGCTGCCGGGCCTGGTCCGTCCGGAAGCAGCTACCTGCCCTGACGACCCGCCAATCGGTCCAGGAAATCGAGCGCGATCGCCCGCATCCGTGGGGAGAGTGCATCGAGTCCGTCGCGCCGCGCATGGTCGGCGACCACGGCGTACATCGACGCAAAGGGGCCCCCTGGCGACGGGATCTCCACGTCGACCACCGGCGCCTCGAACGACCCGCCCGACACGGTCAGTTCGCCCTCTTCCTCGCTCAACAGCTCGAACGCCTCTGCGGAGAAGGTGCCAGCGAGCTCCCTGCCGACCCGGGTCGCGACGATCTGCCCTTCCAGGCCGACGAAGATTCGGGTGCTCGGGAGCGTCGCGTGGTCGGAGGAGACGCCAAAGTAGAAGAGCATCGACACGCAGTCGCCGTCGCAGTCCTCCTCGACGCGGTAGGTCCCGGGCTCTCTCGCGCCCTCGATGAGGAGGACGACCATGTTGCCCGTCGCGGCGCTCGTCGGCGTGAAGGCGCTGACGCCCATGTAGTTCATGTCCTCGTTCACCATGGCGACGGCGAAGGCGTCGTCCCAGCCGCCGCTCTGGCTCCACCCACCCCTGGCCTCGAATGCGCCGGAGATCGCGCCGGAGTAGTCGAACGAGAGCTCCCCGGCGAAGACGCCTCCGTTGCCGGGGCCGGTGGAATCATCATCGCCGCAACCCGCTGCCGTGACGAGGAGCGCGGCCGCCAGCAGAATCGTCCATCCCATGCGTTTCACGAACACCCTCCTGACGATGGCAGGACACCTTGCGAGCGCGCCGACGCGGCGCACCCGCCGGGGGCCGGGGGTGGCCAGGCGACGCGCGGCCAGCAAGATCACGTTCGTGGGCGGGCGCCGGCGCGGGCAATGGCATAAAAGGACTATTGGCGGCGCGATTCCCGTTCGGCCGGCGCGGCTTGGGGGGCGACCCGCTCTAGCAGGCGACTGGCCGGCCGCTCGCGTCGACCGGGGCGTGGTCGCGGACGGCCCGGTGCGGCGCCGTGCGCCGGCGTCCCGGCTGGCCGCGCTCGCCGGCCTCGAACACCGCCGCGCCCGTCACTTCCGGCCCGCCGCCTCGCTCGTGTAGGTCGGGTCGGCGCCCTGCCAGGTGACATCGGCCGTCGGGCCGTAGATGGGCGGGACCCGCCGGTCGAGGAGCCGGAGGTACACGGCCAGTTGCGTGCGGTGATGGGCGGTGTGGAGCACGCGTCGCCAGAAGATCCACGCGCGTTCGCGCTCGACGTCGAAGAACGGCACGCGCACCAGCCACCACGCTTCGTCCCGCGATGCGATGAACGGAAGGCGCGCACGCGCGAGCTGGACGAAGCGATCGATGCAGGCGGCGACCGTGAGCCCGCCCGCCGGCAAGACCTCGCCCGGCGGCGGCTCGGGCGCGCCCAGGAACTCACCGAAGAAGCGCCGCTCCGAGAGGAGCTGGTGTTTCAGGATGTCTGCGACGCTACTCGCGCGCGGGTGGGGGCGGTACTCGAGGTCGCCGTCCGAGAACTCGCGCCACACGGACACGACCTTGTTGCTCTCGCTGGCGTATGTGTCCACGAGGTGCTGCGCGAAGGGGAAGGCAGCGCGAGGGATCTCCGTATCCGCGATCGCGCTGTAGGGGTAGCGCATCGGCATGGTCCGCGTCCTCCTGCTCGGTGGAGCGCCACGACGGCGGGTTCGCGCTTGGGCAAGGGAATCGTACCGGCCGGCGCGCCACCGGGCAACCTGCGGTGCCACGACGCCGGGGAGGCTGTCGGCGGCGGCCACGGTCTCGTGCCGCTCGCCGTTCCGATGCGGCCGCGCGCGGGCGGCCGCCGACCACGCGGCAACGGTCACCCACCGCTGGAGGGCTGCGTCGCCACCCTCACCAGGGCCGCGCTGACGATCGATTCCGTGCGCGAGATGCGGGCGCATCGAACGCCGCGGCCCGGGCCCGCAGCTCCAAGGCCGGGCGGCGCGCGAACCGTGCGATCGCGCGATTCACCGGGGCCGCGCGCCGTCGCGCACACCTGACCCCCGCGGGTCGGACGCCGCCCGCGTCGTCTGGCAGGCAGCCGATGGAACGGGGCCCGGGCCGACCGCCGGAGGAGGGGGAGCGACCGGGCCGCGCGACGATCGCGGGCGCACCCCTTGCCGATCGCCGTCCCGACTAGCGATCTCTATGTGTGCGCTGGGCACACGGGCGCGGCCGCGATCCCGTCCCGCCCCGCGCGCAGCGCAACGGACCAGGAGGCGTTCATGAACCAGGAACAG
>DATCLK010000111.1:0-5310 GCA_036563975.1 Longimicrobiales bacterium | reverse complement strand
GCGCGCGGTCGAGCGGCACCAGGACCTGGTGCGCGCCAGCGTCGCCTACGCCGGCAACGACCACCGGCTGGGCGCGAACGAGGCGCCGCCCGCGATCATCTCGGTGTTCCTCGGCGACGAGCTGACCGAGATCTTCGAGCGTCTGGGGAACGGGACGAGGGGCAAGTCCTCGCGCAGGGGCGGGCTCCTCGGGCTGGGCGTGCCCGTGCTGCCGCACGTGCCGCTGCACTCGGGGGACCGCAACCGGACGTCGCCCTTCGCGTTCACGGGCAACAAGTTCGAGTTCCGGGCGCTGGGCGCGTCGCAGTCCATCTCCTTCCCCGCGACGGTGCTGAACACGATCGTCGCGGAGTCGATCGACGAGCTGGCCACGGCGCTCGAGCAGGAGATGCAGGCCGGCAAGCCGGTGGATGAGGCGCTCAGCGCGGTGCTGGCGCGCGAGATCCCCAAGTTCAAGCGCATCATCTTCAACGGCGACAACTACTCGCCCGAGTGGCACGCGGAAGCGGAGCGGCGTGGGCTGCTGAACCTGCGCAACTCGCTGGACGCGATCGAGCGGCTCACGGATGAGAAGAACGCCGCGCTGTTCGAGAAGTACGGCGTGCTGACGCGGCGGGAGCTCGAGTCCCGCGCCGAGATCGCCTTCGACCAGTACTTCAAGACGATCAACATCGAGGGCGAGACGGCGGCGGACATCGCGCGGACGATGATCCTGCCCGCGGCCGTGCGCTACATGAACGACCTGCTGGCGGCGGTGACCCGGGCCCGCGAGGTGGGCCTCGAGGCGAAGGGCGTGGCCGCCACGCTGCAAGACGTGAGCACGCTGATCGACGAGCTGCGCGTGGTGCTGGACGAGCTGGTGCGCCAGAACGCGGAGCTCGGCGGCGACGACGTGCACTCCAAGGCGTACCACATGCGCGACAACATCATCCCCGCGATGCAGGCGGTGCGCACGGTGGTGGACAAGCTCGAGCGCGTGCTGCCGGACGATGTGTGGCCGCTGCCGCGGTACCGCGAGATGCTGTTCGTGAAGTAGAGGTCAAGGCGATCACTCAATCGGCCTGCGCGGGCTCCGCGATGTCCGGGAGCCGCGCCGGACCACGCAGCGCACAGAGGGCACGGAGAACGGCAGCGCGCCGGGATCCGTGCCCTCCTTTCGTGGTACGACTCCGCCTACGGAGACCTTCCCCCGTACGACGTGGGGCGCCCACCCCGCGCAAAGACAGCACACCCCGGAGGCGTTCATGGACAGGGACGTATGCGCGGTCCTGGTGCCGTACATGGCCGGCGACGACCGCCACAGCGCGAGCCGTGGACCGGAGCGCCTGCTTTCCGCCGGGGTTGCCGCGCGCCTGGCCGGGCGCGGCCGGGTGAGGGTCGAGCACGTCGAGCGGGAGGGGGCGTTCCGCGACACCGGCACCGCATCGCTCTCCGTGAACCGTCGGCTCGCGGCGAGCGTCCGCGCCGCAGTGGCTGCGGGCGAGTTCCCACTCGTCCTCGCCGGGTCGTGCGATGCGGCGCTGGGCGTGCTCGCGGGCGTCGGCCCGGCACGCTGCGGCGCCATCTGGTTCGACGCGCACGGCGACTTCAACACTCCGGAGTCGACGCTCACGGGTTTCTTCCCCGGCATGTCGCTCGCCATCGCCACCGGGCACTGCTATCGCAAGCTGCTGGCTGGCATGGGCCGGGCCGCGCCGCTCGCGGAAGAGACGGTACTCATGATCGGCGTGCGGGATCTCGACGCGGAGGAAACGGAACGCCTCGCGTCCTCCGGGATTGTCGTCGTCCACTGGCGTAACGGCGAGCCGCAAGCGGATGTCATGGCCGCGCTCGACCGGCTCGCCGGGCGGGTCGAGGACGTCTATCTGCACATCGACCTGGACGCGCTCGATCCTTCGGTCGCGTCGGCGATCGTGGACCAGCCGGTGCCGGGCGGGCTCTCGCTCGGGCAACTGGAGATGGTCCTCCGAGGCGTTGTCGAGCGTTTCCGGGTGCGCGCCGCGGCGGTGACCACCTACGATCCCGAGCTCGACCCGGACGAGCGGACGCTGCGCGTCGTGCTGCGGATCGCGGAGCTGCTGGCCGGAGCTGACGCGCGTCCGTCACGCCCCGATCCTGTTGCGGCCGGGTGATCTCGCGGGCGCTCGCCCATGAGGTCGGGAAGCCCTGCCGAGGCGCGACTCGGTAAGGCCTTCGCATTTGAGTCGAAGACAGGGCATCGTCAACGCATACGACCCGGTTGTCAGATCGCTGCCGGAAGGCCTGCGCATTCCGGTGGAAGGCCGGTGCATCGTCGACACAAGCGGCCTGCTTGCCACATCGCTTCCGGAAGGACTTCGCTTTCCAGTGGAAGATCAGCGCGCCGTCGATGCAAGCGACCCGGTCACCGGGTCGCATTCCGGCAAGGGCTTCGCCAGGCCGGATTCGATGTCCAATTCTCGGTAGACGGCCGAGGCCGTGGGGCGGTAGACTTCGAGCCGGTCCGCCGACGCTGTTGGGATCCGTGCGAGTGCTGCGCGATCCCGGCAACCCGAGCGCGCGAAGAATGAGGGCGCCCGCCGGCGAAGTCGGCGACGCAAAGATCCGGTCGTTCCCATTGTGTGCTCCTGCGAAGGATGACAACGCGCCCACTCCCGCCCGCCGACGAGATGTACCGGGCCGTCCTGGCCTGCGACACGCGCTACGACGGGATCTTCTTCACGGCGGTGCGGACGACGGGGATCTTCTGCCGGCCGTCGTGCCCGGCGAAGAAGCCGAAGCGGCCCAACATCGAATTCTTCGCTTCGGCGAAGGAAGCGCTGGCCCACGGCTTCCGGCCGTGCAAGCGATGCCGTCCCCTGGAGCTGCCCGGCCAGACCCCCGAGTTCGTGCGGCTGCTCCTCGCGGAGATCGAGAGCGATCCCATGCGGCGGCTGCGCGATCGGGACCTGCGGGCGCGCGGGCTCGATCCGACGAAGATCCGCAGGTGGTTCAAGAGACACCACGGCATGACGTTCCACGCGTACCAGCGGGCGCGGCGTCTGGCCACGGCCCTGGACGGCCTCGCCCGCGGCGAAGAGATCACGCGGGTGGCTTACGGCAGCGGCTACGACTCCCTGAGCGGCTTCCAGGAGGCGCTTCGCCGGATCACCGGCCGTCCGGCGTCCCGCAGCAGGGGCGTGACGGTCGTCAAGCTCTCGCGGGTGCTCACGCCGCTCGGCCCCATGCTTCTGGGGGCGACCGATGAGGGCGTGTGTCTCCTCGAGTTCACGGACCGGCCGATGCTGGAGACGCAACTCCGGCGGCTGACCAGGCTGCTCGACTGTGCGATGGCGCCCGGATCGAACGATGTCAGCCGGCAACTCGAGGCCGAGCTGACCGCGTACTTCGCGGGCACGCTCCAGGAGTTCCGGACGCCCTTGCTCACGCCGGGAAGCGAGTTCCAACGACGGGTCTGGAGCGCGCTCCGTGAGATCCCCTACGGCGAGACGCGCAGCTACGCGGAGCAGGCCCGGGCGATCGGTGCGCCGGCCGCCGTGCGGGCCGTGGCCCGGGCCAACGGCGACAACCGCATCGCCATCGTGATCCCCTGCCACCGCGTGGTGGGGGCCGATGGCTCCTTGACCGGATACGGTGGCGGACTCTGGCGCAAGCAGTGGTTGCTGCACCACGAGCGCGCCACGCTGGAGCGACTGCGCTCCGGGAGGAGATCGTGACGCAGAAAGAACGAGCCGCGCGCTTCCGGCGGCTGCACGAGAACGGCCCGCTGGTCCTGCCGAACGCCTGGGACGCGGCGAGCGCACGGGTGATCGAGCTGGCCGGCGCGCCTGTGATCGGGACGACCAGCGCAGGCATCTCGTGGGCCCATGGACGCCGCGACGGCCACGGCTTGCGGCGCGACGAGATGATCGAAGCCATCCGGCGCATCGTCGAGGCGGTGGACGTCCCGGTGACGGCGGACATCGAGGGCGGCTACGGCAGCGGCTCAGTCGAGGACGTGGCCGAGACGGTGCGCGCGGTCGTGGAGCTGGGCGTCGTCGGCATCAATCTCGAGGACGCGTCCGGCGATGCCGCGACGCCGCTCCTCGCGCCGGAAGTCCAGGCCGAGCGGATTCGCGCCGCGCGGGCTGCGGCGGTCGCCGCAGGGGGCGACCTGTTCATCAATGCCCGGACGGACGTCTACCTTGCCCAGGTCGGCGCGCCGGGGTCGCGCCTGGATGCGACCATCGAGCGAGCCAACCTGTACCTCGCCGCAGGCGCGGACGGCGTCTTCGTGCCCGGCGTGACCGATGCGGACACCATCGCCGCACTGGCTCGGGCGATCGACGGGCCGCTGAACGTCATGTGGCTTCCGGGCGCGCCCGGTGTCCAGGACCTCGGCCAGCTCGGCGTGGCGCGCGTGAGCGTCGGCCCCGCCGTTGCGCTCGCCGCGCTCGCCGCGACGCGGCAAGCGGCCATCGAGCTTCTCGAGCGCGGCACGTACGGTGCCCTCGGGCTCGGACTGGCTTTCGGCGAGGTAGACGCGATGTTCACACGCGCGTGATCCGAGATTGGCCCCGAACGACGTGCGCACGTGTCTCCGCACCGCCGAACGGCAGCGACGCGAGTCACCGTGCATGAGGCCTGCGCGACCGCGCCGCCGGGACAGCTGGCGGCGGCCGTCGTGTTGCGCGCGCGCATCGTCACGGGCCGCCGCGTTGGGGTGTTGAATCAGGTGGCAGGAACGCACCGCAACGATGCCACCAGTCAGCCACACGAACGAGCCATGAGCACGAGCCGGCAGCTTCGAGCAGTCGCCGTCCTCACGGCGAGCGCGTTCGTCCTCGCGTGCGACGACGGTCCGACGGACTCGAGTCAGACGGACTTCAGTTCGATCGAGCCGGGGTCCGTTCAGCTCGAGATCAAGACCGATAAGCCCGTGTACTCTGCCGCGGCGGATTCGGGGGCTACACCCATTCTGACCAACCTCGGGCCGGACACCGTATACGCAGTCATGGGCGAGTGGGTGTATCTCGAGGAGCTGGTCAACGACGAGTGGACCTTTGCGGCCGTATGGTTCGTTATTGATGGAATGGATCGGAGCTTTCCCGTGCCTCCGGGCGTTACCCGCCATGCCCCCACGCTGAATTTCCGCCGGTATCTAGGCAACAGGCCTGGAACGTACCGGTTCGTGTTCGTGCTCGCCTACGATCGCGAGATGCGCCACCTGCTGCCCAAGGAGAAGCGCGTCTCCCCGCCGTTCGAACTGAAGCCTTAGCCGGCGGCCGCAGTCGTGCGACCGGCGCCGGAACGTTCCGGCGCCGGTCGCGGCCTGGACGCATCGACATCGCA
>DATCLK010000110.1:0-3160 GCA_036563975.1 Longimicrobiales bacterium | reverse complement strand
GGCGGAGCGCACCCTGCGCGGCGCGCTCTTCGTCGGCGACCCGGAGCAGGTGATCGAGAAGATCCTCTTCCAGTACGAGGTGTTCCGCCACCAGCGCTTCCTGCTCCAGCTCACCGTCGGCCCCATGCCGCACGACAAGGTGCTGCGCGCCATCGAGCTACTCGGGACCAAGGTCGCGCCCGTCGTGCGCAAGGAAACCGCGCGCGTGTAGCGGGAGCGCACACCGCGTGCGCCGCTGGCCGCGCGGCTGTGCGCCGCAGCGCCGTGTAGAGGCGCCCATACTCTGGAGCGCCCGCCGCGTTCACTGCCGGCGGCACGCCTGCGCAGTGCAGACCGTGCGCGCGCGCGTCGCCAGCGATAGACCGCAGCGCGCGGCGCGTTCCGCGCCGGCTGCGTGACGCGGCGAAGAGCTCACAACGAATTCGCCGCCGCCGCAGCGCAGGACACACACCCCATGCGCCGCCGGCCGCGCGCTGCCGCGCACGACGGGTTCGGCGCCGGCCGCCGCGCAGTGCGCACCCCGCATTCACCGCGTCCCACCGCGCCTCGACGCGAGCGGCCGGCCATCCCACAGTTCCCGCGCCCCGCCGCCCGCTGGCCCGACCCGTCCGTGGCCTGCGGTTCCCGATTTGCACCCCGTGCCACACGATCGCGCACGGACGGGCGAGGTCGCGTGGTCCGGCCGCCGGGACGCTGCCCGGGTCGCGGCGCCGTCCCGCGCGACCCGGCAGGAGGCAATCCCATGCAGCGGCTCTTCCGGACCCTGACGTTGCTCGTGGCGGCGGTGCTGGGTTCAGCCGGACCTCTCCACGGACAGGAGCAAGACCCGCCGGAGCTCGGGTGGGAGGACGACGAGGAGCGGCCGCGCCGGCTCGACATCTCCCTCTCCGCCGGCCGCCTGCTCTCCTCCGACTGGAGCGACCTCGTCGTGCTCGGCACGCTCGGCGGCCTCGTCGAGCGCGTGCTCGTCCGGGACCTCGCCTTCGCCCCCGGCGCCGCCGTGGACGTGGCCGTCACCTACTGGGAGGGTCGCTACGGCTTCCGCGTGCATGCAGGCATGGCCCGCTCGTGCGTGGCGATCGGCGGCGACTGCGACCCCCTGCCGGTCTTCCTGGGTGGAGCGGATGGCGCCGCGCTGATCCCCGGCGACATCGATGCCGCCGCCTGGCTCCTGGACATCGGCGGCGCGGTCTCGTTGCTGCGGCCCGGGCGCGACCGCGACTTCCGGCCGTTCGTCTTCTTCGGCCTTGGCGGCGTCGCCTACGACCTCGACGGCGCCGTGCGCCTGCTGCTCCCGACGTTCATCGAGCTCGGCGGCGAGCCCGGACGGATCGCCCTGGACCCGGACGGGAACATCATCGTCGTCGCCGACGGGTCGCCTTTCCTCGTCTCGGTGGATGAGCCCGGCTTCGAGGTGATGTTCGCGGGCGTGCTGGGGATCGGCGCGGACGTGCGCATCCCGGTGGGGGATGGGACGGTCGGCCTCCGCTTCGAGCTGGCGGACCACGTGACGCGCTCGCCCCTCGACGTCCGGCTCGCCGGCTTCGTGGACGACTTCCGCCTCTCGCGCCGCGACGTCGAGGACGTGCGCTTCGACTTCGGCACCGTCCACAACCTGCGGCTGAACATCGGTCTCGTCGTGGACGCGCCGCTGGGAGGTGGCCGCTCGGCCGAGGCTGAGTAGGCCGGCGCTCAGCCAGCCCGGGCCGGCCCGCCGCTCAGGATCCCGCGGCCCCGTGCTCGAGCCGGACCTGGCGATCCAGCTCGGACTGCGACCGCAGCAGCATGCCGATGAGGATGATGGGCGTGGCGAGCACGATCAGCACGAGGGCGGCGATGACCTCGATCCGGCCACCCTGCCCCGTCGCCGTGCGGTAGACGGCGAGCTGGATCAGGCAGAAGGAGAGGGTCACCGGCGCCGCGAGCGCCTCCAGTCCTTCCCTGATCGTGGCCATGACGGGCTGCTGTCGCTCCGCGGGCAGCGCCAGCAGCCGGTCCTTGCCCGGCATGTTGATGCGGCGCGGGTCGCGCGTGCTCAGCGCCGCGGCGCCGTAGAGCAGCGCGTTCAGCCCGATCGCGATGAGCGGCAGCATGAACCAGGAGAGCCAGGTCGTCTCGACCCAGCGGTCCGGCGTGCCGCTGAAGTCGAAGTGCGCCGGGATCCGCGGCGGCAGGTGCGGCCAGGCGGCCGCGCTCCCGCCGAGCAGCGCCGCGAGCAGCAGGAGGTTCAGGAGACGGGCGGACATCGCGGGCCTCCTCTCCAGACTCCGTGAGGCAATGGCAAAAAGTTAAGCAGCAAGCGGGACCGACGCAACCGGCCGGAGCGGGCCCCCGCCCTCCCTACGCCCCTCCCACCTCCGCCAGTGCCGCCTCGAGGAGCACCGCCAGCACGCGCATCTGCGCCGCCTCACTCGCGCCGCCCTCGCCGCCGCCCCCGCCCAGCGAGCGGAACGAGACGAACGGCGCCAACGCACCGCGGCCCAGCAGCTCCAGCTCCTCGCGGCCCAGGCCTCGCCGGATCAGGTCAAGCATGAACGCGTCGAACAGTCGCCGTGGCCCCTCCAGCAGCTGCTCGTAGCCCGGCAGCTCGATGCCCAACCCCGCGTAATTCGGCGCCGGCCGCGGCTCCCGCACCTGCAGCCGCGCCAGCGTCGGCGGCAGTGCGGGGGCCGGGCCCGCCGCCGCGCCCGCGTCCGCGCTGGTGATCTCTTCGGGAAACACGCCCAGGAAAGCCGCGAGCCGCTCCAGGTTCCGGCCTTCCGGCCGCTGCTTCCCGATCTCCCAGGCCGTGACCGTTCCCGGCGAGACGCCGACCGCCTCCGCGACCTCCCGCTGCGTCACGCGGCGCCCCTCCATCCTGCCCTTGGCGCGTCGCAGGTCCGCGATCCGGTGCCCAACGGCTTTGTACGGTCGTGAATCGGCTCCAGGCGCCATAAAACGATTGACACGGCCGGCCCGTGTCGACAGATTGGTATTGCTGCCCGACAGTTTTCCGTCGCCTGTGTCGTCGGCGACCCAATAGACTTCTCACGCTACGCGCTCCCATGCCCAGGATCAAGGCGGTCATCGCCGCCGGCGTCCACCCGGCCGAGGCCGTCAAGGCCGCGCTCGGCATGACCATCCGCGAGTTCGCCGAACGCTACGGCGTCTCCGAGTCCGC
>DATCLK010000109.1:0-3249 GCA_036563975.1 Longimicrobiales bacterium | reverse complement strand
TAGACTTCTCACGCTACGCGCTCCCATGCCCAGGATCAAGGCGGTCATCGCCGCCGGCGTCCACCCGGCCGAGGCCGTCAAGGCCGCGCTCGGCATGACCATCCGCGAGTTCGCCGAACGCTACGGCGTCTCCGAGTCCGCAGTCAGCGGCGTGATCCACGGGTCCACGCCTTACCTCTACGCTCGCGTCCGGGACGCGCTCGCCCGCCATCTCGAGGTCGAGCGCGCGTACATCGACGGGATCTTCCCGCCCCCGCGCCGGCGCGCGGAGGCGGCGCGGCCGGGCTCGGATCCGGAGCCAGCCCCTACCCGACCCGGTGGCGCGGCCGCGGCGGCACCGGCGCAGCCCGCCACGCAGGGTCCGCCGCCGCCCGCCAGCGCGCCGGACGACCCGGCGCCCGGAGCGCCGCGCGCCAGCGCCGACGCCAGCGCGGCCGGGCGGACTGCGGACAGGCAGGATCGGCGAGGACCCCAGGAGCAGCGAGCGATGTGCGCGCCGACGACGATGCCGGCACGCAGCCCCCGGCCGGTGATGGCCGGCATCGCGCAGTCCGCCCGCGACTGGCCGCGCCTCGCCGATCCCCTCGCGACCCTCGTCTCGGGCCGTGCAGCCGCCGCGCTCGCCCGCTGACGCCGCCCGCCCCCCGGTGCCGAGGCGGCTGCGCTCGACGACGGCGGCCGAGCCGCGCCCTCGCGCCCTCGCCCCGCCGGCGGGCCGCGGGCCCGCAGGCGCCCCGCGGGCCCAACCCGCCCGCTACGCGTTCCTGCGCTGCTGGTGCGCCGAACGGACCGGCCGCCCGCTGCCGCAGTGCCGCGATTGCGGCGGCGGCGGGACGGCGCTCGTGCGGTTCCCCGCCCCGGCGGCCGGGTGACCCCGCGCGCCGGCGGCTCGTGCTTCCCGTCGGGTCCGGGATGGCAACAGCTCGCGCACCGATCCTGCCCCGGACGGCGCGCCTCGTGGTTCCCTGTCTGGTCTGGCTGGTGGGAGTGTCGGGGGGGTGACGCGCGGGACTACGGCCGCGCCCTGGCGGCGGGCATCGGGCGCAGGACGCGGGTGAGCCGCGGGCGGCAGCCAGCCGATCGTGGTGACGCGGCCGGCGTCCCCGCCGGAGAGAACTGCAGGCCTCGCGAGCTCAACGCTCTTCGCGCCGCCACAAGCGGGTGGTGTCCCCGGCCACGCGGCGCCATCTCCCGTGACGCAAGGCGTACACCCGCGTCACGTGGTAGCGCGCGTCGTCGTCGCCGGCCCCGTCCACCACCCGCGCCTCGCCCATGGCGACCGCGACGTCGCCGTAGACGCGGACCTGCAGGTCCGTCATCCGCAGGTCCTGCTCGTTCGGAACCGTGCCGCTGCTCCTGCCGGCCGACGATCGACCGGTAACAGCGCTCCCGCGGCCGCCCGAGAAGGGGGTAGCCCTGCTCATGCGTCGCACTGAACTGGAAATGTTGACCGCCGCTTGACCCCGGGTTGGCCCGGCGCCCGGTGGGCTGAGGCCGGCCCGGAGGCAGACCGGGGCCATAGTGCGGCGCCCGCCGGCGACTGTCAATCCTCCCCGCCGGTGGCGGCGAGCGCATGGGGGTGGACGCCCAGGCCCGCGAGGCCGAGATCCGCACGACCCGGAGGGCCTCCTCGCGCTGCTTCGTCGCTCGCAATCGAGTAGTGAGAACCGCGGAGCGAGACCGCCTCGGTTGCTCGCGCCGGATGCTGGCCTGCCGCTCGCAATCGAACAGGAAACACCGCGGGGGCGAGACCCCCCAGCCCGGATCCGGGATCCGCCCCCTACGGCCCGGCGCCGCACGCTCCGGCCACAACCGCCGGCCGGGCATCGCGCCGGATAACTGCGCTGTGTATACTGCCCCTTTTACGTCATGCCGCTTGATCCACCTGGCGGCCAGGCCGGTGTCGCCACGGGGCCCGCGCCCCGGACGCCAGCTGCCGCGCCGTCGGCCGGAGCACCGCCAGCGTCACCAGGCCCAGGATCACCAGCAGGGTCAACCCCAGCATTTCCTCTATCCATCCAGTCCGGTGTTCCGTGTTCCGATTCCGTCCCCGTCCCCTCCCACCAACCTCGACCTGCATTACGTTTGACGGTCGCCGCGGGTTTCGGGCCGGCCGTCCGGGGCCCGCGCCCTCGCCCGCGGCCGCTCTGGCGGCGGCGTTTGCCACCATCTTCGCGGCGGTCGCAGCCGACAGGCCGCGGACGAGAGCCGTCCCGGCAGCGGGGTCCACAGTCGAGCGCGCTGAGGCCGGCCCGGGTGCGTTCGAGGAGGGGGTGTATGGCGCCGCCCGACCAGGGCGGTGGCGGTGGGCGCGCAGCGCGCCGGCCGCTGCTGCCGCGCCGGGCCGGTCGCTCGGGCGTGCGAGAAGCGCCGGTAGCGGGGTCCACAGCCTGAACACGCTCCGGCCGGCCGGCGCGTGTTCGATCGGGGCAACGGCGCCCGATCACCAGGCTGCCGCTGGGCACCACCACGGCGTCGCAAGGAACGGGGTATGCCGCCGCATGGCGCGCAGCGCGCCGGCCGCTTGCTGCCGCGCCGCGCCGGTCGCTCCTGCCTGGGAGGAGCGCCGGCACCTCGGCTCCCGGCGAGGCCGGCCCCTCCCGCGGCGCCGGTCTGGTCCCGCCTCCGTTCCCCGCGTAGGTTAGCCGGGCCCCGGCGCCTGGACCCGAACGGAGAGGCGGCTGCGAGCTCGCGATTCGAGTTCGCCCCGTCCGGCGAAGTGCGCCGGCAGTGGGCGCGCAACCAGACCGACACCCGAATCGGCTGAGACGACGATGATCGACGAACTGCGCGAGCTCTTCGCCTACAACCGCTGGGCCAACCACCGCATCCTCGATGCCGCCGCCAAGCTCAGCGCAGAGGCGCTCGACAGGGACCTCGGCAGCAGCTTCCCTTCCGTCCGCGCGACGCTCGCGCACATCCTCGGCTCCGAATGGTTGTGGCTGTGTCGGTGGAAAGGCACTTCGCCCACGGGCGTGCCCGACACCTGGGATCTATCCACGCTCGACGGCATCCGCGCGCGCTGGGCGGAAGTCGAGCGTGAGCAGCAGGAGTTCATCGACGCGCTGGGCGAGGAGGACCTGCGCCGCGCCGTGTCGTACCGCAACCTCAAGGGCGAGCCGTTCACCAACACCATGGCCCAGATGCTGCGCCACGTGGTGAACCACTCGACCTACCATCGCGGCCAGGTCATCACCATGCTGCGTCAGCTCGGCGCGGAGACCGTGAGCACCGACCTGATCGCGTACT
>DATCLK010000108.1:0-23117 GCA_036563975.1 Longimicrobiales bacterium | reverse complement strand
GCAGCTCGGCGAAGAGCGCACGGATGGGCGTGAACACGCCCGTGTACGTCGCCGGGTTGGAGCGCGGCGTGCGCCCGATGGGCGACTGGTCGATGTCGATCACCTTGTCCAGGTGCTCGAGGCCGTCGATGCCATCGTGCGCGCCGGGCAGGACCCGCGCCCGGTTGAAGTGGCGCGCCAGGGCGCGGTAAAGAATGTCGTTGACGAGGGTGCTCTTGCCGGAACCGCTGACCCCGGTCACGCACGTGAAGGTGCCGAGCGGGAAGCGGACGGTGAGGTTCTTCAGGTTGTGCTGGCGCGCGCCGCGCACCACGAGCTCGCGGCCCGGCTCTGGGCGGCGCCGCTCGGGAGGCGACGGGATCTGGCGATCGCCGCGGAGGTAGGCGGCGGTGATCGACTCGCGGCTCGCGAGCACGACTTCCAGCGGCCCTTCGGCGACGACGCGGCCGCCGTGCCGCCCGGCGCCCGGCCCGAGGTCCACGATGTGGTCGGCGCGGAGGATGGTGTCGCGGTCGTGCTCGACGACGATGACCGTGTTGCCCAGGTCGCGGAGCTGCTCGAGCGTGGCGAGCAGCCGCTCGTTGTCGCGCTGGTGCAATCCGATGGAGGGCTCGTCCAGGATGTAGAGCACGCCGACGAGGCGGCTGCCGATCTGGGTCGCCAAGCGGATGCGTTGCGCTTCGCCGCCCGAGAGCGTCTCCGCGCTGCGGCCGAGCGTCAGGTACTCGAGGCCGACGTCGCGCAGGAAGCGGAGCCGGTCGGTCACCTCCTTGAGGATCGGGCCGGCGATGGCGGCCGGGAGCGCTTCGCCCGCGACGGGGGCAGCCGCGCCGTCGCCAGCCGCGTCGCCGCCGCGACCCGAGGACGCGCCGTCCAGCGGGAGCGAGGTGAAGAAGTCGAGGGCCTCCGCCACGCTCATCTCGATCACCTCGCCGATGGAGCGGCCGGCGACGGTCACGGCGAGGCTTTCGGGGCGCAGGCGCGTGCCGCGGCAGGCGTCGCACGGCAGCGTGGTCATGTACTCCTCGAGCTGCTGGCGGACCGCCTCGGACGCCGTCTCCTCGTACCGCCGCTTGATGTTGGCGAGCACACCCTCCCAGGGCTCGCTGTAGTAGCCCTGCGTGCCGCCGGCCCGGTAGGGGAAGCGGATCCTGCGGTTGCCCGAGCCGTAGAGGATGGCGCGGCGCACCGCCTCGGGCAGCTCGCCCCATGGCGTGTTCGGGTCGAAGCGGTAATGCGCGGCGAGGCCCGGGATCACGGACCGGCGCAAATGGCCGGACGGCTCGCCCCAGGGCAGGATGACGCCCTCGAGGATCGAGATCCTGGGGTCGCCGATGATGAGCTCGGCGCTGACCTCCTTTCGCGTGCCGAGGCCGCCGCACGCGGTGCAGGCGCCGTAGGGCGAGTTGAAGGAGAACTGGCGCGGCTCGAGCTCGGGGATGCTGGTGCCGCAGTGGACGCAGGCGTAGCGCTCGCTGAAGAGGTGGGCCTGCGGCTGGCGCGAGGAGGCGCCCGGCCCCGCGCCATCGTGGCGCACGACCTCGACGATGCCGCCGGCGGTGCGGAGCGCGGTCTCGATGGAATCTGCGAGGCGCTGCCGGTCCTCCGCGCGGACGACGAGGCGGTCCACGATGATCGCGATCTCGTGGTTCTCGTAGCGGTTCAGCTTCGGCGGCTGATCGAGGTCGTAGGTCTCGCCGTCCACGCGGACGCGCACGAACCCCTTGCGCCGCGCGTCCTCGAACAGGTCCCGGAACTCGCCCTTGCGCCCGCGGACGAGCGGCGCCGCGATCTCGATGCGCGTGCCCTCAGGCCAGGTGAGGACGTGATCCACGATCTGCGTGGCGGACTGCCGCCGGACGGGGCGGCGGCAGGAGGGGCAGTGCGGCGTGCCGCAACGAGCCCAGAGCAGGCGCAGGTAGTCGTAGATCTCGGTGACGGTCCCGACCGTGGAGCGCGGGTTCCGCCCGGCGGTCTTCTGCTCGATCGAGATGGCGGGGGAGAGCCCCTCGATGACGTCCACGTCCGGCTTTTCCATCACGCCGAGGAACTGCCGGGCGTAGGCGGAGAGCGACTCCACGTACCGTCGCTGACCCTCGGCGTAGATGGTGTCGAAGGCGAGCGAGGACTTCCCGGAGCCGGAAAGGCCCGTGATCACGACGAGCCGGTCGCGGGGAATCCGAACGTCGATATTCTTGAGGTTGTGCTCGCGGGCGCCGCGGACAACCAGCATTTCGTCGCGCATAGGGGAGCGGAAACCTGACAGGATGGGCCGTGCACGTCAACGGACGCACGGCACGCGGCGTGATACCCCGAATGCCGCACGGGGCTCCGTGCGCGGGTGTCTGACGGGCCGCGCCGCTCGTCCGCGCCGCAGCGAGGGCGGGGCCGCCCGGCCAGGGCGCGGGCAGCGGCCGGGAGCTGCGCGCGCGGTCGCTGGTGCCGCCCTCGACCGTGATCGCGCGCTCGCGCGCCCAGCCGCCGGACGCCCTGGCGGCCTCGGGAGGCAGCAGCACCGGCTCGACCGGGAGCGAGGGCGCCTGGTCCGGCGCAGTGTCAGAACTCCCGCGACCCGTCGCCCTGATACACGTAGCGGAACGTCACGCAGCCGGGTCGCGCGCCGGGGCAGTAGTACCCGAGCAGCTCGATCTTGGCGTAGCGACCGTCGGCGGTGCGGACGAGGTAGACGGCGGGCTTGGGGGTGAGCAGGTGCGTGGTGAAGCCGTAGTCGTACCACCGGGTGATCGCGGGGTTCGTGGTGTCCGATCGGACGCGATTGGGGGTGTAGCCGTCGGCCGGGGCAGCGCGCACGGAATCGAAGGCGGCGCCCTCGAGCGCGCGGATCCCGCCGCGGCCGGCGAAGCCCGGCCCGCCGTTGGCGATGATGTGGAAGCGCCGGAACGCGAGGTCCCAGTCGAGGGGCCCGGGGCGTTCGATGACCGCGCCGCGAGAGAAATCGAAGAAGCGCCAGGCGGCCGGGTCCGTCGCGTCGACCGTGATGGTGATGGGGCCGGCGAGGCGCGGGCCGACCTCGGCGGGCGCCGGGGGCGTCGGCGCGAAGACGGGGAGCTCGGGCCGCCGGAACGAGAGCGCGACCAGGATGGCGGCCGGCGCAACGATGGCGCCGGCGAGCACGAGGTAGCGTGGCGGCGGCGCGGTCACGGTGATGGGGCCGGGGCCAGGCCCCGGGCGTTCGGAGCGGGCGCTTCAGCTAACCCGGCCGAGGTACTTCGCCTCCGTCGGATCGACGCGCACGATGTCGCCCTCGTTGATGAAGGCGGGCACCTGGATGGTGACGTCGTTCTCGAGCTTCGCGGGCTTGAGCACGGCCGTCTTGGTGTCTCCTCGCACGCCAGGCTCGGTCTGGACGACCTTCAACTCGAGCGAGGCGGGGAGCTGGATGCCGATGGGCCGGCCCTCGTAGAACTCGGCCAGGATGACGAGGTTCGGGGTGAGCCACTGCGCGGCGTCGCCGAGCGTCTCCTCATCCAGCTCGAGCATCTCGTAGTTGGCCTGGTTCATGAAGTGGTAGTGCAGGCCGTCGTTGTAGAGATACTGGAGCTCGTGCGTCTCGAGCGACGCGCGCTCGACCTGGTCGGCAGCGCGGAAGCGGTGCTCGAAGATGACGCCCGTGCGCAGGTTGCGCAGCTTGGTCTGCACCATCGCGCGCAGGTTACCGGGCGTGTGGTGGCGGAACTCGACGACGCGGCACGGGTCGCCGTTCAGCACCACCACGGTTCCCCGTCGGATCTGCGTGGCGGGGATGGACATGATCAGAGAACTCCCTTTCGTCGGGTTCGATTTCGCTCCAGCCATTAAAGATCGCGGAAGCGCGTGACGAGGTCAAGCGTCCAGCGGCGACTCCGCCACCGGTGACGCCGCGGTTGACGATCTCGCTCCGGTCGGGCCGCGGCGGCTGCGCCCCGGCGGCACCGGGCCGTGACCGGCCGGGGGCGTCAGGCGCGCGAGGGCGGGACCAGCACCCGGATCGCGGCGGGGAGCACGCTGGCGCGGACGGGGGTGTGCCCGGCGGGGTCGCCATCGATCTGGACCGGGACGGCGGGCTCGGCCTCGATGGTGACCTCGCGGGCCTGGAGGTGGATGAGCCGCTCGTCGCCGCCGAAGCGGTGGCGGGCCGCGCTCCAGAGGACGCCGGCGAAGTCCGCGAGGTTGCGGGGCGCGAGGATGACGACGTCGATGAGGCCGTCCTGCCAGGAGCGCGCGGGCTGGGGCGCCAGCGAGAGGGAGAAGGGGAGGAAGGCGGCGAAGAGCTCGCCGACGTTGGCGAGCATGACGCTCACGGCGCGGACGCGGATCTCGCGGCCGTCGGCGACGATGCGGAACTCTGCGGGCGCGGCGCCGAGCGCCTGCTTGACGGCGGCGTAGATGTAGGCGGCGAAGCCCCAGCGTTCCTTGAGGGGGCGTGTGGCGGCGGCCATGACGGAGGCGTCGAAGCCGGCGCCTGCGACGAGCGCGAACGCGCGATCGCGGATGCTGCCGAGATCCATGGGCACCTGTGCGCCCCGGATGGCGACGTCCACGGCCTGCTCGAGGTCGAGAGGGATGTGCAGGTTCTGGGCGACCTGGTTCGCGGTACCGCGCGGGATGATGGCGAGGGGGACGTCGCTGCCGACGAGGCCGGTGGCGGCCTCGGCGAGGGTGCCGTCGCCGCCGACCACGCAAACGGCGCGGTAGCCGAGGCGGACCGCGTCGCGGGCGAGCTCGGTGGCGTGGCCGGGGTGGCTGGTCTCCGCGAGGTCGAAGGGCGCGAGGCGTGCGGCGAAGGCGCCGCCGATGAGGCGGCGCAGCCGGGCCGGGTCGTCCTGCCCGGCGGCGGGGTTCAGGATGATGAAGGTGCGGCCGGCATAGGGGCCGGCCGCACGCTGACTCGTTCCGGGTCCAGTCACCCCCGCGGGACGGCGGCGCCGCTCAGGCGCTGAGCTGGCGGAACGCGGGGTCGCCGGCGAGCGCCTCGAGCCGGGCGACGCGCTCCTCGGTGGAGGGATGGGTGCTGAAGAGGTTGAGCAAGCCGAGGCCGCGCTGGCCTGCGAGCGGGTTGACGATGGCGAGCTGCGCGGCCGCCGGGTTGACCTGCATCGGGATGCGATGCGCGTAGGCCTCGAGCCGCCGGAGTGCGCCGGCGAGCGCGAGCGGCTTGCCGCAGATCATGGCGCCGGTCCGATCCGCCTGGTACTCGTTCTGGCGGCTGATCGCGAACTGGATGATCATGGCGGCGATCGGCGCGACGATGGCCATGGCGAGCATCGCGAAGGGGTTGGCGCCCTCGTCATCGTTGCGGCCGAAGCCGCCGAAGATGGCGCCCCAGCGGACGATGTCGCCGATCATGGCGATGGCGCCGGCCATGGTGGCGGCCACGGTGCCGACCAGCATGTGGCGGTGCTTGATGTGGGCCAGCTCGTGCGCGATCACGCCCTCGAGCTCGTCCTTGTTGACCAGCCGCAGGATGCCGGCGGTGCAACAGACGACGGCGCGCTCGGGGCTGCGGCCGGTGGCGAAGGCGTTGGGCTGCTCGGACGGCGCGATGGCGACGGTGGGCATGGGCAAGCCGGCGCGCCGGCGCAGGCGGTCGACCATCTCGTAGAGCTCGGGGGCCTGCTCAGGTCCGATGACCTGGGCGCGGTACATGCGCAGCACGACCCGGTCGCTGAACCAGTACATGCCGAAGTTCATCACCGCGGCAAGTACGAAGAACATCATGGCGCCGCTCCGCCCGCCGATCGCACCGCCCAACACGACGAGCAGAGCGGTGAGCCCCGCCATCAGAAGGAAGACCTTCATGCGTTCCATGCCTCTCCTCCGTCCGCGTGAACGCAATTGAAATGTACCCCTGGTCGACGATGGCGGTCCAGCCCCTTCCCTGCCTCGCGGCGCCGCGGCGCGGCGGGCCTGCTCGCGGCGGGCGCAGGGGACTCCTGTTCCGGTAGGCCCGACGGAACGTCAGGCGGCGCGCGAGCCGGCCGAAGGCCGACGCGCAGGCGGTCTACCGGCCGGGCCGGGGGCTCGGGACTTGCGCGGATCCCTCCCGGGGAACGGGCCTGGAGGGACGGAGGATGGCGAGACCGGAACGGGCGCACGGCGGGGCCGCCGGGATGGGGCGGCCCGCGCGGCGGAGGGCGGAGCGGCGGCGGTGGGCGAACGTCGCGGCCATTGTTGCAGGGGTTTACGCGCTGGGGTTCGCCGTGTGGTCCCCGGGGCTGGCGGGGGGCGCGCGTCTCGAGGCCGAGCTGCGCGACCAGGGCTGGTGGTGGGCGGGTTCGGCAGTCGGGGGGCTGCTGGCCCTCGCGGCGGCCGTGGCGTCGGTGCGCTCGCGCGTGCTCGGACGCGTGCTCCTCGTCCTCGCCGCTGTCGTGCTGCTGGTGACGCTGCTGGCGTTCCGCCGCATCGGGACGGTCGCGCTGCTGGCTCTGGTGCTCCCCGCGCTGGTCATGCTGGCGGCGACGCCGTTCCTGGGGGCGATGCCGGCGCCGGAGGAGGAGGGGCGGCGGCGGTAGGGGGCGACTGCGGGAACGAGTACGTGTACGAGTACGTGTACGAGTACGTGCACGAGTACGAGGGCTTCACGTACTCGTACACGTAAACGTACTCGTGCTCGTGCTCGTCCACGTACCCGGCCTCAATAGCCCCATTCGCGGAAGAGGAAGAACCCGAAGACGCGTCGGACGACGGGGCTCTGGTCGAAGCCGACCGAGGGCTGGCGGGCGAAGCGGTCCTCGTAGAACAGCTCCGCGGCCCAGGTGGGGTCGAAGCGCCACTCGATACGGAAGCCGGGCTGGCGCATTTGCTCGCCGCGCAGACTCTGCGTGGCGGCCACGAACAGGTTGTCGCCCACGTAGCGGCCGAGCTCGACCTGCGTGCCGGCGAACAGGTTGCCGAGCGTCGAGGTGTTGGGGACGTCCTGGGGCACGCCCTCGGCCGTGACGCTGACGTAATCGATGATGCCGAAGCTGCGGGCGAAGGCCTCGAGTCCGCTCGACGCGTAGCCCCAGACCGTGGGTGCGATGGCCGAGAGGCCGATCTGCCGCGCGGCGGCGCCCATGGCGGTTTGCTCGCTCTCGGCGAGCGCGTACGTCGGCCGGCCGAAGATCAGGTAGCTGAGCAGGTCGGACTCTGCGATGGGCGGATCGGCATCGCTGCGCAACGTGACACGGGGGTTGCGGAGCGTGCCGGTGACCAGCGCCTGGATCAGCAACGGGTCGTTCTGCGTACGGACGCGGTACTCGGCCCTGATGTCCAGGTTGGGATCGATGCCTGGCGTGCCGACGAATTCGACGGTGCCCTGCCGGACCTGGAGGAAGCGCCAGAAGACCGGGCTGTAGTAGAGCTGATAGGTGCCGCGGACGACGTCCAGCGTGCCGGAGAGTCTGAGGTCTTCGGCCGTGCGGTCCACGGCGACGTCGAGCTCCCCCGCGACCTCGACGTTCATCTCCTGGCTGCGCAGCCAGAAGTCGCGGTCGACACGCACGGTGCCCGAGACGACCATGTTGCGCAGGAACGGATGCGCGCTCGCGGGCAGGATCTGGCGCACGGAGACGCGCGTGGTGTCCACGACCTCGAAGAGCAGCGGCCCGCCGAGCTGGACGACGTTGTACTGCCGCCATAGCTCGTCGAGGTTCAGCACGCCCTCCTCGATGGTGAAGGAGCCGGAGACGAGCGGCCGGGTGTAGCGCCCGCCGAGTCGTAGCTCGCCGCTCCCCGTCACCTCCACATCGCGGCGGCGCGCCGCGAGGAAGTTCTGCAGGTGGACGTCGAGGTCGAACTTCGGGTCGTCCAGCGGCCGGAACGTGATCTCGCCCTGCACGGCGGCGCGGCCGGGATCGCTGTGGAACGCGACGTCGACCGCGAGCACGCTGTCGTTGACCACGCGGAAGGTGCCCTCCACGTCGCGGTACCGGACGCCCATCGGCTCCCAGAGCGCCGTGACCTCGCTCAGCGTGACGCCGCCGCCCAGGGTCGGCGCGAGCGTGGTCCCGCCAATGGTGAGCATGCCATCCATGCGACCCCGCACATCGCGGAACGAATCGAAGAACGAGAGCGGTAGGGCAGCGGGGACGCTGTCCGCGTAGAGCGCGAAGCGGAGCGGCTCGTCGAGGCGGCGCTCCGGGACCGCCGCGAGCGAGAGGTCCAGCGGGATCTGGCCGATGCCGGAGAAGAGGGAGCGGCCGCCGTTCAGGGCGCGCAGGTCGACATCCAGCCGGCGACCGCCGTAGCTGAGGGCGGCGCGGATGCTGTCGAGCCGGACCTCATCGTAGCGGACGCCGGCGAGCGTGAGGCGCGCGTTCATCAGGGGCGCCCGCGGCGGCCCTTCGATGCGCACCCATCCGCCGAGCACGCCGTCAGCCGCAGGCGCCGGGCCGGCGGCGCCCAGGAACGTCGCGAGTTGGACGCCGTCGAGCTCGATGCGGAAGTCCGCCTGCGCGGTGTCCGCCCTCACGCCTGCATTCCCCTCGGCTGCGTCGGTTGCGACCCAGGGGAGCCGCCCCTGCATGCGGATGCGGCCGGCGCCATCGTCGCGGCGCAGGACCAGTGGGGCCATGGCGAGGCCGCCCCTGTCGAGGCGGATCGCGGCGAGGGAGTCCAGCGTCCAGCCGGCGCCGTGCGCGGCGATGGCCAGCTCGCGCAGCTCGGCGACGAGTGCGCCGCCGGCGCGCCGGAAGTGCGTGGCCGCGCGGTAGCTCTGCCCGCCCGGCGCGCGTGCGTCGAGCCGCACCTCTCCCGTACCGGGGGCGGCGTACGTCGCCTCGGCCGTGGCCACGGTGAGGAGCCGCTCGCCGAAGGCGAGCGAATCCGCGGTCACGGTCGCCTCGATGCGCAGCGTGTCCGTGCCGATGCCGCTTCCGCTGAACTTCAGCGCGGCGGCCGCGGCGCGCGCCCCGAGGTACCGGGCCGCGGCCAGTTGCGCCTCGCCCTCCGCCCGGAAGCCGTGAACGGAGCCGACCAGGTCTGCCGCGAGCCGGAGCGTGCCGCCCACGCGGGCGGTGGCCGTGCTGCCGAGCGCCAACGCGAGGGAGTCTGCGAACAGGACGCCGTCCAGGGCGGCGAGCGAGTCGGCCGTGACGGCGAGGTGCAGGGTTCCGACGCGCTCGGGCACGAGACCGAACGCACCGTCGGCGGTGATCCGGCCCGCGCTCGTCGCCAGCATTAGCGTGTCCACGTGCGCCAGCCCGTCCTCGAGTCTTGCGCGGAGCGCGCCGCCATAGACCGGCAGCCCATCGAAGCGGGCCGCCTCGACGTCGAGGCGCAGGTCGGCGCGGGCTACCGCCAGGCCGCCGCCCTGGCCTTCCAGGTGGAACGACGCGTCGGCGGTGGTCTCCGGGAGACCGCCGATGATGCGGTCCAACCGGAACGCGGTGATGCGGCCATCCGCCGTGTAGCGGGGCTCGGCGCTCTCCAGGTCGATGCGGCCGTCGAGCTCGAGCGGCCCCGCGGACGTCTCGAGCGTGCCGGCGACCCGCAGGTCCCCGAGCGAGCCGGAGACGGAGAGCGAGCCGCGGACTTCCCCGTGCAGGCGGCCGAGCGAGGGGAGCGCGGCGGCCAGCGCGTCGAGCGCGAGCGGCTCGGCCTCGATCGACGCGTCGATCGTGCGGCGCCCCGGCGCCAGCGCGAGCGAGCCCCCTCCCCTGAGCACGCTGACAGGACCGTCGCCGACGTCGTGCCGGAGGTCGCCGGCGAATTCGATGCCGCGGTCCAGGCGGCCATCGGCGGCGACATCCACGGAGATCGTGCCGGCGAGCCCGGGGTCGAGGCCCAGGGCCGCGAGGAGCCCGAGGTCGAGGCCCCTCACGGTCGCGTGCAGGCCGCGGAGCGCGACCGGCTGCCTCAAGCCGATGGTTCCCGACCAGCGGATGGTGGACGAGTTCTGCACCGGCGCGGTCGCCGAGAGGCGGACATCGCCCCGGGTCTGGAGGGCCGAGATGGGCCCCTCGACCGCCACCGTGCCGACCAGCAGGCCGTCGAGTGGGAGGTCGCCCGGGAGGACGTCCGAGAGCAACTGGAGGTCCAGGGGCGAGGCGCGCAGCCGCACCTGGGTGAAGTACAGCGTGTCGCCGGTGACGATGCCGAAGGAGCCGGCCATCTCCGTGCCCGGCGCGTGGACGCGGGCATCCTCGAACAGCCAGAGGGTGCCCTGCGGCTGCAAGCTCTCGATGCGGATCTGCGCGGTGCCGCCGCCTTCGTCCGGGAAGTCGGGGTAGAGCCACTGGAGGTCGCGGAACGCGATCTCCTTGCCGTCGATGCGCAGGTCGTAGAGATCGCGCTCATCCCCATTGATGAACCGGCCCACGCCGCTCGCACGGCTGTCGGGCAGCCGCAGATCCCGCGCATCGATGGAAACGAGCGAGTCCCGCTGCGTGACCGTGCCGCGGAAGCCGGTGAGGAGGAAGGGCTCTTCGTACAGGTAGCCGCGTGTGCTGAGGGACGCGACCTGGAAGAGTCGGCCCTCCTCGAGGGGCGAGCTCCAGAGCACGCGAGGCAGCGTGGCATTCACGTCTTCGAAGCGGACCTCGCGCACGAGCCCCGTGCCGGGTCCGAGCGCGCGCGGCGCGGGCTCCAGGATCAGCCGCGCGGTGTCCTCCGGCTCGACGACCTCGCCGGGCTTCGGCTGCCAGGGAGTGCGGACGATGATCGTCCCGTCGACGATGCGCGCATCCTCGATCAGGATGAACGGAGGCGGGCCATCGCCATCCGGCGTGGTGTCCGCGAACGCGTACTGGTAGTTCCACGCCGTGTCTCCGGGCAGGCGTTGGAGGACGACGACGGGCGCGTACAGGACGACGTCCCGGAAGATCCAGTGGCCGGCCAGCAGGTTCCCGAGGTCGTAGCGCACGCGCACGCTGTCTGCGCGGATGAACGGCTCGCCGCCCGGGCCTTCGATCCGGAGGTCCTCGATGGTGGCGCCGCCGAACAGTCCGCCCGGCCGGAGGCGGCCGATCTGGACCGCTCCCTGGATGCGCCTCTCGATCTGCCCGACGACGAAGCTGCGCACGCGCTCGGCGCCGAACTGCGTCTCCGTGAGGATGTGCACGGCGATGGCCGCGAAGGCGAGGCCGAGTGCGAGGGCGGCCAGTACGACGAGGGCGATGCGAGACGCGCGTCCCACGGTCAGAACGCCTGGCCGATGGAGAAGTGGAGCTGGAAGCGGCGCAGGAACTCGCCGCGGGGATTGGGATCCCACAGCACCGTCCGCTCGAGCGGCCGTAGGCGGTTCGTGTTCTCGAGCCGTGCGGGATCGACGGGCCCATCGCCTGTGACGGGGCTGCACCCGCTCGGCGTCCGCTCGCAGACCTCCGTGGTGATGACGCCGATCGACTCCGGCTGGCCGGGGTTGTAGCCGATGTCGACGCGGATGGGGCCGATCGGCGTGAAGTAGCGGATGCCGAAGCCCGGGGTCCAGACGAGGCCGCCCTTGCCGAAGTCGTCGACGCGGCTCCAGACCTGGCCGAAGTCCACGAACGCCGCTCCGCGCACCCGTTCGCCAACCAGCGGGAAGCGCAGCTCGGCGCTGCCCTCGAGGAGGGCCGCGCCACCGGTGGGCCTGGGCTCGAACGCGCCGGGGTGGCGGGCCTGATCGATCTTGCCCGCGTCGCACGTCCCCTCGTTGATCTCACGGGGGGAGCAGCCCGCCCCGCCTTCGGATTCAGGCAGGAGGAGGTATCGGGTCGCGTCGACCGAGACGACCTTGGGGCCGAGCCGGTTCTGCGCGAAGCCCCGCACGCTCGCCGGCCCTCCGGAGAAGAAGCGCCTCTGCGGGTGCAGGCCCAGGCCCGCGCCCGGCTCGTCCGTCGCGCGCGCCACGGCGGGGCGGAGGCGGCCAGCCAGGATGACGTCGTCGGCGATCTCCCAGTAGCCGCTCCACTCCGCCGCCAGGCGGCTGTACGCGAAATCCGAGCCCGTGATGCGCGCTGCGTACTCCAGGTCGATGCGCAGGATGTAGCCGTGGGTCGGGGCGAAGAGGGCGTTGCTCTCGTCCCGGGTGTAGCTCAGGGCGATGGGCGCGAGCCAGTGGCGCTCGCGGAGGACCTGGATGTCGCGGTCGGCGCAGGCGACGAGACTGACGCAAAAGAAGAGATCCTGCGCCGCGTTGAGCTTGGTCAGCTCGGGCCGGTAGGCGAGCGTGAGCGTCGAGCGGGAACCGAGCCGGCGGCCGATGCTCAGGTAGCCGCCCTGGGCGGTGCGGACGAAGACCTCGGGCAGACTGCGCCGCTCGACGAAGAGGCCCGCGTTGAAGGTGTTGAGCGGGCTGAAGAACCAGGGCTGGACGAAGTCCACTGCGAGAGCGCCGGTGGTCTTGCCGTAGGTTCCGCCGCCGGTGTGCAAGCAGGGGAAGGCGCCGTTCAGTTGCTCCGCCAGCACGTTGGCGACGTTGCCGCGCACCTCGAGGCGCCGCGCGCCGCCCAGGAAGTTGCGGCTGGTCCAGCGGGCCTCGGCGTTGGCGCATTCGGCCGTGCTGACGCCGGCGCCGATCCGCACGCGGTGCACGTCTCCCTCGTTGACCTGGACGACGACGGGCACGATGCTGTCCGGCTCGGCGTCGAGGTTCGCGTCGATCCTCGCGTGGCGGAAGATGTCGAGGCCGAAGAGGTTCCGCTGGCTGCGCAGGAGCTCGTTCTGCCGGTACAGGTCGCCGGGCGCGAACGTGAGCATGCGCCGCACGACTGCGGGCGAGACCTTCTCGGTGCCACGCACCTCGATCTCGCCGAAGCGGGCGAGCGTGCCGGGATAGATCTCGTAGACGACGCTCGCTTCGCGGACCGTGTCCAGGCGAATGTCCGCCGACGCGAGGACCTCCGCGCGCGCGTAGCCGCGGTTGACGAGCCGATTGAGGAGCGTGTCCCGCGTGGCTTCGTAGTCCAGCAGACTGAAGGGCTGCCCCTCGCGCAGGGGCAGGCCCCGCAGCGCGTTGGGTGGCAGGACCTCCTCCGCGCCGACGACCTCGACCGACACAACCCGGACCGGAGCGCCCTCGGAGATCCGGAAGACGAGGGTCGCGCGGCCGTTCTCGATCAGTGTGTCCGCCTCGATGGTGGCCTCGCGGTAACCGCGCTGGAAGTAGAACGCGGCGAGCCGGACCACGTCGGCGTGGACGGTGCGGTCGTCCACGTAGCGCCGGTCACGGGCGAGGCCGAGCCAGCAGATGGGACCGAGCAGCGGGTTGCTGCACCTCGAAGGGCTGCTCTGGATGGCGGCGCGGAGCAGCGCCGGCGGGAACGTGTGCGCGCCGACGAAGCGGATCTCCTCCAGCTCCAGGTCGCCCGGCCTGGCCGGCTGGGCAGCGGCGGGGCCAGGGAGCAGGCCGGCGGCCGCGGCGGCCGCGAGGGCCAACAGGGCACGCAACGGTGTGCGCACGGTCAGCCCTCCCCGTCGTCGCAGCTGAGCGCGGCGCCGCGGGCTGCCGCGTCGTGGAAATGCCGGCGGCCGGCGCGCGGGAAGACGTGGCGGCTCACGGGCGCGAAGCCGGCATCCTCGTCGAAATACATGAAGTGCGTGATGCGGATCACGTCCTCACCGATGCGGATGAGGTTCAGCGAGTTCTTCTCGCGCTCGCGCGCGCGGCCGCGCCGGGATGTCGTGGTTCCGCACTGGACAATGATGATGCCGTGGTCGCGGTCCCGCCCCGGGTAGACGTCCAGCGAGTTGCCGATGTAGGCGCGGTGCAGGTGCCCGCCGAGCACGAGCTCGACCCTGAGCGCGGTGAACGCGTCGATGGCGCGCTTCGCGCCCGGCATGACCTGGCTGCGCTCGTAGTCGGGCGCCGGCGCGAGGTGGTGGTGCGCGACCACGATGCGCGCCGCCGTCGGAGGAGCCGCGCGGAACGCGTCGGCGCAGAATTCGATCTGCGCGCGGTCGATGCGGCCGTTGGTGATGGCGCGCAGCGGCGCGGTCGAGTTGAGCGCGACGATCACGGCCCCGTCCACGCGGAGCACGGAATCGAGCTCGGGCGAGATGTACTCGCGGTACAGCCGGTAGGGCTGAAGCAGCCGCTCGGCGACGCGGTAGAGCGGCACGTCGTGGTTGCCCGGGACGACGACGCGGGGCACCGGCGGCAGGCGCGCGAGGAACTCGGCGGCGGCAGCGTACTGTGAGCGCTTGGCTCGTTGCGTGAAGTCGCCGCTGATGACGATCACGTCGGGCGCGAGCGCCTCCACCGCCCGCAGCATGGCCTCCCCCACCCGCGGCAGGTAGTGCGGGCCGAAGTGCAGATCCGACGCGTGCAGCAGGGTCAACACGGTGCGGCTCCGCTCAGCGCCCGGTCAGGCCGGGGAACGGGAGGTCGGGCCGGGCCGCGAGGTCCAGCCCCGCGCGCTCGCCACGCTGGTAATGGAAGAGCGCCGCGCGCGCAACCATGGCGGCGTTGTCCGTGGCCAGGCGCGGCGAAGGGAAGAACAGATCGCCATCGGGCGCCAGGGCGGCGGCGAGGGCCGAGCGGAGCGCCTGGCTGGCGGCAACGCCGCCGCCGATCAGGACGCGGCGGCAACCGCGCGCCTCCACGGCGCGCATGGTCTTGGTGACCAGCACGTCGACCACGGCGGCCTGGAACGATGCGGCGAGGTTGGCGATCTCGCCTTCCAGGCGGCCGGCGGCCTCGAGCTCGCGCACGCGGTTCAGCACCGCGGTCTTCAGCCCGCTGAACGAGAAGTCGTAATAGTCCGCGTCGCCCGGCTGCTGGTTCGGCGCGAGCATGGGCCGGGGGAACGGGTGGGCCGTGGCATCGCCCTGGCGGGCGAGGCGCTCGATGGCGGGGCCGCCCGGGAAGCCGAGGCCCAAAATGCGCGCGACCTTGTCGAATGCCTCGCCCGCCGCATCGTCGCGCGTCTCGCCGAGCAGCTCGTACTGGCCCCAGGCAGGCACCCAGAGCAGCAGGGTGTGCCCGCCCGAGACGATCAGCGCGACGAAGGGGGGCGCGGCCGCCGGATCCTCCAGCACCGAGGCGAAGAGGTGCGCCTCGAGGTGATGCACGCCCAGCATGGGGCGGCCGCGTGCGAAGGCCGCGGCCTTCGCCCACGTGAGCCCGACGAGGAGCGCGCCGATGAGGCCGGGCCCGGCGGTGGCCGCGAAGACGTCGATGTCCTCGATCCCGATGCCGGCCTCGGCGAGCGCGCTGTCCACCACGTCATCGATCACGCGCAGGTGCGCGCGCGAGGCCAGCTCGGGCACGACGCCGCCGTAGATCCGATGGACGTCCTGCGAGAGGATCACGTGGCCGAGCAGCTCGCGCTCGCCGCGGAGCACGGCGGCGGAGGTCTCGTCGCAGGACGTCTCGATGCCCAGGATCACGGGAGCGGGCGCAGCCATGACTCAACCTCCGGCGACGACCGAGTCGGAGGCTGCGGCCGTGGCCGCGCTGTCCGCGGGCAGACTGTCCGGCGGAACGGGTTCGATGGACACCGTGAGCGTGATCTGGCGCGGAGAGACCGCCAGGCCGTCGAGCTGCGTCGTGTCGACCGTGACGGTGATGGCCGCGGGCCCGGTCAGCTCGGAGATGTCCACCGCGGGGAGGCGGATCATCTCGAGCTGCGCGAGCCGGCTGCTCGGCCCGCTCACGGTGATGGCGGGCGGATCGGCGCGGACCGGCCCGTCGAGCCGGTACCCCGCAGGCGGCTCGCCCTGCGTGACGGGCAGCACGGGGAGCAGCCGCGTCGTGATCCGCTCGAAGGACAGCCGAACCGTGCTCGGGAGGATGTCCTCCGCCCGCGTCCGCTCCAGATCCTGCCCGAGCTGGACCCACCGCGGCTGGAGGAGGTGGATCTCCGTCGTGTCGGTGACCTCGTCCACCGGGATGACCACCCGGGGCCGTTCGACCGCCAGCTTGACCAGGTCGCGCACGGGGCCGGAGAACACCACGCTGACGGTGCCGGGGACGGGTGGTGCGGTCGTGGTCCAGCGCCCGTCCCGGAGCGCGACCTCGACCGGGACATCGGGGATGGTGACGCGCACGGGCGCCTCCGCCTTGACCACGCTCCACAACAGCACGGCGAGGCCGAGGGCCGCCAGCTTCAGCGTCCAGTTGCGGGTCAGCAGCTCGGATACGCGCGAGGCCACGGGTCAGCGCTCCAGGAGCTGGCGGATCTGCGTGGAGTGAGGCGGCTGGTCCCACGCCACGGCACCGCGCTCCTGGCGCACGATCCGGCCGTTGCGGTCAATGATGAAGGTGGTCGGCAGGCCGGTGATGCGATACCGCTTCTCGATCCGTCGCTCCGGGTCGAGCCAGATCGGGAAGGTCACGCCGAGCTGCTCGACGAACGCCGCCACGTTGCCGCCGGGATTGCCGTCACGGTCGAGCGCGCCGAGCGACGCGTCCACGTTGACGCCGATGACGGCGAGTCCCTGAGGGCCGAGCTCGCGGTGCAGCCGCTCGAGCGCGGGCATCTCTTGCACGCATGGCGGACACCAGGTCGCCCACACGTTGAGCAACACGACGCGGCCGCGGAGCGAATCCAGCGAAGCGACGCGGCCGTCCAGCGTGCGCGCCTCGAATGCCGGGGCGAGCGCGCCGGTGGCGAGCGGCCCGAAACGGCTGCGCTGCGTCCAGCCGATCCCGACGAGCGTCGTGATCGCGCCGAGCACGAAGCCGAGGAACAGCCAGTTGCGGGTGCGCTCGCTCATACGCGGGGTGTCGCCGTTCGTTCATCTGCAGCGAGTAATAGCGACCGCTGCAGCGATTGTTCCTTGCCGCCCGGAGCACGCCGCGTCTCAGCGGGGCTGCGGGATGAATCCCGGCACGGGCGGCACCGGGGCGTCCCGGCCCAGGCTGTCTCCGGCCGCCGTGTCCGGCGGCGGCAAGGGCGGCCCGCTGGAGACCACGAGCACCAGCGGTGCCGGGACGATGTGCTCCGTGCCGGGCGCGGGCTCGACCCGGATCACCGTCCCGACGGGCGCCTCGCTCTCCTCCTCGCGCCGGCTGACCTCGAATCCGATCATGCGCGCGAGCGCCGCGGCGCGCTCCGCGGTCAGCCCCCTGACGTCCGGCACCCGCGCGCGGGGCGGCCCGCTGCTCACGCCGAGCGACACGCGCGCGCCGGCGCGGAGCTGCTGGCCAGGCAGCGGGCTCTGCGCCACGACGACGCCGGCCGGTTGGTCCGGGTGCGGGAGCTCGAGCACGTCGCCCACCTCGAGGCCGCGCTCGCGGAGCTGCCGCTCGGCCTCCTCGAGCCGGCGCCCCGCCAGGCCGGGCACGGGGATCCCGGCGCCGTCCTCCGGCGGCGCGGGGAACAGGACCACCGTGGCGATGGCGTAGCCGGTGCCGAAGGCGAGGAGGCCGGCGGCGAGGGCGATGCCCAGCCAGCGGGCAGCGGCGGTCGGCCTCCAGCCGATGGGCTCGCGCCGCCGGATCGAGTCACCCAGCCGCCAGCTCACGGGAGTCGCTGCAGCCGGGCGGCGAACGCGCCGTCCACACCCCAGCGCTGCGGGAGCACGGCCAGGCAACCCCGCGGATCCAGGAGCGCGGGGTCGAAGCCGGCCGGCGGCTGCAGCGCGTACTCGCGATGCCGATCCAGGAACCAGTCCACCTGTGCCTCGTTCTCCTCCGGCTCGAGCGAGCAGGTCGAGTAGATCAGGAGCCCCCCGGGCCGCGGCAAGGGCGCCGCGGCCTCGAGCATCTCGCGCTGGAGCGCGACGAGCGCGTCGAGGTCCGCCGGCTGCAGCCGCCAGCGCGCGTCCGGGTGGCGGCGGAAGGTGCCGGTGCCCGTGCAGGGCACGTCCAGCAGCACGGCATCGGCGGCCGCGTCTCGGAGCGGCGGCCGGCGCGCATCCGCGACCAGGAGGCCGAGCCGCCCCGCGCCGACGCGCGCCGCGTTCTCCCCTACCCTCCCCAGCCGCGCAAGCGACGCATCGGCCGCGACGGTGTAACGCGCGTGCTCCGCGAGCGCAAGCGCCTTGCCCCCCGGCGCGGCGGCCAGGTCAGCGACCAGACCGCCGGCCGGCACGGCCGCGTACCGGACCACGAGCGCGGCGGCCGGGTCCTGCACCACCGCCGGCACCACAGCCAGCGCCTCGGCGGCGCTCGCGGGCGGCAGCACGCGCACCGAGTCCGGCGCGAAGGGAACCGGCTCGGCCGCGATCCCCGCGGCCTCGAGTCGCGCGACCGCGTCGGCGGCGGACACGCCGATCGGGCGCACGTACAGCTCGGGCCGCCGGTTGTTCGCTTCCACGAGCCGGCGCGTTTCCTCCGCCCCCCAGCGGGCGATCCAGCGCTCGACGAGCCAGCGGGGATGGGAGCCCCACGCCGCGAGGTAGCCGGCCGGGTCGCGATCCGCATCCGGCCAGGCCGGCTCCTGCCGGCGGGCGAGCAAGGCACGCAGCACGCCGTTCACGAGCCGGTCCGCGCCGCGTCCGCCCACGGCGCGCGCCTGCTCGACCGCCTGCGAAACCGCCGCATAGTCCGGCACGCCGTCCATCTCGAGGAGCTGATACGCGGCGAGCCGCAGGACATCCAGCACGTCCGGCTCGAGGGCGTCGAGGCCGCGGCGGACCAGCGGCGCGAGGAGGTAGTCCAGCCGCCCGCGCAGCCGGAGCGTACCGTAGACCAGCTCCTGCGTCCAGGCGCGCTCGCGCGGCTCGAGCCGGTCCAGCGCCCTCGCGAGCGCCCGGTCCACGAGCGCGCCCTGCCGGACGGCGCGCAACACCGCGAGCGCCGCGCGGCGGCCCGGCGTGACGCTCAAGCGGATCGGCCCGCGCCGCCCCCGGCCGGCGCGGCGTCCAGCATTCCCTCCAGCGGCGACGACGGCACCGCGACCTCGCGGCGGGGCATCCGGCCCGCGAGGTAAGCCAGCCGGCCGGCCACGACGGCGTGGCGCATCGCACGCGCCATCGCGACGGGGTCGCGTGCCTCCGCGATCGCCGTGTTCATCAGCACGCCGTCCACGCCCTGCTCCATGGTGATGCACGCGTCGGACGCGGTGCCCACGCCCGCGTCCACGATCACGGGCACGGAGAGCCGGCGCTTGATCTCCCGGATGTAGTACGGGTTCACCAGGCCGAGCCCGCTGCCGATCGGGCTGGCGAGCGGCATGACCGCGGCGCAGCCCGCATCCTCGAGGCGCAGCGCGGTGACCACGTCCTCGTTCGTGTAGGCGAGGACCTTGAACCCCTCAGCCACGAGGATGCGCGCGGCTTCGAGCGTGGCCGCCACGTCCGGCAACAGCGTGCGCTGATCCCCGATCACCTCGAGCTTCACCCAATCGTTCAGGCCTGCGGCACGCGCGAGCCGCGCGTAGCGCACCGCCTCCTCCGCGGTGTAGCAACCCGCGGTATTCGGCAGGATGAAGACGCGCTCGGGGTCCAGGTGGTAGAGGATCCCCTCCTCTTTCGTGCGGTCGAGGTCCACGCGTCGCACCGCGACGGTCACCATCTCGGCGCCGGACGCCTCGATCGCGCGCACCATCGTCTCGTTGTCCCGGTACTTGCCGGTGCCCACGATCAGGCGGGAGCGGAACGTGCGACCCGCGATGACCAGCGGATCGTCGCGGTCCTCCTGGAGCGTCGTCGTCGTCATCACCCACCCCCCACGAAGTGGACGAGCTCGAGCACGTCGCCCGCGGCGATCGGCGTCTCCGCGAGCCGTGCGCGCTCGAGGATCTCTCGGTTGTGCTCGACTACCACCAACCCCGGATTCAGTCCGAGCTCGGCCAGCAGCTCCGCGACGGTCAACCCGCGGGCGACGCGGCGCGGCTCGCCGTTCAACGTGATCTCGATGTTATCCATCATCAATTCCTATCGTCCAAGCCCGGGATGCCCCGCCGTCACCCGCTCGGGCCGAGCGCGGCCAGGTACCGAGCCACGGCGGCGACGGGGTCGGCCGTGTGCCACACGCCGCCCAGCGCTGCCACGCCGTAGGCGCCCGCTTCGAGCAGCTCGCCCACCCGCTCGGGCGTGACCCCGCCGATCGCCAGGACCGGCACCCCGGCCGGCGCGACCGCCGAGACGGCCGCGCGGACGAGCGCCGTGCCGGCCGGCTCGCGCCCCGGATGCGACGCGGTCTCGTACACCGTGCCGATCAGGACGAAGTCCGCGCCGTCCGCGGCCGCCTGCGCGGCTTCCTCCGCCTCGTGGGCGGAGTAGCCGATCCAGGCATCCACGCCGAGCAGCTCGCGCGCGGACGCGACGGGCAGGGAACGCCGCCCGAGCTGGACCCCGTCTGCGCCCGCCGCGAGCGCGACGTCCACCCGGTCGTTCACCAGGATCTCCGCGCCCGCCGCATCCCCGGCGAACGCGAGGTCCTCGACGATGGCGAACAGCTCGGCGGCCGGAAGGCCGTGGCCCCGCACGTGCAGCGCGAGCGCCGGCCCGTGCGCGGCGAGCACGGCTTGCGCCCGCGCGCGGAAGTCCGTCGCCCGCAGCACCGCGTCGTCCGTGACGAGGTGCAGGCGCGCGAGCATCAGGCCAGGCGATCCCCCGGAGCGACGGCGCGGCCGCGCAGCCACTCGGCCGCAGTCATGCGCCGCCGGCCGGCCGGCTTCACTTCGCGGACCCACACGGCGCCGCGGCCGCAGGCGACGAGCAAGCTCTGCGCCGGGTCGTACGCCCGCGTTTCGAGCACGGTTCCGGGCGCGGCGTCGTGCGCGTGCTCCGGGACAGGGAGCGGGCGGTACACCTTGAGCTCCAGATCGCCGAAGGTGGTCCAGGCACCGGGAGACTCGTCCAGCCCACGCATCCAGCGGGCCACCTCCACGGCATCCAGGGTCCAGTCGAGCCGCGCATCCGCGCGCGTGATGCGGGGCGCGAACGTCGCGGCGGAGTGGTCCTGCTCGACCGGCGTCAGCTCTCCGGCCTCGAGCAGGACCAGCGCCTCGACGAGGGCGGCGGCGCCCACCTCGCTGAGCCGCGCGGCGAGGTCGGAGGCCGTCTCCTCCGGCCCGATGGGCTCGGGGACCTGGAACAGGATCGGCCCCGCATCCATCTGCTCGACCATCCGCATAATGGTGACACCGGTGCGCTCGTGTCCACGGATGATCGCCCAGTTGATGGGAGCGGCGCCCCGCAGTTCCGGCAGCAGCGACGCATGCACGTTGATCGAGCCGAGCGGCGGGACGTCGAGCACCTCGCGCTTGAGGATCTGCCCGTAGGCGACGACGACGGACAGATCCGGCTCCAGCGCCGCGATCTGCCGCACGAACTCGGGCCCGCGCGCCTTCTCCGGCTGGAGCACGGGGAGGCGCTCGGCCTCGGCGACGCGCTTGACCGGCGGAGGCTGCAAGGCGCGCCCTCGACCCGCGGGCCGGTCCGGCTGCGTGACCACGCCCACCACCTCGTGCCCCTCGCCGAGCAGCGCGCGGAGCGACGGGATCGCGAACTCGGGTGTGCCCCAGAAGAGGATGCGCATCCGTTACACCCGCCCGCCCGCGGCCGCCGGCCTCATGGCTTCACCTTCTCCCACTTCTTCAGCAGCATCTGCCGCTTGAGCGGGCTGACCCGGTCGATGAACAGGATGCCGTCCAGGTGGTCCACCTCGTGCTGAAGCACGCGCGCGAGCAGGCCTTCCGCCTCGATGCGGCGAGGATTGCCGTCGCGGTCCAGACCCTCGACGACGACGCGCGCCGAACGCTCGACGACGTCCTTCAGCCCCGGGATGCTGAGACAGCCCTCCTCGTCGCGCGTCACCTCTTCGCTCCGCTCCACGATCTCCGGGTTGACCAGCGCGAACGGCGGCACCTCCCGCTCGCGGATGTCCACCACGATGACGCGACGGCCGATGCCGACCTGCGGCGCGGCGAGGCCGACGCCGTCCGCGGCGTACATCGTGTCGAGCATGTCGTCCATGAGGCGGCGCAGCTCGTCGTCGATCGCGGCCACCGGCTCGGCTTTCTGCCGCAGTACCGGATCGCCCAGCAGGCGGATCGTCAGCACGGCCATCGTCGTGTCCTACTTGCGCTCGGGCTCCTGCGTGGCGGTGAACACGCGGGCGATCTTCGGCCTCGCGACGACGATCCGCGTGTTCTCCGCCGTCTTCAGCGTGATCCGATCGTCCTTGATGTGCACGACCTCGCCGATGATGCCGCCGTCGGTCATCACCTCGTCACCCTTCTTCAGCGCGCTCAGCATCTGCTGGTGGCGCTGCTGCGCCTTGCGCTGCGGCCGGATGATCAACAACCAGAAGATCAGGATGAACGACGTCCATATGATCAGCACGGGAGCCATACTGCCCCCCTGCTGGGGCGCTGCGATCGCCAGCATGCTCCACATCATCACATCCCTCCCTCCTCGTGTTCGGCGCGCGCGCGGCGGTAGCGCGCGAGCCAGTCATCACTCCAGGCCGTGAATTCGCCCGCCTCGATCGCCGCACGCGCGCGCTCCGCCAGCCGCAGCAGGAAGCGCACGTTGTGGAGCGACAGCAGCCGCAACCCGAGCACCTCGCCCGCCACGAACAGGTGCCGCAGGTACGCGCGGCTGAAGGTCCGGCACGTGTAGCAGTCGCACGCCGGGTCGAGCGGACCGGGATCCGCGCGGAACCGACCCGCCCGGATGTTGACCTGCCCTTCCTCCTCGACCCAGGCCGTCCCGTTGCGCCCGTTGCGCGTGGGCGCCACGCAGTCGAAGAGGTCCACGCCGCGGCGCACGCCCTCGAGCAGGTCGTCCGGGTAGCCGACGCCCATCAGGTAGCGCGGCCACGCCGCCGGCAGCTCCGGCTCGACCGCCTCCAGGATCTCGTACATCACCGGCTTGGGCTCGCCCACCGACAGCCCGCCGATCGCGATCCCCTTCCAGTCGCCGAGCTCGCGGATGCGGCGGATGCCATCACGCCGCAGGTCCGGGAACGTCGCGCCCTGGAGGATCGGCAGGAGCGTCTGGGGCGGCGCGTCCCGTTCCGCGCGCAGCGCCGCGAACCGGTCCCGGCAACGCGCGAGCCACGCGAGCGTTCGCTCATGCGCCTCGACGGCGAGCGCGCGGTCCGCCTGCCCGGGCGGCACGTGGTCGAATGCCATGATCACGTCCGCGCCGAGCGCCTGCTGGATCTCCATGACGCGCTCGGGCGTGAAGAGGTGGCGAGAGCCGTCGATGTGGCTCTGGAAGACGACGCCGTCTTCCCTCACCTCGTTGATCGCGGCGAGACTGAACACCTGGAACCCGCCCGAGTCCGTCAGGATCGGACCGTCCCACCGCATGAA
>DATCLK010000107.1:0-17733 GCA_036563975.1 Longimicrobiales bacterium | reverse complement strand
GAGGGGAGGGAGCCGGAGTTCCCGCCGCCGACGATCCTCGAGTACAAGCCGCGCTCCACGCTGGTCGTGCCGGCGCACGAGGTGCCGCGCGCGAAGTACCCGGTCGTGGACTTCCACGGGCACCCGCCGACGCTGGACTCGCGGGAGGTCATCGAGCGCGTCGTCGCCGCGATGGATTCGCTGAACATCCGCGTGATGGTGCAGACGCGCGGCAGCTCGGGCGAGCTGTTGCGGCGCCAGATCGAGGCGGTGCGCGAGGCCGGCTACGCGGACCGGTTCGTCTTCTTCACGACGCTCGACCTCCGCAACGTCGGCCCGGGCTCGGGCCAGCGGATCGCCGCGCAGCTCGAGGCGGACGTCAAGGCGGGCGCCGTGGGCGTGGGCGAGATCAGCAAGAGCTTCGGGCTCACGCTCCGCAAGGCGGACGGCACGCGGCTGAGGCTGGATGACCCGGAGCTCGATGTGGTGTGGGAGACCGCGGCGCGCCTGAAGATCCCGGTCTTCATCCACGTGGGCGACCCGGCGGAGTTCTTCCAGCCGCTGGACTACGAGAACGAGCGCTGGCTGGAAATGGCGCTGTTCCCCAACCGCCGGTTCTTCGACCGGTCGCGCTACCCGTCGTTCGAGGAGCTGATGGAGGAGCGGGACCGGCTGCTCGCGCGGCACCCGAACACGATCTGGGTGCTCGCGCACCTGGGCTGGCACGCGAACGACCTGGCGCGCCTCGGCCGCATATTCGACGCGATGCCGAACGTGTATGCGGAGGTCGGCGCGATCCTGTACGACCTGGGTCGCCAGCCGCGCACGGCGCACCGGTTCTTCGTGAAGTACCAGGACCGGCTGCTCTTCGGCAAGGACTCGTTCCAGCCGGATGAGTACCCCTACTTCTGGCGGGTCTTCGAGACCGAGGACGAGTACTTCGACTACTACCGGGACTACCACGCGTTCTGGAAGCTGTACGGGATGGGCCTGCCGGATGAGGTGCTGAAGAAGGTCTACTACGCGAACGCGTTGAAGATCATCCCGGCGATCCCGCGGGAGGGGTTCCCGCAGTAGCGCGGTGGCGCGGCGGGCGCAGGCGTGGCGAGCGCGACAGGCCGCGGCGTACGCGCACGCAGCGCGCGGGCCCGAACGCGAGCGATCCAGTGCCGTTCGAGGATCGATCGCCTGGGCGATGCTCCCTCGCAACGGCGGGCGAGCGCGAGCGATGCGCCGGCGGCGCTGATGGATCGCTCGCGCGAACGTTCGCCGGCGGCGGAGCGCCACAAGCGATGCGCCGCCGCGCGCGCTGATCGGCGGCGCGGGCCTTGCCCGCACCCGCCTCGCCGGTAGATTTCCCGCCTCGCTCAGGCGCCGCGCACGGCGATCCGCGTGCCGCGCCTGCTTCGCTTCCGCCGCGCTCACGGGTGAGGCCAGGACGGAGGCGATCCGGGTCGAGCATCTCCGCCGATGTTCCGATGCAGCCGAACCAGCACCACGCGATGCCCTGCTGCTCCGCGCGACGCGCGGTCTGCCTGCTCCTGGCGACCACTATGGTAGCCGCATGCGGCCCGTTCCGGCCGGGCGCGCCCACGCCACGCCGCGCGGCCGCGATCATCCCTGCGCCGCTGTCCATGACCCTGCCGCGCGAGGCGCCCTTCGTCCTCGACTCGCTCACCGTGATCACGGTCGAGCCCGGGGACACGGCGGCGCGCCGCATCGGCGAGTGGCTGGCGGACCTCATCGGCAGCACGCGCGAGTCCACGCCGCGGGTCGTGGACGAGCCCGCCGTGGCCGCGCGCGCGATCGCGCTCCGCATCCGTCCCGACGATGCGCGGCTCGGGCCGGAGGGCTACGAGCTGACCGTCGCCGCCAGCGGGGTGTCCGTCACCGGTGGCGGCGCCGCCGGCCTCTTCTACGGCGTGCAGACGCTGCGGCAGCTCATGCCGCCGGCGGTCGAGTTCACCGCGCGCCGCCCGGCGCCGATCGAGATCCCGGCCGCCCACATCGTGGACCGGCCGCGCTTCGAGTGGCGCGGCATGATGCTGGACGTCGCGCGCCACTTCCTGCCGCCCCGCGACGTCAAGCGCTTCATCGACCTGCTCGCGCTCTACCGCATGAACCGGCTGCACCTGCACCTGAGCGACGACCAGGGCTGGCGCATCGAGATCCGCTCCTGGCCGAACCTCACGGCGATCGGCGGCAGCTCGGCGGTCGGCGGACACCCGGGCGGCTTCTACACGCAGGAGGAATTCGCCGACCTCGTCGCCTACGCGCACGCGCGCTTCATCACGATCGTGCCCGAGATCGACATGCCCGGCCACACCAACGCGGCGCTGGCCTCGTACCCGGAATTGAACTGCGACGGCGTCGCGCCCCCGCTCTACGAGGGCATCCGGGTGGGCTTGAGCGCGCTGTGCGTCGACAAGGAGATCACGTACCAGTTCATCGACGACGTCATCCGCGAGATCTCGGCGCTGATCCCCGGCGAGTACTTCCACATCGGCGGCGACGAGGTCGAGCGAATCCCGCACGAGCGCTACCTCGAGTTCATCGAGCGCGTCCAGCGCATCGTCGCATCGCACGGCAAGCGCATGATCGGGTGGGGCGAGATCGCACCCGCGAACCTGCCGCCGAGCGTGATCGTGCAGCACTGGCGCCGCGACTCCGTGCACCTCGCGGTCGCACGCGGCTCGCGCGTGATTCTCTCGCCGTCGAGCCGCATCTACCTCGACATGAAGTACGATGCATCGACGCCGATCGGCCTGCGCTGGGCCGGGCTCGTCGACGTGCGCCACGCCTACGACTGGGAGCCGGCCACGTGGCTCGAGGGCGTGCCCGAGCACGCGATCCTCGGCGTCGAGGCGCCGCTCTGGGCGGAGACGCTCGGCACCGTGCACGACTACGAGTACATGGCCCTCCCCCGCCTCGCCGGGGTCGCCGAGCTCGGCTGGTCGGCGCCGGAGCGAAGGAGCTGGGACGACTACCGCCGCCGGTTGCGCGAGCACTGGCCGCGGTGGCAGGCGCTCGGGCTGAACGCGTACCTCGCGCCCGAGCTGCGGTGACGCCGCCCCCGTCCGCGCACGCGAGAGCGCCTCAGGGTTCAGTCGCGTGATCCGCGCCGGCGCGCCGCTCCGGCGGCGCGGCCGGCCCGCCTGGTCGGCGGTGAAAGGGTACGGCGGTTCGACCTGACCGAGAACGTACGGCTCCCGCAGAGCGCCAGTCCCTCCCTCCCGGCGCGCGCATGGCCGGGAACACGGGAGCCGTGCGCCCGCCGGAAAGAGCGTCCGTCCCGCTACTCCGACTGCGCGTCAGCGTCCCACCGCATCAGGCGGCGCACCGAATCGACCAGCGCGTTGTACTGCTCCGTGGCGTCGCGGCACGCTGCCCAGTGCGCGCGGAGCGAATCGGCGCGCGCCGGCCAGGCCGCCGCGGCGGCGTTGTAGGTGTCGACCGCAGCCAGGTAGTGCGCGTAGCTGTCCACCGGCACGCCAGCCGGATCGAGCGCCTCGAACCCCCTCACCACCTCCCGCATCGAGTCCACACGCGCGCCGAACGCGCGGAAGTCTTCCTCCTCGGCCGCGAGCGCCGCCGCGCAGGAGTCCGCCGCAGCGCGAGCGTGCATCAGCCCGGTGCGCAGCTCCGCGGGGGGCCGCGCCGGGCTCCTCTGCCGTCGCACCTCGAGCACGATCGACCCCAGGAGCACGACCACGACCAGCGGCAAGAGCACGCGAATGAGCCTCCGGAAACGACCGCTCGACGGCATGATGGCCGGTTCCTCCTCATGGGTCGGCTGCGCAGCGCAGGGAGCCTGTCACCTCCGCATGATGCTGCGCAGCGTGGGAACGCACAACTCGCGGACGACCACCGGCGCGTTGCACGCACCGGGCCGCGCGCGCCGAGATGCTCGCGCCACGCCTCGGGCAGGCGCCCCGCCGCCCGCCGAAAGGCCTGCCTCGCGGGCGCAGCCGCGGTGCGCCGCCCGCTCGCCGGAATGCCTGCCCCGCGGGCGCGGCCATGGTGCACCGCATGCCCCCCGGAATGGTTGCCCCACGCGCGCGGGGCGCCGCGGCTCTGATCCGTCATGTCCCCCACGTAGCACCTCGGTTGCCCCACGCGCGCGGCCACCGCGTGCCGCGCACTCGCCGAAATACGTGCCTCACGCGCGCGGCGCGCCGTGGCCGCCATCGCGCCCGGCGCGTTCCCTCCTCGCGGTCGCGGCCGTTTTGCCGGCCCGGCCTCGGCCCGTACGGGTGAGCCGGAGATCGTTCCCGGGGCAGCGCGGCATAAGTACAGAAACCGCTTGACAAATTAGGCCATGCCCCCGACATTCAGCCCTACGGCCGCACCTGGCCGCGCATGGGCCGGGCCGCGCACCCTGGCCAGGCGACGCCTGGCGGGCGGCGCGCCGGCGCGGATGCCTGCAACGCCCGCGCGGCGGGCAGGCCGCGATCCACACGGTCGATAGGGGGCAAGCATGGGTGCAGGATCCACGGAGCTCCACGGGCCGGACCTCCGCCAAGGCGTCGCGCTGGATGCGCTGCCCGAAGGCCACCCGTTCCTCGGGCACGCGGACGGCGAGCAGGTGCTGCTGGTGCGGAACGGCGGGGTGGTGCGGGCGATCAGCGCCACCTGCACGCACTGGGGTGGCCCGCTGGCGGAGGGTGTGGTCGTCGACGACACGATCCGCTGCCCCTGGCACCACGCGTGCTTCTCGCTGCGGACGGGCGAGGCGCTGGGCGCGCCCGCGCTGAACCCGGTGGCGTGCTGGACCGTGGAGGTGCGCGACGGCACCGTGCGCGTCACCGGCAAGGAGGAGCACCCGCCGCTCTCGCCTCGCGGCCGCAGCGCAGACGGGCCGGAGTCCGTCGTCATCATCGGCGCGGGCGCGGCCGGCAGCGCTGCGGCGGAGATGCTGCGCCGGGAGGGCTACGGAGGGCCGGTGACCATCGTGGATCCCGATGCTGCCGCGCCGTACGACCGGCCCAACCTCTCCAAGGACTACCTCGCGGGCAACGCGCCGGAGGAGTGGATCCCGCTCCGGCCGGACGGCTTCTACGCGGAGCACGGCATCGAGCGCGTTGCCGCGCGCGCGGAGGCCATCGGCACGGCGGCGCGCACGGTCACGCTCGCGGACGGCCGCACGCTCCGCTACGGCGCTCTGCTCCTCGCCACGGGCGCGTCGCCCGTGCGGCTGCGGATCCCGGGCGCCGATCTCCCGCACGTCCACGTGCTCCGCTCGCTGGACGACTGCCGCGCGATCATCCGCGCCGCGGACCAGGCCCGGCGCGCCGTCGTCCTCGGCGCGAGCTTCATCGGGATGGAGGTCGCGGCGGCGCTGCGGATGCGCGGGCTGGAGGTCACGGTCGTGGCGCCGGAGAGCGTGCCCTTCCTGCGGACCCTGGGCCCGGCGCTGGGCGCCGCGATCCAGCGCGTGCACCAGTCCCACGGCATCGCGTTCCGGCTCGGCCACACCGCGGCGGAGATCACGGCCGGCCACGTCCGCCTCGACAACGGCGAAGCGCTGCCCGCGGAGCTGGTCGTGGTCGGCATCGGGGTGCGGCCCGAGACCGCGCTGGCGGAGAAGGCCGGGCTCGCGGTGGACGACGGCGTCGTCGTCGACGCCTTCCTCGAGACGAGCGTGCCGGGCGTGTACGCCGCGGGCGACAGCGCGCGCTGGCCGGACCCACGCACGGGCGAGCGCGTCCGGGTCGAGCACTGGGCCGTGGCACAGCGGCAGGGCCAGACCGCGGCGCGCAACATCCTCGGCAAGCGCGAGCCGTACGCCGAGGTGCCGTTCTTCTGGACGCAGCACTGGGACATGCCCGTCGCGTACGTCGGCTACGCGGCGGTGTGGGACGGGGCGCGCATCGACGGCGACCCGGACGCGCCCGATTGCGCGATCACCTACATCCGGAACGGCCGCGAGCTGGCCTTCGCGACGATCGGGCGTGACCGGGCGAGCCTGCGCGCCGACGCGGACATGCAGCGCGCGATCGCAGCCGCGATCAAGGCGCGCGTGCCTGCGGGCGCCGTCGACGGGAGGGCGTCATGAGCCGCGAGAACGGTGGACCGCCGGTCGAGGTGCGCCGGCCGCCGACCGACGAGGCCGCGAACCGCGTGGCCCGCGCCGCCGCGAGGGCCGTGCGTTCTGCGCCGCGGCGCGGGGCGCAGGCCCCGGACGAGCTCGAAGCGCTCGTCCGTCGGATGCTCGAGCTGCTGGGCGAGGATCCGGACCGCGCGGGGCTGCTGAACACGCCGCGGCGCGTGGCGGAGTCGCTGCGCTGGCTCACGCGCGGCTACCGCCTGGAGCCGAAGGTGGTGATCGGCGCCGGCGTGTTCGACGAGACCCACGAGTCCATGGTGCTCGTGAAGGACATCGAGGTGTACTCGCTCTGCGAGCACCACATGCTGCCCTTCTACGGCCGCGCGCACGTCGCCTACCTCCCGAACGGCCGCATTCTCGGGCTCTCCAAGATCGCGCGCCTCGTGGACGTGTACGCGCGCCGGCTCCAGGTGCAGGAGCGGCTCACGGACCAGATCGCGGATGCGATGGAGGAAGCGCTCCGGCCGCGCGGCGTCGCCGTCGTCGTCGAAGCACACCACCTCTGCATGATGATGCGGGGCGTGGAGAAGCAGAACTCGAAGACGATCACCAGCGCGATGCGGGGCGCGTTCGCTGCGGACGTCGCGACGCGGGAAGAGTTCCTGCGGCTCGCGCTGTAGCGCGGGCGGCCCGCCGGCGGCGCGCGCCGGGCGCCGCATCCTTGGGCGACCCATCGTTCGACGCCGCCTCGCCGGGCGCCGCAACGTTCGAGGCTGCATCGTAGGGCGGCGCATCGCTGGCCGCCGCTTCGCTCGGCGCCGCCGCGGCTTCACCGCGGCCGGGCTCCGCGCGGCTTGCGGCGGCCCGGGCGCCGCGCCCCACTGCCGCGAGGCGCGGCGCCTCGGGCACACGGCTCAGTGCCGGCCCTTCCTCCCGTGCCGGCCGTGGTCCCGGTCCCAGTACGCCTTGAACGAGAGCCGGATGTTGCGCGCCACCCTCTCGCGCAGCCCGTAGTCCGCGGACAGCGCGCGCGGATCGATCAAGAGCCCGTCGCGCCCGACGAACCACCGGTTCACGTCGATGGACAGCGTCACCTCGACCGGCCCCGTGACACCGGCGGTGTCCTCCTCGATCACGAGCGGCTCGTCGAACTCGAGCTCGAGGTCCAGCTCGACGTTCAGGAACATGTCGAAGACCTGCGCGCCGGTGCCGGGGTCGAAGGTGCCGCGCACCCGAATGCTCGCGTTGCGCGGCCAGTCCGGATGCTCCTCCCGGAACGCCTGGTGCGAGGGCTTCCGGTCGTTCGGCCGGTCGATCTCCAGCTCCAGCTCACGGTAGCTGCCCGCCGGCACCTCGCCTTCCAGCAGACCGATCACGCCGCCGTCCAGCGGCAGATCCACGAGGACCGGCCCGGCCTCGAACACCCTGCCCTTGCGGTCGCGCCACTTCTCCCGGTGCCGCGAGCAGTCGTCGTCGTCATCGTCGCCCCAGCACCACAACATGGCAGCGGCGTCGCCGGTGTTCTCGCTGCCACCGCTGCCGTCGTCACGCACGGACTCCAGCTCGATCTCCTCGAACACGAGCTGCACCTGCTCAATGTCCAGCGTGCGGCCCGCGTCATCCGTGACGGGCACGACCGAGAAGTCCGCTCCCAAAGCGCCCGGCGCGGGCACCCGGACCGAAAGCCGGAGATTGCCCTCGATGCGGTCCTCGACGCGGTCCTCCACCCCAGTCGTGTCCGAGCATGCGGCGGCCACGAACAGCGACAGCAGGACGTACGCGGCCGCCCGACCCTGACGGTACGCATCCATGTCCGGATCCTCCTGTCTTAGGGTGCCTTCCGAGTGCCGGCACACGGGCGCCGGGTGAACGACCGGGCAAAGTGGATCCTGCCCGGAGTTCTCATCCCTGCGCCTGGTGCCTGATCTGCGGTGTGGTTCGAGCGGTCCAGGGGGCTTGCGAGGGTCGTGCCCTGGCGCAGGCGGGCAGGGACAGAATCCTGCCTCTCGACCGCGCTGGCCCCTCGCGCCCGCTGGCGATGGACTCCCCGCCGCGCGGCCCGCCGCGTCCGCGCGAGGCTCAGCGCCGCCCGTGGCGGTCGTCGCGCCCGTCGCGGTCGTGGTCCTCGAACGCGTGGAACGACGCGTGGATATTCGCCCCCACGCGCTGGCGCACCGTGCTGTTGGCAGCGATCGCGCGCGGGTCGATGAGCAGGCCGTCCGCGCCCACGAACCAGCGGTTCACGTCGATCGAGAGTGTCACGTTGATCGTGCCGCCACCACGGTTCTCCGGCTCGATCACGATCGGGGTGGCGAAGTACAGTTCCAGCTCCGCCTCGACGTTCAGCACGTCGTGCCCATCCACCTGCCGCCGTTGCGCGAGCGCGGGGACGACGTGCTGGTCATCGTCGCACTCGCCGCGCGCAAGGCCACGGAAGCCCGCGCCCATCTCGAGCGGGCCCTCGAGATCGCGCGCCGGACCGGCGAAGTCCTGCTCGAGGCGGAGACGCTCGAGGCGCTAGGCGTCCTGAGCGTCGTCCAGGGCGACGACGCCGCGGCGCGCGCACTGCGCGAGCGATCCGCCACCCTCTTCGAGTCGCTGCGCGCGGCGGCATGGGGCGCGCGCGTGCGCGCGCAGCTCGAGCGCATTGCGGGCGTACCCCGCTGACTGCTACGGCGTCCCGAACTTCACGTCGATCTCCACGCCGCACTCGCGCAGGAAGCGCGTCGGCAACTCGCCGCCGATGAACACGAAGACGCGGTCCACGCCCAGCACGCGCTCGTCGCCACTCGCGGTGCGGTAGTGCACGGCGCCGGGCTCGATGCGCGTGAGCTGCGTGGACCAGAGCACCTCCACGCGCCCCGCGGCGATCGTCTCCTCGATGCGCTGGTGGTTTCCCTCCTTGATGCGCGAGAACTTCTCGCCGCGGTACGAGATCCAGACGCGGTTGCCCGGCTGGTCAGACAGCGCCAGTGCAGCCTCGACCGCCGAGTCGCCGCCCCCGACCACGACGATCCTGTCGTTCTGGAACGCCTCGGGCTCGCGCAGCGAGTACGCCACCGCAGGCGAGTCCTCTCCCGGCACGCCCAGCTTCCGCGGCACGCCGCGGCGGCCGATGGCCAGGATCACCCGTTCCGCACGGTACTCACCCGCGGTGCTCGTGACCGTGAAGACGCCATCGCCGTTGCGCCTCACGCTCGTCACGGTCTCATTCGTGTTGACGCGCAGCCCCGTCCGTCGCACGATGTCCTCCCAGACGTCGATCAGCGCCTCCTTCTGGATCTCGCGCGCGGTGAGCTTGCCGTAGCCGGGAATGGAGAACGGGCGCGTCATGACGAGCTTCTTCCGCGGGTAGTGTCGGACCGTGCCGCCCACGTCCTCCTTCTCGAGCGTCGCGAAGCGGAGCCCGTGGTGCAGCGCGTTCAGCGAGGCCGACAGGCCGGCCGGCCCGCAGCCGACGATCGCCAGGTCCAGCACGCCGGCCGGCGCGGCCGGGCGCTCGCGGACGATGCCCTCGATGCACTGGCGGCCCTGCTCGAACGCGTTGCGGATCAGCCCCATGCCGCCCAGCTCCCCCACGATGTACAGCCCCGGCACGTTGGTCTCGTAGTTCTCCCGGATGCGCGGCAGCTCGACGCCGCGGCTCTCCGTGCCGAAGACCAGCTTGATCGCGTCGACCGGGCAGGCGCGCTCGCACAGGCCGTGGCCGATGCAGCGCGCGGGCGCGACGACCACGGCCTGGCCGTTCCGAATGCCGAGCACGGTCTGCTCCGGGCACGCCGCGACGCAGTTGCCGGTGCCGATGCAGCTCTCGGGATCGACGACGGGGTGGAGCGAGACGGGCTCGTGAAGGCCGTAGCGGAGCGCCTTCAGCTCGGCCTCCTCGGTCTCGCGCTCGAGGCGCCGCTGCCGCCGGTGATACGGCAGCATGAAGGCGAGGGCCAGGGTCAGGCCGAGGGCGAGGACGAGCAGCGTCTCCGTGTCCATCAGAAGCTCAGAAGCTCGTCCAGATGCTCGCCAGGATCTGCGAGCTCGTCAGCCCGCCGCCCGTGCGGTGCCGCGCGCCCAGCGAGCCCGCCGCGCTTCGACGGAGCGGGAACGTGACGGACAGCTCGGTGCCGTAGTACGTCGCGGCCCCCAGCGCGCCCTCGCTGCCGTACACCTGGAACGAGCCGCGCACGTGCGACGCGCCGAACTCGCGCGTGACCGAGGGAGCGACGTGATAGGATGTGAAGCTGCCCTCGCTCCAGTAGGACGCGGACGCGCCGAAACCGAACCCGAGCGCCGGCGTGCGGGGCAGCAGGAACGACGCGGTGAAGGAGCGGCCGGTCCCGCCCGCCTGCGTGCGGACGATGCCGCCATCGACGCTCGCGCTGCCCGCGCGGCCCACCAGCAGCAGCCCGGCGCTGGCGCGCTCGCGCCGTTCGGCCGGCAGGCCGGGCGCGTCGGGGAACGACTCGGGCCGCACGAGCGCGTAGCGCCCGTTCACGTGCAGGCCCGCGGCGACCGGCGCCGCGGCGAACAGCTCCAGGTGCGAGATCAGCCACTCGCCCGTGCCCGGCGCGCGGTCCGCCTGGAGCCGCTGGCCGATGCGGAAGCCGTTCCACGTCAGGTGCTGCGACCACCCGATGTAGCGCCGCTTCGCGACCGTGTCGCTGCGCGGCCGCTCGTCGTGGAACGAGAGGTCCATGTCGTAGCGCAGCGTGCGGCCGCGATGGTGGTAATCGAGGAACACGCTCAGCCTGGGCAGGTCGGTGGTGAAGCCCTCCGTCCCCAGCTCCGGCGCGTAGCCGAGCGTGACGCCGGCGCCGAAGTCCTGGCGGCCGACGCGCGCCAGCACGCCATCGAGGTAGCCGCCGTAGCTCTCGTACGGGTTGTAGAAGCGGCCAAGCCGGAGCCGCAGCGGAAGGGCGGCGAACTCCTTCTCGACGCTCGCCTGGTACACGCGCAGCGAGGGCGACGCCTCGAACAGCCCCGCGCTGCTGCTGCGGTACGCGGCGCGCAGGTTCGTCTCGATCCGCAACCCGCCGGGCAGGCGCGTGACTGCGGCCCGCAGCCGCAGCGTCGGCGCGGCCACGTCGTCCACCCAGCCCTCCCCTGCCGCCGGTTCGCTGGTCGTGCGCATCCCCTCGAAGTCCAGCGCGAGCCGGCCGTCCACGCGCGGCGCGGTGGTGTGCTGCGCCCGTGCGGGCTCGACAGCGCGCGCCGCTGCCGGCGTGGCGGCCGGCGCCGCGCGCGCCCGCTTGCCCGCCTGCCGCTCGTCCGCCTTCGCGGGCGCGGCGGTGGTGTCTGCGCCCGCCTGCTGCCCGTCCGCCGTCTTCAGCGTGGCGGCTGCGATGTCAGCCTTCGCCGCGGCGCCTGTGCTGTCAGCGCCCGCCGGCTCGCCGCGCTGCAGCAGCTCGAGCAGCAGCGGCGTGCCGCGCGTCAAGGCGAACGGCCGGCCGGCGAACGTGGCCACCGCGCTCGCCTCCGTCACGCTCAGCACCACCACGGCGCCCAGGCGCGCGCCGTCGGCCTCGCGGAAGACGGCCAGCGTGTCCTGCGCCCGGATGCCCTGCCCCGATCCCGCGTCGAAGTAGACGTTGCTCCCTGCGATGTAGGTCACACGCGCGCGGACCCGGGGCGCGGCATCCTGCGCGGCCACGGGTGCGGCTGGAGCCGCGAGCGCGAGCAGCAGCACAACGCCGCCCCGCGCGCGCCGCACGGCACCGCCGCGCACGCATCGCACGGCACCGGCGAGCACGCATCGTACGGCACCGGCGAGCACGCGCCGCGCGGCATCGGCGCGCACGCTCCGTGCGGCACCGGCAAGCACGCCGCGGGGCCGCGGCCGCCCGGCGCGGCGCGCGCGCACAGCCGCCGCACGCCGTGCGCCGATCAACGCCTCTCCCCCCGCGGGTGGCACGCCAGGCAACGCGCGCTCTCGTAGACGTAGCCCCGCTCGTTCTCGTGCTCGTCGTCCATCTCGCGACGGCCGTGGCAGGTCAGGCAGGTGAACGTGCGGAAGTCGCCCTGCGCCTGGTGGCAGTCCTGGCACGCGCGCCACTCGCCCCGGTGCTCGCCCGAGAAGATCGGGAAGAACCGGTCATGGTCGAACGTCGCGCCGCGCCATGTCCGGTCGTCGTGGCAGTCCGTGCACGTGACCGGGAAGCCGGTACCGGCATGTTCGCGGTCGTAGTCCGCGCGGTGGCACCCCACGCAGTCGTTCTGCCCGCCTGCACTGAAGCGCAACCTGTTGTCGGGCGGGCTGTGGCAGGCGTCGCACGAGGCGCTCGCGTGCGCGCCCGTCAGCACGAAGCCGTTCGCAACGGTCGCGTGGTCGAAGCGCGCGCCCGCCCAGCCCGACGTCTGGTGACACTGGAGGCAGTCCGTGAACTGCGCCCCCGCATGCGCCGGGAACACCGCGCGCTGGAGGTCGGCCGCGTGGCAGCCCGCGCAGCTCGCGTCGAGCGCCGTGAACGCGCCCGCGCGCTCGTCGCGGTGGCAGCTCTCGCAGTGGATCTGGAGGTGGACGCCGGTCAGCGGGAAGCTGGTGCGCGCGTGCGCCTCGAGGCCGGACACGCTCGAGAACGACGTGGTGTTGTGGCAGCTCGCGCAGTCGGCGGAGAGGCGGCCCTGGTGCACATCGACGTGACACCCCGCGCAGTCGTTCGCCGCGAGCTTCGGCTCGTCGAAGCGCAGGTCGAGGTGGCACGCGCCGCACGCAACCTGCGCGTGCCGGCCGAGCAGCCGGAAGCGCGTGTCCTCATCGTGGTTGAACTCCATGTCCCGCCGCGCCGGCTTCCACGCCTGCGTCGTGTGGCACGCCGTGCAGGCGATGGCCGCCTCGAACCGGCCGTGCGGGCTGCTCGAGCGAGCGCGGACCTCCTGCCCCTCGGCGACGGCCGGGGCGCACACCAGCAGCGCGAGCACCCCGAGCGACGATCGGCCGTGAGTCATCGGCCCCCTCCATGGCAGTCTGCGCATTCGACGCCGAGCGGCCGGTACCGGACCATCGTCCTCCCGTCCGGCCGGCGCTCGCCCCGGTGGCAGGCCGCGCACTCCACGCGCACGTGCGCACCGGTCAGCGGGAAGCGCGTGCGCGCGTGATCGAACGCAGCGATGCGGAACGTCTCCGTGACGTGGCACGACGCGCAGTCCGCGCCCTCGAACTGGCCGCCGTGCGGGTCGTCCGGCCGGTGGCACGAGCCGCATCCGGCGCCGCGCGCGAGCGCGTGATCGAACTCACCCACCCGGAACGTCTCGGTCACGTGGCACGACGCGCAGGACCGGGCGCCGAAGCGTCCCTCGTGCGGGTCGTCCGCGCGGTGGCACGCCACGCACTCGCGGTCCGGCAGCCGCAGGCGCAGCGTCGCACCGCCCTGGTCCGTCGAGACGTGGCACGCGCGGCACGGCGTCGCCGCGTGTGCGCCGGTCAGCGGGAACGCCGTCTGCCCGTGCCGCGCGATGTCGTACGTCACCGGCGTCCAGCCGCGGACCGTGTGGCAGCCCTCGCACGCCACGCCCGCGCGCGAGCCGCGCAGCTCTCCGCGGTGGTGGTCCACGTGGCAGGCGACGCAGTCCACCGCGACCGGACGCGGGAACGTCGCGGCCTCCGTGCCAGGCGCGAACCGGATCGCGATCGTCGTCGTGCGCGGCGCGGGCTTGCCGTGGCAACCCGCGCAGACCACCGCCGCGTGGCGGCCGTTCAGCGGGAAGCGCGTGCTGGAGTGGTCGAACCGGGCCTCCACGGCCGCCCGCGGCACCCGGTCCCAGCCATCCGTGACGTGGCAGCTCGAGCACTGCGCGCCCATCGCGCCGGCGTGCGGATCGCTGTGGCAGGAGCTGCAGGAGGCGAACGCGATGCCGACGTAGCGCACGCGCATCGCGCCGCCCACGCGCTCTGCCCTGTGGCAGCCCTCGCAGGAGACCTGCCGGTGGAGGCCCGTGAGCCGGTACGCCGCGTGATCGTGGTCGAACCGCTCCGCCCAAGCCCAGTCCGCCTCGCCGTGGCAGCCCTCGCACGCGCGCCCGCGGAACTGCGTGCCGTGCGGGTCATCCGCCGCGTGACAACCGGCGCAGGCGGTGGGCAGGCCCAGCATCGTGCGGCGAAGGAACGCCGCGCCGCCCGGGTGGGCGAGCACGTCCGCCGCTTTGATCAGCGTCGGCGCGTGGCACGCGGCGCAGAGCACGCCCACGTGCGCGCCGCGCAGCGCGAACCCCGTCGCCGTGTGCTCGAACGATGCCGTGTCCAGCCGCACGAGATCGAACTCGCGCCCGAAGTGGTCCTTGTGGCACTCGCCGCAGTTGCGGTCCTTGACGCTCGCGTGGTAGCCCCGGCCCGCCTCGATCCGTGTGCGCACCAGCTCGTGGCACTGGAGGCAGCGCGGCGGGGAGACCCCCGGCCTGCGCAGCTCGTGGCACGCCGTGCACTGCCGCACGCCCTCCAGCGCCGCGTGCGGCCGCGCCAGCTCGCCCGGCGAGATGAGCTGCGCGCGCAGCGGGAGCGGCTCCACGCCCAGCAGGATGATCGCGAGCACGAGGAGCCGGATCCGCAGCGTCGTCATGCCACGCTCAGAACGGCCACATGTAACCGAACAGGACCGCCACGGCCACGTGGACCAGCGCGATCACCAGCATCAGCGTCGCCAGCGGGACGTGGAACGTGTGCCAGTAGCGGAACAGGCGCTGGAACGGGGAGAGCAGGACGATCTGCTGCTCGAGCTGGAGCTGCTCGTCCGCCAGCCGCGCCAGCGCCTCGCGCAACCCCGGGTCCACGCCCCGCGTCTCGAGGTACCTGCGGATGCGCTTGCGCTGCGAGCGGCGTCGCAGGTCGTAGCGCACCGCGAGGAACAACGAGGCGAGCAGCCCGCGCGCGGCGCGAACATCGCCCGCTGTGACGGACAGGGTCTCGGGCAGCGTGATGCCCGCCTCCTGCAGGCGCTCCACCAGTTCCGCGTGGCGCTCGCGGAGCGACTGCAGGGACCGGAACTGCCCGTGGATCGTCTTCGGGATGCGCGCGTAGACGTAGCGCCCGAACACGCCGCTCGCGACGACCAGCACCATGCTCCAGAACGCGATCGAGATGAGCCCGCGGACCTTGAAGCTGCTGTGTAGCACGATGAGGAAGGGGCCGAGCGTGCAGAGGAAGATGTGGAAGCGCAGCCACGAGCGCAGTCGGCCCAACCCGCTCAGCCGTGCCCAGCGTTTGCGCGCCGCGTACGCGGAGACGCCCACCAGCATGAACAGCGTGCCGGCGACGCCCAGCGTCCAGCCCACGACGCCCGTCGGCGCGAAGACTCGGTGCCCCGGAGCGTACGCACGCTCCGGGAGCGGCAGCAGGTAGTAGTCCAGCCCCGCGTAGAGCAGCGTCCCCGCCGTCGCGATCCAGACCACCGCGAGCAAGGCGACGGAGCGTCGTCCCTCCGCCGGCGCCCGATGCCCCGCGCCGTCCTTCGCGGCCACACGGGGCATGGCGCCCACGCCTGCCGCGATCTGCCGTCCTTCCGTTGCCACCTCTTCGACTCCGCGCTGCCGGTGGCGTGACCTCTCCGGTCACGATGATGGCAGGACGCCGCACCCACGCCGGACCATCGGGAGGGTCGGCACGTGCGGGGCACGCCCTGTCCAGGGTTGCCGGGGAGAGTCGGGACAGGGAGAGATGAACAAACGGCGGCCGTCCGAGGTACGGCCGCCGCACCGCAAGGACCGCCGCCGCAAAGGCCGTGCGCGACGCCATCGCCGCGGTCCGGATTGTCGACACCTGCCAGCCGATCGGCCACGGCGACGCTCCCGGCCGGGCCGCACCACGCGCTCCCCTTCGTGGGAGCGCGAAAGGCAGGTTCTGTTCGTATGCTAAGACGGCCCGGGCCCGGCCGTCAACCTTGCGCGACGCACGTGCCCCGGCGCGACGCGGATCGCGCCAGGAGCGGCGGCGACGGCGCCCCGGCAACGAGCCGCCCGGCGCGGTTCCGGGCTCCCGCACGCCGAGGCCTCCGGTTTCCGCGCGGCCGTGCGCGCGCTAGGTTGAAGCCACCAGAACGACTTTCGAGTACGGTCGTGGCAACCGGCCGTTCCGCCTCGCTCTGGCAGCGGCGGCCGCACGGCGCGTGGACGGTGGTGGTCGACATCGGCAATACTGGCGCGCGGCGATCGCCGCCCGACGCCGGAGGACGAGATTGAACGAGCCACGACGAGATCTCGCGAATGCCGTAAAGGCCAGCGTCTTCATCGGTACCAGCCTCGACGGCTTCATTGCGCCTGAAGACGGCAGCATCGACTGGCTGCACGAGGTCGGCGATGAGCCGGGCGAGGATTACGGCTACGGCGCGTTCTTCGATTCGGTGGACGCGCTGGTCATGGGCCGCAACACCTACGATCTGGTCCGAACGTTCGCCGAGTGGCCCTACGGCACGAAGCCGGTGATCGTGCTGACCCACCGCCCGCTCGAGATCCCGGACACGCTCGCGGACCCGGGTCAGCACGATGTCCGGCTCGCCCGCGGAGATCGTGCGGCAATTGAGCGAGCGTGGCTTCACGCACGTCTACGTGGATGGGGGGAAGACCATCCAGGGGTTCCTCGCCGAGGGCCTGATCCAGCGGATGACGATCACGCGCCTGCCTGTCTTGATCGGGAGAGGCATCCCGCTGTTCGGCCCCGTGCCGCACGACGTGAAACGGCGCCACGTCGAGACCCGTACATTCGCCAGCGGGCTGGTGCAGAGCACGTACGAGGTGGTGCCGGCGGCCGGCTAGCGTCGGCGCGCACCGCCTCGCATCGAAAGGGCCGTGCGCCGGCCCGGCATCCGGCGCGGCGCGCCCAACCCGCATTCTCACCGCTACCTGCGAGGAGGCTGCCAATACCGCCTGATGGGACGACCATGACTCCGGCGCCGGAAACCGATGTGCCGAACGAGCTTGCCGCACCCGCGCCGCCGGCGTCAGCGCAGGACGCGGAGCGCGCATTGACCATCGCGCCGCGCCAGCCCCCGCACGGCCAGCTCTTTCAGAATGATCCCTGCTTCGATCGTCTTCCCGAGCCCACTTCGTCGGCGAGGATCGCGCGGCCACGCATCGGCGGCCGAAGGACTCGCAGGGCTACATCGATCTGATGCGGCAGCTCCTCGATCGCGTTGGAGTCGAGCGTGATCAGGGGTCGAAGCCCGGGGCGAGGGAGAGTGCCTCGGCATCGCGGCGAAGGGCGAACCACTCCGGCCTCGACGGGGCTGCGCGCAGACCTTCCGTGAAGCCCCGTAGCGAGTCGGCGTCGACGATCAAGCGGTACGGATCATCCATGGGGACGGCGAGAGCTTCACCTGCCGCGAGAAGGCGGCCCGCCGAAGCCGAAGCGTCCGCCACTCCCCACGCAATGGCGGACCGCCCCTCTGCCGTACGTGTCTCCGACCGCCGCGCCGCTACTCCGGCGCGACCAGCGCCTTCAGCGCAGCGAGCCGCTCGCCCCAGAACTCCTTCGCGGCCTGCGCGGCGTCCTTGGTCGGGAAACCCTGGAGCTGAACCGCGAGCGCGCTCTTCGCCGGCCCCTTCGCCGTGAAGTACGCCTCGAACTTGATGCCGTCGGCCAGCCGGGCGCGCAGCGACTTCGGCTCGGTGGCCGTGCGGATCTCGAGCTCCACGTCCGGCAACCAGCGCTTGCGCTGCTTCGGGTCGTACACCGCGCGCCACAGCGCTTCGACCGGCGCCGCGACCGTCACGCTCTTGCTCGCCTCGTA
>DATCLK010000106.1:0-22302 GCA_036563975.1 Longimicrobiales bacterium | reverse complement strand
TGCCTCCGGATCGAAAAGGGGGGGCTCCGATCTGATCGCTGGCGACGGCTGGCAGCATGGGGCCACGCGGGCACGAGCGCAATGGGCCCGCGTGCCTCAGGGCCGGGCCAGGTCGATGCGGAGCTCCTCGCCGGTGGGCGGCAGCGCGTACAGCACGGCGGCGCCGCCGGCGCGGACGCGGACGGCCGCGACGGACGCCGGCAGCTCGACGTCGTAGCGCGCGTCGTCCGTCGTCGCCCCCCCGATGCGCAGGCCGGTGGGCAGGACGACGAGGTCCGCGCCCGGCGCGCCGGCGGTCTCGGCGCTGCCGCTCGGGCCCGTCCCGCGACGCACGATCAGCCGGCCCCGCGGCGGCACTTCGATCTCGAACGTGTCCGCGCGCACCTCGAACGTCACGCGGACCGACGCGGCCTGTAGTGCGTCCGGCGCTGGGCCGGCCGGCGTTTCCACCGCCGGCTCCGGCGCCGTGTCCAGCAGCCCCAGCGCCGCGGCGGCATTCCGGACGCGCTCGATCATCCAGGCGCGCGCCGGCGGCACGGCCAGTGCCGCACCGAGCAGCAGCGCGACCGCGGCGGCCCAGCGCAGCAGGGCCGGCTCCGCGAGCCATCCGCGGGACCGCTCCGCACCCGCCGCGACCGTCGGCCGGATGGCGGCCGCGCTCTCCTGCACCTCCTCGGCGGACGGGTCCAGCTCCGCGAGCAGCGCGGACAGCCGCGCCGACCTGCGCCGGAGCGTGTCCAGCCGCGCGGCCGCGTCCGGCGCCGCCGCGATCCTCGCCTCGAGCGCGGCGCGCGGCGCGCCCTCGATCTCGCCGTCCAGGTAGCGGACCAGCTCGGCATCCGTCACGGCTTCGCCTCCTGTCCGGTCGTCCGGCCTCGCGTCTTCCCCGTTCATGCTCGCGTCCATCCGTCCGTCAAAGCGCGTCTGCGTCGAGCGGCAGCGCCGCCGCCAGCTTGTCCAGCGCGCGGGCGATCATGGTGCCGACGGAGCCCGTCGTCGTGCCGGCCGCCTGTGCGATCTCGCGGTGCGTGAACCCTTCCTCGCGCATGAGGAGGATCGTCCGCTCCTTCTCGCTGAGCCGCGCGAGCGCGCGGCGCAACGCCTCCCGCCTCTCGCCGGCCTGCGCCAGGGCCAGCGGGTCGGGCGCGGGGTCGGCCGTGGGCAACCGCGCGACAGCACGCTCGAGCAGCGCCGCGCGCCGCCGGTTCGTGTTCGCCCACGCCCGCACCACGTTCGTCGCGACGGTGAACAGCCAGGCGCGCGGCTCCTCGTCGCGCGGCGGCTTCATGACCAGCCGCGCGAACGCCTCCTGCGCCGCATCGTGCGCCAGGTCCAGGTCGCCCGTGAGCCGCACCAGGTAGCGCAGCAGCGAGGCGTGGTGCTGCTCGAACAGCGCGGCGGCGTCGATCGGCATCAGAACGTCACGCGCACGCCGAGCAGTGGCAGCCGCGGCAGCCCGGGCTCGAAGCGGTCGTCCCACACGATCTCCCGCACGCCGTTGCGCCGCATGACCGAGGCGACCGGGAGCGTCCCCGCGTACGTGATCGCGTTCTCCGCGCCAAGCACGTTGCGCACCTGGAGGTACGCGCTCACCTCGACCGGCCCGAACGCGCGCGCCCAGTGGAGCGACGCGTCCAGCGCGTGGTACGGCGGCGTTCGCTCCGCGTTGGGCGCCTCGATGATCGCGTGCGGGCTGCCGCACCCGAAGCCGAACGTCGCGCAGTCGTCCGGTGAGCGCGAGATCGCACGCGTGAACGGCGCACCGGATGCGGCGGTGAACGCCGCGGCGATGCGCAGCGCATCGGAAATGCGCACCGCCGCCATCAGGTCCAGCGTGTGCCGGCGGTCCGCCGGCGCAGGGTAGCGGAACCCGGCCGCCTCCACCTCGGAAACGCCGTACGTGTAGGCGAGCGAGCAGGACCAGCGCGCGCCCATGCGGCGCACGGCCAGCTCGACGCCGCGCGCATCGTTGCGGCCGACGACGTACAGCGGCCGGCCCGTGAGCGGGCCCGGCGTCGGGTCCGGCAGCGCGATGCCGTCCGCGCGCCGCACGAACGCCGTCGCGGACGCGAGCCAACCGCGGCCCAGCCACCGCTCGGTGCCGAGCGTCGCGATATCCGCGCGGATCGCGGGCGTACGCGCACCTGCCAGCACGCGGAAATGGCTCGCATGGAACGCCGGATGGATGCTCGGACCTGCCAGCGCGATCGCCTGGTCGTACTGCCAGGTCCGGCCAATGCCGGCCGAAAGCGTGTGCGTCTCCGACAGCGTGTAGCGCGCCGCCAGCGCCGGCGCGGCACGAAGCGTCCCGCCGTTCGCCACGCGCGAGCCCGCCTCCAGGCGCAGCGCCGGCCCCAGCACCAGGCGCTCGCCCAGCCCGATCCGCGCCTCCGCCCACACGGCGGAGACGAGCAGGTCGCCCGCGTACACGAAGCGCTGCGTCGTCTCCGGCTTCGCGGCGTGGTACCGCGGCGGCGGGCCGTCGTACGTCGCGCGCATCCATGCGATGTCGTAGCCGAGCGACCACGGCGTTGCCGCCCCGCCCGTGACCGGCGAGAGCGCGCCGCGCGCCTGCGCGTAACGAACCTCGTTGCTGCTCGGCGGCTCGATCCACTCGTCGGTGACGGCGCCGCTACGCCGCCTCGTCCGCAACAGCCGCGCGCTCGTGTGCGCATCGAAGCGGCTCGCCGCGACCGTCTGCTCGAACGCGGCGCCGCGCAGCGTGCTGCGCAACGTCACGCGACCCGCCGCGTTGCCCCAGCGCGCCTGCGTCCGCTCGAGCACGCCCTCCACGTCGCCGTACACGCGGTCCTGCTCCCACAGCCCGCTCGCCTCGACGCCGATGCCGCCTGCAGGCTCGATGTCCACGCGCGCCGACACGTCGTGGAACGCGTACGGCAGGTCGTCCGCGTCCAGCCCGAGCCAGCCGAAGCCGCGCGCCAGCACGTCCAGGTGCGAACGCCGCGCCACGACCACCCACCCACCTCGCTCGCCGATGCGTTGATCCAGCGCGAGCTTCGCGCTCGCCATGGACACGTCCGCCACGCCCCGCACGCGTCCATCGCCGCCGGCCGGGCGCGTGCGCAGATCCAGCACACCCGCCGCGCCGCCGGCCGCGGCGGCCGGCCGCACGCCCGGATGGAAGAACACGGCGCCCAGGACCTCCGGCGGGATCGCGGACAGCACGCCCACCGCGTGCACCGGGTTGAACAGCGGCACGCCGTCGAACGTCACGCGGGTGTGCGGCCACGGCGAGCCGCGCGTCCACAGCTCCGCCGTGTAGTCGTCCCGTGTCCCCACGCCAGGCAGCCGATGGAGCGCTCGCAGCACGTCGCCCTCGCCCAGCGTCACACCGTCCATCACGTCCGCGTACGTGAGCATGCGCGCGTCCGGCGCGAGGAACAGCGCCTGCCGCAGCCGCTCGGAAAGGACACGCGCGTCTTCCGGCTCCGCCGCCTTGCCCTTGCTCCGCTCGAACAGCGACGCCGCACGTTGCTCCACCTGCACGGGCTCGAGTGCCACCGGCTCGAGCTCGAGGCCGACCGAGACGCTCGCCGCCACCGGGTGCCGGACCTCGACCTCGATGGTGGCCGCGCGGTAGCCCAGCCGCTCGATGCGCAGGCGGTAACGGCCGGGCACCACGTCCGCGAACCGGTACGTGCCGCTCTCGCCCGTCACCTGCGAGCGGACCGGAACGGCTGCGGCCGTGCCCGGCTCCACGAGCAGGCCAGGCGACACTGGCTCCAGCGTCACGACCGCCGCTGCCACGGGCAGGCCGGTCACCGCGTCCTGCACGCGGCCCGCAAGCGCGCCGGCCGGCGCCTGCGCGACCGACTGCGCCGCCGCACCCCCGGCCGCGAGCGGCAGGGCGAGGGCGAGCAGCAGCGCGGCGCCGAGGGAGAGCGCGGGGCCGCTCGGCGGCATGCGGCTGGGCCCCCGCAGGGCCGCCCTGGCGGGCAGAGTCGGGAGGCGTGCAAACGTCGTCATCGCTGATGGAACTCCTCGCGCCGCAGCGTTCTGACGGCGCCGCAGCGGCAGGTCGGCCGCACCGCTGTCAGAAGCCGCCGGCCTCGCGGATTGCGCCGTTGGACGCGGGCAGACCGCGTCGCAGTCCAGATCCGAGGCAAAGGAGCAGACCATGATCCGCTCGCGTGTCCTGGCAACCGCACTGCTGCTGGCCACTGGAATGGCTGCGTGCAGCTCCTCCGACGTGACCGATCCCGCGCACGGGGGCGAGTACGACGACGAGCTCGCCGCCGTCCTCGCAGCCGCCGAAGCGACCGTGAGCGCCGACTCGCGGGACCGCAGGCCCCGCCACCCGGTGTTCGACGAGCTCGCCGCCGAGATCCCCGGCTTCGGCGGGCTCTATCGGGCCGCACGGTGCGTCGTTGTCGTCGTCCTCACCGAGGAGGGCGACCCGCAGCACGCCGTGCGCGTCGTGAGCGCCGCGCTCGAGCCGATCGCCAGGCGCTCTTGCCCGGACGGCCTCACTGTGGAGACCGCGCCCGGCCAGTTCACCTACATCCAGCTCCAGCGCATCCTCGCCGCCGCACAGGACCTGCTCAACATCCGCGGCGTGGTCGGCATGAAGCTGGACTACAAGGCCAACAAGGTGGTCATCCTGGTCGCTTCGCGCGACACGGTGGACAGAGTGCTCGCCGCGCTGCCGCGCGTCGGCGTGCCCGAGGAGGCGGTGGCGTTCCGCCCGGGGAGGAGTGACGGGAGGCCGGACCGGGCCGGGTCGCGCGGCTGAGCGCGGCCACGTTCTTCGGCCGGGGCAGGCGGCCGCGCGATGGGCAGCGCCCGAACGCCCTCGCGGGGCTGAGCCAGCAGACCGACGCGCAGGCTGGCTTCACCCTGGCGATCGCCCGGCCCACAATGCATCCACCCGGTGCCGCGACGGCCCGGGTGGATGTTCACATCATAACCGCGGGCCGGCCGGGCGCCAACCCGCACGCGGCGCTTTGCCGCACACGCTCCGCCGCACTGATGCGCGGTCAAGTTCGATCACGCCCGATCGCCGGCGCGCTGTGTGGGAGCTTCACCGTGCTTGACGCGGTCAGTCTCCAGCACGCCGTTCCTCGCAGCACTGCGTCGTAACGTCGCCGCGCTGAACACAGTCAGTCTCCACGCCGTTTGGCTCAGCCAGCGTGGCGGTGGAACTGCTCCGCGCTCACACCTTCCCCGCCAGCCAGGTGACGCGGAAGGGTCCGCGGCCACGACGGCGCGCCTTCCCGTAGCCCCAGCAGAAGCCACCAGGGCGCGCCCCGGCCCTCCCCGGGCCCCCTCTTTTCCACGTCCCCCTGTGCACAAGTCGGGGTTGGCGGTGGAAATCTCGCGCGCGAGCGGTGGAGAAACGCCGATTGGGCGTGGATTGAAATTGTTACAAACGGACAAGCCGCGGCGGCCGTGGGGCTTGCGCGAACGTGCGCGGAGCGGGAATGAGCATGCGTGGCGGCATGCGGCGTATGTTGTTGAATCGACGTCATTTAGCATCCGCAACGAGATGCTTGCGCGGCCGGCGCTGCCGCACGATCGTGTGTCTCGCGCGCTGGTCGAGCGGTCCTGAGGACCGGCGGCGCAGGTCCTCCGGAGGGGACGCCTTTCGGAGGGCGAGTTCTCCGGGAAGGTTCGGTTCCCGGTGAGGCGGCTGCGAGGTCACTGGCCGCAGCCGAGCGAGCCCCCAGGCCAGGGGCACCCCAGCCGCAGACCGCGCGGCGAAGGAGAGGAAGAGAGGCGGTAGGCCGGCCGCGTCTGCGGACGAGGCCCGAAACCGAACGGCGCGTCTCTCGCCAGTGGTGGGAACCCCCCGGCAACCCGGACTCGTCCGGATGCCGGGGGATTTCTGCATCGTGGGCCCGAGTGAGCCCCGTCGCCTCGTTTTCTCCGTGGCCGCGGACGACCGCGAAACCGCCGCCCGCGCCTGCGCGCGGCTCCGCGCGAACCGGTGCAGAGCGAACAGGAAGTCTTGCGTCCCAGCGCCGATGCGCCGCGCGCGGCTGTGAACGCCGCTTACGCGAACCAGACCGCCGCCGCAGCGGACGTGAGCAGGAAGATGCTGGCGAGGAGCAGATACACGAAGCCGACGCCAGCCAGCCGCAGCAGAGTGCCGCCCCAGGACACGCTGTACACCCGCCGCGTCGCGAGCACGCCGTAGAGGAAGATGACGCCGAACGCGCTGAGTACGGCCGCTGAGCGGTGGCGATCGTCCGGCAGCAGGTTGGCGACCAGGATCGGCACCGCGAAGATCAGGAACGCGAACGCGTGGAGGTGGAGCGAGAAGACCAGGTGGCGGACGTACCACGGCGTGGCGCCGCGGAAGAACAGCCGTAGTACGAGCGCGAACACCGGCAGCAGCGCGAACATCGTCCACGCCCAGATGCGCAGCCAGAACTGGTTCAGCCGCTCCGGGTCCCGAGCCACGCGAGCGAGCCGCCGAAGGAACTCTGCCCTCAGATCATTGGCGGCCGCAGATTCCCCTGCCGCCTGCGTGGCAGGATCCTCTGCGGTCGCGGCTGGCGGTCCGGCCGATACAACGGCTGCGGCCTCCTCATCCGTGAACTGTACCTGCAGCAACTGAACGCGCGCCGTCGCCACCACGAAGAAGAACAGCAAGCTGCTGAGCATGTAGACGCGGAGCGGCGGCAGGTAGCGCGCTCGCGGGCCTGCGTTGTACTCCGCCGTCAGCAGCCCGGGCCGCAACAGCAGAGTGCGGCCCGTGCGCCAGACGCGCGAGTCGGCGTCGAACAGCTCGGCGAGAAGCTCACCGACGACGCGCCGGAGCGGGACGTCCAGCGCCGTGTCCGCCTGGCCGCAGTGACTGCAGTACGGGCCGCCGAGCGGCTCCCCGCAGTTCGGGCGCGGACGCGCCGTGCGCGCGGACGTCTCCTCCACGCTCACGTCTTTTCCCGCCGGGTGTACGCCGGCAGCGCGCGGCAACGGATGGAGGAACGCACCATCCTCGCAGCTATCGCGAGGGCGGCGCTCGACCGGAGGTCAGTGGAGTGTAGTCTCGCCCCGGGCGCGCCAGCAAGCTTGCCGCCTCTGGCCGCCGGCGGCGTCGTCGGCGGCGTTCCAGGCCGACGCCGTCGCGTCACCCTTACCGCGCGGCTCCGACTCCTTCCGACTCCTTCCCACGCCGCTCTCGCCTCGGCGGAACCTCTCGCCCTCCGGCGTGTTCGATGGAGTCGGCGCACGCGTACCGGCAACACCATCAACCCGGGATCTCCTCGATGCGTATCCCCTGGTGACGCCTCCGTCGTCGGGTCGCCCCGGCCGCCGTCCTCCTGCTCGTCGAGCTCCTCGATGAGCTGGTCTCCGGGGCGTGGGCGGCTGCCTGGCCGCTGATCCGCACCGACCTGGGCCTCTCGTACGTCCAGGTCGGCCTGCTCACGTCCGTACCGTACATCTTCGGCTGCATCGTCGAGCCGCCGCTCGGCCTGCTCGGCGATGCGTGGGACCGGCGCAGGATCGTGCGGGCGGGCGGCATCGCCTTCGCTCTTGCCCTCCTGTTCATGGCGCTCGGCAGCGCCTTCCTGCCGCTGCTGCTGGCGCTCATGCTGTTCAACCCCGCGTCCGGCGCGTTCGTCGAGCTGTCGCAGGCCACGCTCATGGACCTGGACCCGACGCGGCGCGACCTGAACATGGCGCGCTGGACGCTGGCCGGCTCGATCGGCGCGATCGCCGGCCCGGTCGTGCTTGCCGGCGCGGGCATGGCCGGGTTCGGGTGGCGCGGCGTGCTCGCCGCCTTCGCGGCGTTCAGCGCCGTGCTGGTCGTGGCGACGTGGCGCGTGCCGGCTCCCGGCGCAGCGGAGCGCCCGTTTCCCAGCGCCCGCACGTTCGCGGCGGCGGCCCGCGATGCCATCCAATCCCTCCGCCGGCGCGATGTGCGGCGCTGGCTCGTGCTGCTCCAGCTCGCTGACCTGATGATCGAGGTGCTGGCAGAATTCCTCGCGCTGTACTTCGTCGACGTGGTCGGCGCCGATGGTGCTGGCGCGACCCTCGCGGTCGTCGTGTGGCTGACTGCGGGGCTCGCCGGCGACGCGCTCGCGATCCCATTGCTGGCTCGCCTCGATGGCGCGCGCTGGCTGCGCGCGAGCTCGTGGGCCGCGCTGCCGGTGCTCGCGGCTTTCCTGCTCGTGCCGGTAGCGCCGGCGAAGCTCGTGCTGCTCGCCGTGCTCGCGCTGCTGAGGTCCGGCTGGTATCCCGTGCTGAAGGCAGGGCTCTACGCCGCGTTGCCGGAGCGCAGTGCGACGGTCATGGCGCTGGGAAGCGTCGCCAGCATCCTGGGCGGGCTGCTGCCGCTCACGCTCGCCCTCGCCGCCCAGGCGTTCGGCCTGGGGCCGGCGTTGTGGCTCGTGGCGGCGGCACCTGTGGCGCTGCTCGTGGGCGTGCCGCGGGCCCGATAGCCCCGACTTATCTCCGCCGCGCCATCGCCCGAGGTTGCGGACCACCATTTCCGACCCGATGCGGACGAACCCTGATCTGTCTTACGCCTTGCTGATTCGACATCGAGTAGGGCCACCCAATCATTGCGCTCGGAGGCGGAACTCGATCCGATCTCACCCATGCATCGCTGCGCTCCTCAGCGTAGGGCTCGCCGCGTGCCAGGACGTTCGCCCGGGCATCCAGGTGACAGCAGCGGGGTCCGGATCACGATCACCGAGGGAGCCGAACGCACGTTTGCAGTGGTGGATCCGCAGCCGATCGTGAATCTGGGCGGCGCGGACGTCGAGGGTCCTACGCAGTTCTTCAACATCCGTGGCATCCACGTCGTCTCACGAGGATACCTGTGGGTGGCCGATGGCGGGTCGGCGGAAGTGCGGATCTTCCGTTCGGATGGCAGTCATTGGAAGACGGTCGGTGGACGTGGTGAGGGGCCTGGGGAGTTCCAGCAGATTCGGCTCCTGGGCGCGTTTCGGGGCGACAGCGTCGCCCTCTGAGACGATGCAAACGCCCGGCTCACGATTCTGGATGCGGATGGCGAGTTCGTTCGGACCATCTCGCTGAGCTCGGGCGCCGAAGCTCCCATTCGAGCTCTTGGCGTCTATGGGGACGGGAGCCTCCTGGTCAGGGAGGTGCGCATCCTCCTTGCCGGCTCTCTCGAGCCAGGGCAGATCCTGGGTGATACGGCGGAGCTGCTCCGGCTGGACGTCGCCACGAGGGCGAGCACTCCCCAGGGATGGGCGTCGGGGCCCGACCTGGTGTGGACCGGTCGCGGCCTGGTTCCGCTTCCGATCACGATCAACACGCCATTCGTTGGAATCGGGGATGCGCTCCACATCGCCGCGGGTCCAGACTTTCGGATCCGTGTCCTCGAGGCGGAGAAGCTTTTGGAGGTCTACGGTGTCGCGCGCCCGCGTCGCAGTGTGACCCGGGATGCCATCGAGACCTACACCGAGTTCTACACTCGAGCCATCGACGACCCGGAGCAGCGGCGCGAGTACCTCTCCGGAATGGATCATCCGGGCCGACCCGAGCTGCTGCCAGGTTACGACCAGATCCTTCTGGCCGATGACGGCAACGTGTGGGCCCAGGTGTACTGGCCGGACCTTCTGGCCCCCGCGACCTGGGACGTGTTCGCCGCGAGCCGTGAGTGGCTCGGTCAGGTGCGGACGCCCGAGGGCTTCTCGGTGAGCGCCATCGCAGGTGGACACCTCGTCGGGGTATGGCGCGATACGCTGGGGATGGAATACGTGCGTGTTTATCGGCTCGCGGAAGAGTAGCCCCGGGCCGATGCAGGCCGTCGACCGTGCGGCAAGAGCTCGGGTGTCGCCGGTTCCTTTCGGTCGGACGAATCCGGAAGGGCGTGAAGGAGCGTGGCGGGACTCGCCAGCGATGAATGGCCAAGCCGGCGAGGGCGGCATCGGGAATCGTGTGGCGGGGCGCTTCGGCGTGCTGGCAGTTTCGTCCCTGGCGGCTACGACTTGCTAGCGGCTGCGTCGCCTGGAAACGTGCTCACGCCGCGCCGGCGTCGCCGCCTCGCCGTTCGAGACACGCCACCGACAAGCGCAAGAGAAAGGCGGCGCTCCCGGGGGCATCTGTGCTCCGCGGGCCCGACCGTGATCTGGATCGGCGGCATGTCGGGAGTGGTGGTGGCAGGAATGGGGCTGCTCTAACTCTGAGGAAGGGGGATCGATATGGCCCCACGAATCGACTGGTCCGAAGGCGGGATCCCGATCGTGCGGTACGAGCTGCGCAAGCGGAAATTCCGGCCGGCATGGGGAGATCCGCAGTTGATCGAGGCAGTCCCGGCCCATATCGAGTGGCATCGCGGGCCGATCGAGGCGGTGTTCCACGAGTTCATCTCGCATCTCATCCACATCGATCTCTTCCACGTGCCGCCGACTGAAGAGCGCCCCTTCCATACACTCGTGACGTGCGGCATGAGCGCCAGGCCGATGAACGTGCCCGAGGGCGAGGAGGCATCACGGTACGCGGAGCTCATGGTGTGTCTTCCCCCCGGATTGGCCGGTGGACGTGGACGCGTGGAGGGACGAGGAGTATTACTGGCCGATTCGCTTCCCCACGAGCCTGGCTCGCTCCCCGCACGAGTACGATACGTGGTATGGCCCCGGGCACACGGTGACGAACGGAGTTCCGCCAGAGCCATTCACCCCCGGCACCGAACTGAGCGGGTTCCTGATCGTGCCGCCGACGACGGTTCCGGACGCATTCCGCATGCTCGAGATCAGCCCGGAGAGGCGGATCCAGTTCTATGCGCTCGTCCCGCTCCACACCGATGAGATGGATCTCGAGCTGAGGGAGGGAACGGAGGCGCTCCTCGAAGCGCTGGAGCGGGCGCGGGTCGGGGACGTCGTCGATCCCAAGCGGAGCAGTGTGGCGCGAAAGGAGACAGTGATGCCCGATCGATGCGAAGTGGAAACGGCGGAGGCGGCGGAACGATGTGGCGATTCGCAGCAGCAGGCTTGCTGATTCTGGTCTGTGGTGTGCGGTTGGTCGGAGCCGTCGCGATGCTGCTCAGGGGCGCTGCGGTCTCCGACGAGGTCCTGGCCGGTGATCTCAGCGTCCGCGCTCTGGGAGCGTTGATGCTCGTGATCGCGGGCGTGGGAGTGCGGGCCGGGATCGGCCTGCTTTCGAGAGCGGACCGCTGGTGGAGAGTTGGGGTGTGGGCCACGGCAGCGCTTTGGGCGGATGGCGTGTTGAACGGCTTCGTCCTGTTCGGTGCTCCCCGGCCTGGCGGGCAGGTGCTCAACGCGATCGTGGCGACCGTGCTCATCGCCAGCCTGGTTTGGGTGGGCCGGCGGTCGAGGGCCGAAAGAGCTGGAGGGCAGGCCTAGGCCGGCTCCGCGAACTCGCGGTGTTCCCTGTCCTCGCCGAGCGTTCAGCCCGCTCGCACCGGCAGCCCGTTGACCACGTCCAGCCGCTTCGCGAAGTGCAGCAGCGGCGGCCGGTCCGGCAGCGCGATCCCACTCGCGGTCGCCATCGTGTTGGTCTCGATCTCCGCTTCGGCGGGCTGGAGCGGCCAGGGCACGTGGTCGATGTCCACGCGCAGCACGCGCCGGCTGCGGAGCACCGTGAACAGGCAGTAGCGTTCGGTCAGGAAGTGCTCGAGCGTGCCGGGCGCGGCCGCGACCGCCCGGCCGGTCGGCCGGTAGCGCGCACGGAAGGCGGCGCTGGCCTCGCGGTCGGACACGCAGCGCCGGCTGCGGTACCACACCCACTCGCCTTCGATGCCCACGTCCATCTCGGCACGGTGGTACGGCAGCCGGAAGAACGTCCGCGCGCCCCACACGGCTAGACGGCTTCCGGCATCCAGGCTGAAGAAGTACACGCCGGGCCGCTCGCCGAAGCGCACGTACGTGCGCACGTTGAGCTCGGGGAAGTCGAGGCCGAGCGGCTCGGGCAAGCCTCGCACGCGCAGGCCGGTGATGCGGAACGGCACGACGCCGACCCACGCGCTGCCGTCGAGCTCCTCCACCACGAGCGGCTCCGGGACGAGCGCGCGCAGCCGCTCGGCCGGGACCGGCCAGTGCGCGAAGAGCAGGTCGGTCCACGTCTGCGCCATGAGCGCCGGCGCCCAGGGCGGCGAGGGCTGGTGTGGTGTGGTCCCCATTCGCGTTGCGGCCCCTCAAGCGAACCCGAGGCGAACCGCCGCCATCGAGGCCGCGACACCCTCCGGCATTGCGACCATCTCCGTCTCGAGGACCCGCGGCACGGCCGGCATGAAGGAGGACAGCACGTTGCTCGACGACGGCCGATCCGCCGCATCCTAGGTCGATGACGCACGCGTTCGCAACCCGAGGAGCGGCTCGCCGTCCGACCGCGCCGTCGTGGCGCGCTGCGGCCCCGCTTGTCCGCTGCTGGGCCTCCCCGATGCCGCGCCGGGTCGACCTCATCTGACACCGCGCCCGCTCGTGGTCGCGCCTGTCCGCGGCCACACCCTAGGCGCCCGCACGATCGAGCGCCCCGGCTGGTCGACGCCGGCACCTGCTCGCCGCCGCCGCGCCTGCCCGATTCGGCGCCGATCCCGGGCGTGCGCCGCTGCCGTTTCCGCTGGGCCCCGGCGTCCAGGCATTCGGCCGGGCCGCGACGCCGTGGCCGGTGGCGGCGCCCGCCGCCGCTCCGGGCGGGCGCCCCGCGGTCCCGGTCGCCGCCGGCTTGCCTCCGCCGCGCGGCCGCCGGAGATTGGGGACCGCCACTCCCGAGCCGATGCCGTGCAGCGCAACTGGGACCCCTTCCGCCGGAGGCCCACGGATGCCCACGAGGCACCGCGCACGCCGTGTCAGCCTCGCCGTCCGCCTGCTCGCCTTGCCTGGCGGGGCCGAGCCCTGCCCCGCGACAATCCCGACATCGTCGCCAGCGAAGCGTGGGGCGAGTTGCCCGACGGCCGCGGTTGGGGCGCGACGCGTGCCGTGTGCCCCGGCCGGATGTCCGCACGATCCGGGTCGCCGGGCGCTGCCGCGGCAACACCCGCATCGGCCAGTCGCGGCAGGACGGCGCGACCATCGCCCGGGTGACCAACGGCGCGGGCGGCGCCGGCTCGCCGGTCGCGCTCCGACTGCCGGATGCGGCTCGCGCCCACAAGAGTCGCGAGCCAGGAGCGTGAGGAAGGGCCCGTTCGGGCCGTCCAGATCGACAGGAGGGATGCCGAGATGATGAGATGTGCCAGGTCCCTGCGCCCGGCGCTGGGCGCACTCTGCTGGCTGTGTGCGACGTTGGCGTTGCTGGCCGCCGGCGCCGAACCGCTCCTCGCGCAGCCGCCCGCCGGGCAGCAGGGGCAGTCGCGCCAGGAGGCCCTGCGCCAGCGCATCATGCAGCGCGTGCTCGGCGGCGTGCCCATGACCGCCCAGGACAGCATGGTCCAGCGCATCGTCCAGCGGCTCGACTTCGACAACTACAAAGCGCTCATCAAGGGGCTGACCCAGTTCGGCGACCGCGAGCAGGGCACCGAGCGCAACGAGCGCGCCGTCGACTGGATCGAGCAGCAGCTCCGGAGCTGGGGCTACGAGACCGAGCGGCTGTACTACGAGTACCGCGGCGAGCGGCGCTCGCAGGTCTACGCGACAAAGGTGGGCAGCACGGTGCCCGGCGAGATGTACATCCTGGGCGCGCACATGGATGGGCGCGGCGGAGGCGAGGCCGCGAACGACGACGCGTCCGGCACCGCGCTCGTCATGGAGATCGCCCGCGTCCTCGCCTCGCCCGACATCGTGACGGAACGCTCCGTTCGCTTCGCGCTCTGGAACAACGAGGAGACGGGCCTGAACGGCTCGCGCGCCTACGTCGAGCAGCGCGCTGCGCTCCAGGGAATCGAAGACCCGCCGGGTTCGGGCAGGTACCCGGAGCCGAAGTGGCTGGGCATGATCCAGCACGACATGATGATGTGGGACCACGGCAACCCCGTGCAGCACCGCCAGGTGCTGGACGCGGACGTGGACATCGAATTCCAGCTCAACTCGGCGAAGGCAGAGGAGTCCGCTCGGCTCGCGCTCGAGCTGCTCAACGCGAACCGCAAGTTCGCTACGGATTACCCCGCTGTGGTGAGCAACGCGATGAGCAACACGGACTCGACGCCGTTCATGGACCACACGGCGGCGGTCAGCCTGCGCGAGAACCGCCGGCTCTACGAGACCGGCATGGGCGCCAATCCGCACTGGCACCGACCGACCGACCTGTTCGTGACGTACTCGGACGAGGACTTCCGCCTCGGCTTCAACGCCGCGCAGACCACGCTCGGCGCGGTCGCGAAGCTGGTCGGCGCGCGCATCACGAGCACGAGCAGCGACGACGGACGGTAGGGAAGGGGAGCGTGCGTCGTGCCGTGCCGGGCGGGGCATCCGGACGCCCGGCACGGCACACGCCATCGAGCTGCTGCGCCGCACAATCGTCGCGATCGCCCGGCAAACAGGCGGCGCCTGCTCTCACTACGGTCGAGCCGCGCTCCTCATGCCTACGTTCCTCGACCATGGTGAAGTCGGCAAGTTGCGACCAGAGTAGGCCGATCAGGAACCGGGCGTCAGCGGTTCTGGTGGGCGGTCAGGTTGCAACGACTCAGTCAGTCGCGAGGCATGGATCGGATCCGGCCCCCGTGTATCGGCTCGCCGCCGAGCCGGGGTGATCCGCGCGGCAACGCACGACTCGTGGCATGCCATGCTTCCCGTCTCTCCGCCTGATCATCGAACACGACTTCGTCGCGCTGGACGTGCGACCGTCGAAAAGAATGCCTCCAGCCGACTCACTGCTTTCGGTGTGCGTGCAGAGGAGTAACCGGAGGGTGCAAGGCATGGTCCATTCGGGCCTCGGGGGCGTTCTTGCTCGCCCTCGTGGCCCTGGCATGCGACTCCGGCGCTCCGCGAGATGCTTCGGAATCCGTCGAGGTTGGGCAGGAAAACGAGCATGATCTCCGTGCTGGGCCATCCGGTGGTGCCGAGCCGGTAGCGGATTCTGCTGCCCAGCAGGAGCGCGAGCCGACCGCGACGGCGCTCCCACCCTCGGAGGCGCATGGTGAGAGCATGGGCCGGGACGTCCCCCCGGCAGCCAGCGCCCGGAGGGATGATCGGCGTGCTGGGCCGCTGCGTTCTGGTGACGGGTGGCGGGCCGAGGTGTTGTGGCGTGCCGGGGCCGTGCTGGGGGACGAACGTCTGGCCTTCGCCCGCATCACGAATGTGAGCATGGGGCCGGACGGAAGGACCTATGCGATCGATTTCGGCAACCAGCACATCTGGTCCTCGGCAGGGTTGGCGCGTTCGAGCGGCACATCGGACGTCAAGGTCGCGGCACGGGCGAGTTCGACGGGACGCTCAGCATGGCGTGGGACCACCGGGGCCGGCTCTGGGTCGCCGACGGGTGGAACCGCCGCTACACGGTCTTCGATACGACCGGCGCCGTGGTCAAGACCCTCCCGCGTCGCATCACCTCGATGCTGGGCTGGAGCCAGTTGCTGCGCGTGGATTCAGCCGGCTCCATCATCGACGAGATGGCCGGTCGCACTGCGAATGGACAGTACGCCGTACAGCCTCTGCGTGTGGATGCCGCCGGCGCCACCATCGATACCCTCCCGCCGCTGATGGCGCGCGAATCGTCGGCGGCATCCCTGACCCCCATGCAGCTCGTGCGAGCCAGGGATGCTCTCGACGCCGCCTGGCACTTCCAGCCCCACTGGTTGTACGCGCTGGCGCCGGACGGGACGCTCTGAATCATGCAGTCGAACCGCCTCCGGCTGATCAACATCACGCTGGAAGGAGACACGATTCGCGTGATCGAGTCCAGCCACCGCAAGCCGCGCGGCGCGGATGCGGAGCTCAGGAGGAAACGGGACGAGCTGAAGGCGGCGGGCATTGGTCTCTCCGCCTATGAGCTGGGGCCGCAGATCGCACAGTCCGTGAACGTGCTCGCAGACGGCCACCTCGCGGTTCAGATCGAGTCACGCCCCGGGGAGCCGGGACGGTTGTTCGACATCTTCGAGCCGGGTGGCCGGTATCTGGGCGAGCTCGACCTTGGGTTCCCCGCCTCCACCGAGGTGCCCTGGTCCTCGCGGGGGGATACGCTCGTCGTCGTCGAGAAGGGCGAGGCGGACGTGAACTTCATCGTCAAGCTGGTCCTGCGGCGGGGATGAATTCGCGGGTGCGGCGCTGAGCGGCGCGCGCGGCGGGCGCGCGCAGCGCCGCGTGCCAGTGCCGGCGCATGCGCGGCGCCCATCACCGCGTTCGTGGAGCACTGCTGCGTTCACCGGGTAACCCTTCGACCGCCGTCGCGAGCGGCTGCGGCGACGGCGGCGAGATCCACGTCGCCTTCCTGGCGGATCAGTGCCAGGCGCATGCCCGTGATTCGCCAGCCCGCTGCGCCCCTGCGCACCGGGATCGTGTAATGGCCGGCGACCATCCACGTGCCGCCGGGCACGCCGTCCACATAATGATAGGCGCGCACGTGCGTCTCTGCGACGGCCTCATCCGCGCCGTCGAACGTCACGGCGATCGGTCCCGTCAGGTGCTGTGTGCCGGCGAATCCGGGAAGCAGGCCCTGCCAGCGTTCGATCAGCTCGTCTGCGGAGAGCCGCTCGGGGGTGCCGCCGAAGAGCGACGTGTAGTCGACGTGCACTTCGTCCGCGAACGCCGCACGCACCCCGGCCCAGTCCAGGCCATCGACTGCGAACAGCATGCGCGTGACGAGCTCCTGAATGGCCAGAGAATCGTTCATGGGTCGCTCCTTCATGCGGACAGGAACTCACTGAAGTGCTCGTGTGCGGCCTCCACGGCGACGCCGACGAGATCCGGGCGGTCGTAGAAGTCCACCTGGAAGCCGGGCTGCCAGACCATGCGCTTTGGCGCGCGGATGCGCTCGTGGATGCGGCGCACGTGGTCCGGGAACACGCATTCGTCTCCGTGCACGAACAGCGCGGGGACGTCGAGCCGCTCTGCAGCGGCGAGGCCGTCGAACGTGAGCCAGTAGAGCCAGGTGAGCTCGCTCATCTCGTTGCGCCACTCCGGGATCCGGCCCCGCGTCGGGTTGGCGTAGTAGTCCATCGGGATGAACATGCCCGCGCGCTCGTTGCCCTCCTCGTACGCCGGCACCAGGCTCAGCTCGCCCGTCGCGAGATACCGGTCATGCGCCTGCCGCGCGCGCTCGAGCCGGGCGGCGACTCCGGCCGCGCCGCCGTAGAACGGGGCGACCGACTCGGTGTCGTGGAACCATCCCGCGACGCTCGCGAGCGCGCCGATCGGGGCGCCGGCTTCGACGGCCGCCGCCGCGTACATGGCACTGGCGCACACGGCCAGGTAGCCGACGCGGTCGCCGCGCACGCACGCGAGCGAACGCAGGAAGCGCGTCGCAGCGACGATGTCGGCGATCTTCCCGAGCGGCATCTCCGTCTGGCGCGGCGTGCCTTCGCTCCCGCCGAAGCCGCGAAAGTCGAACGTGAGCACCGTGTACCCGAGCGCGGCGAGCTGGGCGGCGTAGAGATCCGCCATCTGCTCCTTGACCGTCAGCCAGGAGCCGCTCACGACGACGCCCGGCTGCGGCTCGAGCAGGTCGTCTGTATTGCGGTGGATGCGGCCGGCGAGCAGCGCCCCCTCGGCCGGGATCAGCACGGGGAGACGATGGATGGACATGGTGTTTCACCTCCGGGTTGTCCGGTTCCCTGGTACGTGCCGTCCGACCGGTCGGGCGTCACGCGGGTTGTGTCATGAGCGCGCTTGGAGCTCGGCCGCCGGCCATGTCACGGGCGCGCTCGGAATTCGGCTGCGGGCCGTGTCACGAGCGCTCTCGCTGCTCGGCCGCGATTCGCGTCATGAGTGAGCTCGCAGTTCGAGCGCAGGCGCAGCGTGGACGCTCTCAGGTCGGCCGCGGTTGGTATCGCGACCGCGCGTGCAGCTCGGCCGCGTGTGGCGTCACGAGCGCTCGCGGCTCGGCCGTGGATTGTGTTACGAGCGGGCGCCCAGCTCGGCCTGCGCGCGGCCAACCACGCCGGGGTAGCTCTTCCCCGGATACCATGGCATCTCGCCGATCCGGTCGAATCCGGGGATCGACTCCATGTACCGGACCATGCGGCGCCGCATCTCGCGATCGGGGAGCGGACCCCGCAGGGCGCCCATGTTCTCCAGCAGGTGATCCGGATTGCTGGTGGCAGGAATCGCGCAAGTGACCGCCTCGTGTGAGAGGACCCACTTGAGGAAGAACTGCGACCAGCTCCCGATCCCCAGCTCCCGGGCGAAGTCTGGAATAGGCCGACCCTCGACGATGCGGTGCAGGCGCGCCTTCTCGAGCGGCATGTTCACCAGCACCGCCACTCCGCGGTCCGCCGCGGCCGGGAGGACGCGTTCCTCGGCGCGCCGCTCGTAGATCGAGTAGTGGACCTGGACGAAGTCGACGTCGCCCTGTTCCACCCACGTCGCGAGCACGTCAAAGTAGGCTGGATCGTGGTGCGTGACGCCCAGGTAGCGGAGCCTCCCTTCCTTCTTCCACGCCTGGAGGAGCGGGACGACCACGTCGACGTTTACCAGGCTATGGCACTGCATCACATCGATCTGCTCGCGCCACAGGCGCTCCATGGAGAGGCGCAGGCTGCGCTCCGCGTGGCTGGCGTCGCCGAGGTACTCGCCCGTGGACCAGATCTTGTTCGCGACGAACATCTGCCCGCTGACCCCGAGCGCGGCGGCGCTGTCTCCGAGGTTCACCTCTGACATGCCGTACAGCGGCGACGTGTCGAAAACTCGCCCGCCGGCCTCCCAGAAGCGGCGGACCACCTCGTGCACGTGGTCGCGCGGCTGGCCGGGCACGGAGTCGAAGGTCATGAAGGTGCCGAGCCCGATGGCCGGGAGCATCTCCCCGGTGCGTGGGATGGGCCTCAGGATCAGCTCGTTCTCTGCCCGGGAGCTCCTCCCGCGGGCTGGCGATGCGGCAAGACCCCGGAACGGGAAGAGGCTCGCCACGGCGGCGCTGCCGAGCATCTGGACCAGCTCCCGACGGCTCAGGTTGTGCACGGGAGCGGAACACGCCGGCTCAATTCGATTGACCTCTGCTTTCATGGCCTGCTCCTGACGCGTCTCGTGCACCACGCCACTCATGCGGTGCGGGCGCCGGGCGCGGGACAGCCCCCGCGGACTCTGCCGGCTCCGGGCGCAAAGCCGGCCCGCTCCGGGGCCGCCGGCGACTCCACGATCCAGGAAACGACCCGGCGGACGATGGGGAGAACGGCAATGAGTGTCGGAAGCGAGATCATCCAGGACGTGGCCCACGCACCCATCCACCGGCCGAGGAAGCCGCCGGCGAGTCCGGTGGCGTGCAGCGTCGCCACTCCCGACACGATGCACGACATCAGGATCGAGAGAACCAGCGGCATCACGAATCCGTGGAAGCGGACGGGCAGTTTTCTCCCAGGCGGCAAACGCAGCCCCCCGGTTGCGGTCGTCATCGATCGATCTCCTCCCGGCTACCGGTTCAGCGTGCGCATTGCTGCTTCCGGGTAGCGCGACCCGGCCGCGATCCCCTTCGGCGCGATCCGGTCGAGGCGATCCAGGTCCTCGCGCGTCAGCTCGAGCTCGACCGCCGCGACGTTCTCCGCGAGCCGGTCGACGCTGCGCGTGCCGGGGATCGGGACGATGTGCGGACCCTGCGCGAGCACCCACGCCAGCGCGAGCTGGGCGGGCGTGCACCCCTTCTCCCGCGCCATCTCCCGGACGGCGTCCACGAGCTGGAGGTTCCTCTGGAAGTTCTCGCCCTGGAAGCGCGGGTTGTTGCGTCGCCAGTCGTCCGGGGCAAGATCATCGATGCTGCGGATGGCACCGGTCAGGAACCCGCGCCCGAGCGGGCTGTACGCGACGAACGCGATCCCCAGCTCGTCGCACAGCTCCAGCAGCCCGTCTTCGGGGTCCCGCGTCCACAGCGAGTACTCGGTCTGGAGAGCTGTGATGGGGTGCACTGCGTGTGCGCGGCGGATCGTCTCCGGCGCGGCCTCGGAGAGCCCGAGCCACCGCACCTTGCCCTCGCGCACCAGCTCGGCCATGGCGCCCACCGTCTCCTCGATCGGCGTGCTCGGGTCGACCCGGTGCTGGTAGTACAGGTCGATGGTTTCCACGCCGAGCCGCCGCAGACTCGCCTCGCACGCCCGCTTCACGTACTCCGGCCGCCCGTCGATGCCGAGGAACCTTCCGTCCGGCGCGCGCACGTTGCCGAACTTCGTCGCGATCACCACCTGGTCCCGGTGTGCCTTCAGCGCCCGCCCCACCAGCTCCTCGTTCGCGCCCACGCCATACATGTCGGCCGTGTCGAAGAAATCCACGCCGAGCTCCAGGGCGCGATGGATCACGGCGATGGACCGGGCGTCGTCGGACGGCCCGTAGAAGTCGCTCATGCCCATGCAGCCGAGCCCGATGGCCGAGACCTCGGGGCCCGTCGTTCCAAGCTTGCGCCTCTGCACGATGGCACCTTCTTGGTTCGGGTTGCGGTTGTTGCGTGCGCTGTCTGTGGCGCGTACTCTAGCGGCGATCGGAACCGGGGATAAGGAACGCCGTATCCTGGTATCCACGATTCCTGGTATCGACGATTCCCCTTTCGGGAGGACGGACACGTGCTCAGCGAGGAACGGCGCAGGGAGATCGCGAGCTTCCTGCGCAGTCGCCGCGCGCGGATCCGGCCGGAGCAGGTCGGGCTGCCCCGCGGCTCGCGGCGGCGGACGCCCGGCCTGCGGCGCGAGGAGGTGGCCGCGCTCGCGGGGATCAGCACAGAGTGGTACACGTGGCTGGAGCAGGCGCGCGACGTGAGGCCGTCCGAGGCCGTGTTGCAGAGCATTGCCGAAGCGCTACGCCTCGAGCCGGGGGAGACTCACCACCTGCTCACGCTCGCCGGCTACTACCGGGACGGTACACGGAACGGCGGGGCCCCGCCCGCGTCCATCAGTCCGCAGCTCCAGCGGCTGCTCGACGAGCTGGATCCCTGTCCGGCCTGGGTGTTCGGCGAGCGCTGGGACATCCTGGGCTGGAACCGCGGCGCGACGATCATCTACGGTGATCTCGCGGCGATGGAAGGGATCGAGCGGAACGCGCTCTATCAGCACTTCCTGAATCCGCGGCTGCGCCGGATGCTGGTGGACTGGGAGGCGCACGCGCGCGACATGGTCGCGAAGCTGCGGCTCGCGCACGCGCGCAACGTGGACGACGCCTGGTTCAACGAACTGATCCAGGTGTTGCGGGAGAACAGCGCCGAGTTCGCCGCCTTCTGGGGCGCCCACGATGTTCGACTGCCGCGGGCCGGCGTGAAGATCTACGACCACCCTGAGGCGGGTCGGTTGGCGTTCGACTACACGCACCTCGACGTCGCCGATGAGCGACTGGCGACGCTGCGGCTCATCGCGTACGTGCCGGTGCCGGGGACCGGGACGCGGGAGAAGCTGGAGCGGCTGGTCGGGCAGGGTGCGGTGGCCGAGGCGACGGGGACGTAGTCGCTGCTGCGGGAAAGGCCGTCCCCCAGCCCGTTCTCGCGCTGGCGGTCGCAGGCCTCGGCCGTCGCCGCTCGCGCGGGTCCAGCTCGATCCCGCCGTCCTCAGCCGCCGCCGACGCGCGCGGCCAGCTCCAGCACGAACCCAGCCCGATCGCGTAGAGCCCCAACACGCGCAGCACGAACTGAACCCTGTCGAGCGCGCTCCCCTGGAGTTGGGTCGCGAGGAGGAAGCCGTCGGCCGCGAGCAGGTCGGTGAACAGCACGCCGACGACGACCCACGCCAGTAGCGGCACCGGCCGCCGCGCCGCCGCATCATCAGCGATCATCGTTCCCCCTTCCTTCGCTCGGTCCCGGCGGAAGTCCACTCCCGGCTGCTCGGCGATCGCGCTGAGCTGCCCGAGCCGCGCCCGCTCGTCCCGAGGGATGCGGAGCGCCGCGACGGAGCGCACGTCCGAACTGCCGCCGGCGAGGCGCGCCGCTCTACCGACCCGGATCCCAGCGCGGCGCGCCACCGCACTCGCCTGCCGTCGTCCGCGCGCGCGCCCCCGACCCACCGTTCCGGTCCGCTCGCAGGCTCCTGTGACGCCGCAGCGCGCAGGGTGGGTTTCTGGACACGCGAGGCGCACAACGGTCCGGCGGCCCGGGTCGGTGGGCGCAGCGCGGGCGCCTTCGACGGCCAGCGCGTCGGCGATCGCCGGGTCCAGGAGCGAGCGGATGACCGATGAAACAGGTCGGCAGCCCCACGGAGCTCGGGGGCTGCCGGGCGGCGACGGCGCTGAAGCGCTGCCGCAACGCCGCCGAGCGCGCCGGGGCCGGCGCGTGAGGCCGCGCAGGGAGAGCCGCCGCGAGCGGTGGGATCGATTCTGGCGTGCGAGGCCCGTCGAGGAGGTCTACGAGGCGATCGGC
>DATCLK010000105.1:0-9017 GCA_036563975.1 Longimicrobiales bacterium | reverse complement strand
TCGATGCCGCCCTCGACCGCTACGACCGCGCGCAGGTCCTCCAGCCGGAGAACGTGGAGCTCGAGTACCGCATCGCGACGGTCCTCGACAAGCAGCTCCGACCCATCGAGGCGCTGATCCGCTACCAGCTCTTCCTGCACCAGCTCGAGATCGAGAAGATCGAGGCCGTGGGCGACGCATACGCCAAGCTCGCGGATGCGATCGCCCGCGCTCGCGAGCGGATCATCGTGCTGGAGCAACAGACCCGCTAGCGATGACCCGGCCAGGCCGGCCCGCGGCGCTGGTGCTGGCGCTCGCGCTCGGCGGCTGCGCCGGGCTGTTCGGCGCCTTCGACGTCGCGCCCAGCGGGCTCCGCACCAGCGATGACCGGCTGCGGCGCATGCTCGCGAGCGGCGGCGCCGCGGCGGCGCTCGAGAAGGTCGCGGCGGAAGGCGACGCCGATCCTGGCGACGAGCTGCTCCGCTTGCTGTACGAGGGCCTCGTCGCCCACTACGCGCGCGAGTACGCGGCCAGCAATGCAGCGTTCGAGCGCGCGGTGGAGCTGGCGGAGGATCGCTACACGAAGAGCGTCTCCCGCAGCGCGGCCTCGCTCCTCACGAGCGATCGCATCCTGCCGTTCGAGCCGAGCCCAGCCGAGCGGCTCATGATCCCCTACTACGCCGCGCTCAATTACCTCAGCCTGGAGGACGTCGACGGCGCAGCGGTCGAAGCGCGGCGGCTGAGCGCGCTGCTTGAGCGCTACCGGGACGACGAGCGCGCCGATCCACGGCTGCACGGCCTGCTGCGTGCCTTCGCCGGCGCGGTGTTCGAGGCGGCGGGCGACTACAACGACGCGGACGTCGCCTACCGGAACGCGCGTGCGCTCGGCGTGGACTCACTGCTCTTGCGTACCACGCGGGCGTGGGATGGCGCGCCGGATTCGCTGGGCGACGTCGTCGTCCTCATCGAGCAGGGCTTCGTCGCGCACCGGGTCGAGCAGTCGGTGCAGGTGCTGCTCCTCCCGGAGGAGATCGAGTTCTTCGACGACGGCGATGCCGGGGAGCGGGCGGCGCTCGCCGCGAGCATCGCTGCGCGCGTCGTCGCACATGCGGCGGAGAGCGTGAGCTACACGGGGCGCAGGCCCGACGCGCTGTTCGTCACGCCGCCGCAAGGGTACACGCCGCCGCGGCCACGGAAGCGGCAGGCGGAGTGCCCGGAGCCGGCGGACACGACGCGGAAGACGCAAGCGTCGGAAACGCGCCTGCCTGTCGCCGGGCCGGCGTCCGACTCGGGGGCGGCGCGCGGCGCCGCGCCGGTCGAGCGAGCCGAAAAGCGAGGCGCGAGCGCTCCGCCCGAGCGGGGGGCGGCGCGCGACTGCAAGGAACGCCGCAGGACGGAACCCTACCTGCTGAGGATCGCGTGGCCGGTCTATCGGCGCCCCATCCCGGCTGTGATGCCTCTCGCCGTGGCGCTGCCGGACGGGCGGACCGAGCCGCTACGCGCGCGTGCGGACCTCTCGGACGCGGTGATCCGCGATTTCCAATCGGAGCGGACGGCGATCCTGGCGCGCACGCTCGCGCGGGCGATCACGAAGCTGCTCGTCACGCGCAAGCTGGAGTCGGAGGTACGCGAGGAGGACGAAACGGCGGGGCGCGTCGCGGGGCTGATCGCCAACGTGGGCAGCGCGCTCCTCGAGCAAGCGGATACGCGTAGCTGGCACCTGCTACCGGGCAGCATCGCCATGACGCGGCTGCGGGTGCCCGCGGGCACGCACGCCCTGTCCGTCCCGGGCGCAGGCCCGGACGGCGGCGCGCTGGACATCGGGCAGGTCGAGGTGCGGCCGGGGAGGATCGCGTTCGTCGAGGCGAGGGCGTTCGGGCTGGAGCGGCTCACCCACTGATTCGCGCCAGCGCCGCCTTGATCAGCTCTGTCCCTGCGAGCCCGGCGTCCCGCTCGAGCGCGCGGCGCACGGCGGCCGTCGCCTGCGGGGCCGAGTAGCCGAGCGCGATCAGCGCGCGGACCGCCTCCTCCGCCGCGCGGCCCTCCGGCGTGGGGCCGGCAGCGACGGCCAGCGCGAGGTCGTCCAGCCGGCCCTGCAGCTCGACCACCAGCCGCTCCGCCTTCTTCGCGCCGATGCCCGGCACCTGGCGCAGCGCGGCCGTGTCCCGCTCGGCGATCGCACGCACCAGCCGCTGCGGCGAGAGCGTGGAGAGCATGGCGAGGGCGAGCCGCGGGCCGACGCCGGGCGCGGTGAGCAGGCGGGCGAAGACCGCACGCTCCTGCTCGTCCAGGAAGCCGAACAGCTCGACCGCATCCTCACGCACCACCTGGTACGTGCGCAGCTCGACCGGCTCGCCCTCGCGCGGCAGACGCTCGTAGACAGAGAGCGGGACGACGATCTCGTACGCCACGCCGCCCGGCGTGAGCACCTCCACCGCCTCCGGCTGCCTGCGGATCAGCTCGCCTCGCACGCGGCTGATCACGGCTGCCTCCCGATCGCGGTTGCGCGGAAGCGCATCGGCTCGGGCAGCCGGCGCAGCGTGTTGGCGTAGCAGTGGCACAGCGCCACCGCGACCGCGTCCGCGGCATCCGCAGGCCGCGGCGCCGTCTTCAGCCGCAGCAGCCGCTGCACCATGTACTGGATCTGCTCCTTGGTCGCGCGACCGGTGCCGACGATCGCGCTCTTGATCTCGGCGGGCGAGTACTCGACGACGGGCAGGTCGCGCAGGGCAGCCGCGAGCAGGATCGCGCCACGCGTGTGGCCCAGCACCACCGTGGTGCGGACGTTCCGGGCGTAGAACACACCCTCGACGGCGACGATGTCCGGCGGATGGCGGGCGATCACCTCGCCGATCCCTTCGTAGATGTCGCGCAGCCGGCGCGGCAACGCCTCGCCTGCGTCCGTGCGGATGACGCCGCACTCGAGCAACGAAACGGCGCCGTCCCCCGCACGGGCGACGACGCCATACCCCGTCGTAGCCGTCCCGGGGTCAACCCCGAGGACGATGGTCAAGACGCCGCCTCCGCGAGCGCTGCTTCGTCGATGTCCGCGTTGCTGTGGACCTTCTGCACGTCGTCGGCGTCGTCCAGCGCATCGAGGAGCTTGAGCAGCCGCTGCGCGTCCGCGCCCTCCACGCGCACGGTCGCCTTCGGCACCATGGCCAGCTCCGCCTGCTCGAACACGAAGCCCCGCTCCTGGAGCGCCTGCTGAACGGCGTGGAAGCTCGCCACGTCCGTCGTGACGATGTAGGTCCCGTCCTCGCGCCGGAGGTCCTCGGCCCCCGCCTCGAGCGCGGCCAGCATCGTCGCATCCTCGTCATAGCGCGAGGCATCGATGTAGATCTGGCCCTTGCGGTCGAACTGCCACGCGACCGAGCCAGCCTGGCCGAGCGAGCCGCCGTGCTTGGACAGGATGTGACGGATCTCCGCGACCGTACGGTTCGCGTTGTCCGTCACCGTCTCGATGTAGAGGGCGACGCCGCCGGGACCGTAGCCCTCGTACGTGACCTCTTCGTAGTTGACGCCCTCGATCTCGCCGGTGCCCCGCTTGATCGCTCGCTCGATGTTCTCGGCCGGCATGTTCGCGGCCTTCGCGGTGTCCACGGCGAGCCGCAGGCGCGGGTTGAAGTTCGGGTCGCCGCCGCCCTCACGGGCCGCGACCGTGATCTCGCGAATGAGCTTGGTGAACAGGTGGCCGCGCTTGGCGTCGTTCGCGGCCTTCTTCCGCTTGATCTGCGCCCATTTGCTGTGCCCGGCCAAGGCGCACCACCTCCTTGTAAACCGAAGCCGTTCGCAGGGAACGGGTTACGCGTCTTTTCCCTTGACTCCGTCGAAATATAACGGCAGAACGGGGCGTGAATCAACGAAGCCGCCCCTGCCCCGGCCCCTGCCCCGGGCCGGGGCGTGGGCGAGGGCGAGGGCAAGGGGATGGGTCGGAGGGAGGGTGTGGGCGAGGGCGCGGGGCGGGAGGGTCCTGGGCGAGGGCGAGAGGGTGGGCGAGGCAGGCTGTGGCGGTCCCAGGTGCGTGGGAGCGGAGGGTGGCGGGGGCGAGGCGGTGGGCGTGGGTCGCGCCCGCGAGGTCCGGCGGCTGGGCGACCCAGAGGCGGAGCGACTCCATCACCGGCTTGGCCGCGGGCAGGAACGCCCTGCTGCCGAGCCGGTGGGGCCACGCCACGATCCATGCGGCTCCGGCGGCGCCGGATTGAGATCCCTTCTCCGGCGCCCGCGTGCCGGTCGGTGGGCGGAACGATGGAGTTCCCGGCAGCCGTGCCCTCCTCGTCCGGGAAGCGGGGCAATGTGCCCCGCGTTCTCCTCGTTCAGGTGACGGTCGCCTGAGCATCTTGGCCACGCGCTGTTTCGCCGAAGCGGCTCCAGCTCGCGGTGACGCGGCGCCACCTAGCGCTCGAGCTTCGACCCGCGACGACCTGGCGAGACCTATCGGTCGCGTGGAGCGACCAGCCGCGTCGTCTCTTGGCCACACGCACAATTCACGGCACACGAACGGCCCTGTCCTACGCAACCCGTGCCATGGCACCGAGTCGATCGACGTCCCTGTTCACCAGATGGGCCGGCTTGTGTCGCGTCGGGACCAGCGGAAAGGAGGTGCGAGGATGCCCTTCCCGGTCGATGAATCCCGCATTCTTGAGGCCGAGAAGGATGCGCTTCGCCTAGATCGTACGATCGACAAGCGCCTCCAGCAAGCCAGCGCCCATGCGAAGTCGCACGCATCGATCGCGCAGTTGCTGCGATACCGGCAAGCCATACTCGAACTGGCAGAGGCGCTCAGCCGGGCAGCATCGGTGCCCATTGTGTGATCGGATGGTGCGTGATCTCATTGGCCTTACCTCTAATGTGATTGTCCGCGGTTCCGCTCAGGCAAGGAGCCGGCGGGCTCCTCTCTGCTGAGGGGTGCCTCCGTATCCCGATCCTGCTGGCCTCCTCGAGATGCTCCGCTCGGAGGCCACCAACGCTGAAGCGCTCGCCGCGCGGCGTGTCAGTCCATCGGCGGATGGATCAGCTCAACGGAAGAGCGTGATTCGTCGAAGCTGCCCCTACCGGTACCGAGGGCTCTGGATCGGACAACTCCCATTTCAGTAGGCCCTCGGACTCGAGCCGGTCGAAGTACGCGCTCACGCTCCGTAGGGCGCTCCCGCGACGCCGCACATGAATCGCCGCGATACGCGGATCCTGGATCGTTACCGGCCCGAACTCCATCTCGAACCGATTGGCGTCCGGAACGAGCCTTTCCCTGTACAGTTCACTTGCCCGTACCCCCTTCGCCGTCATGATTCGAACGGTGGCTCCAGGGGAAGGCTCGAGCACCTCTACACAACGAAGCCGTCCGCCGTCCGTCTGTCGGGGCAACGCGCACGACCGTCCCGGCGGAGATATCGTACGCATGGATGGGGCTGTTCGGGATCTGGTAGACGCCGGGGCCCACGGGCTCTCCCCAGATGACCTCGGTCTCGCCGTATCCGCCGCGGATCTCGATCTGACGCCGCTCCGCAGGGGAGGTGCTCATGATTCCCCTCTTTCGTCACCGGTGCGCTCATCATGGCCGAACCCTGCTGGACCGCCGCCTCCGTCGCGCTACCCTGCCCTGCCCCGCGAGGTCACCGCAGGACCAGCGCCGTCGCCCCCGCGGCCAGGATCGCCACGCCCGCCGCCGTCTTCACGGCCGCGGCGAACGCGCGGCCGAGGACGACGCCCCAGCCGACGCGCGCCGCGTGGCCGGGTCGCCGCGTCTCCCAGAGCGCGACGGCGGCGGCGCCGGCGAACGAGCCGAGCACGCCCGCGATCACGGGGCCCACGACCGGGACCGGCACGCCGACGAAGATGCCGGCGATGCCGCCCAGGATCGCGCCCCAGAACGCGCGGTTGCTGCCGCCGTACCGTGCGCTGAACCGCTTCACGATCAGGAACTCCAGCAGCTCCGCGACGGCCGCGAGCGCGGCCAGCGCCGCAACCACCGCCCACCCGACCTCGCCCAGCCACGCCCCGCCGGCCAGGACCAGGATCATGATCCACAGGCCCGGCACGCCCAGCGGGATGAGGACCAGCGCGACGATCATCACCGCGATCGCCGCGCCGATCAGCAACGTGCGCTCCATGGCGCCTCCGTGCGCGGTGCCACCTCCGTGACGCTGCCGCCTCCGTCCGCAGTGCCACCTCGGTGCGCAGTGCCCGTCCGTGCGCGGCGCCTCCTCCGTGCACGGTGTCGCATCCGTCCGCGCTGGCACCTCCGGGTGCAGCGCCGGCTCCGTGCGGGGTGCCGCTCCGTGGGCGACCGCCGCTCCGTACGCCGCCGCCGCTCCGTACGCCGCCGCTCCGTACGCCGCCGCCGCTCCGTACGCGACCGCCGCTCCGTACGCGACCGCCGCTCCGTGCGCGGCCGTCGCGGCCGGCACGCTCGCGCGCGTGCATGCTGCCGTGCGCGCCTGCGGCACGGCGCCGCGCGTCAGTTCGCCCGCGTCGCCACGGCCTCGAGCTCCGCGAACGGCACCACGCTGCCGTGGATGGGCACGATGCGCTCCACGCCCAGGCCGCGGGTGCGGACGAGCTGGAGCAGCTCGTCCGCGAAAGGCGCGGCCCACGACGGCGCGCCAGGCGGCGGCGGGTTGAACAGGTCCGCCTGGATCAGCAGCCGCTCGCGCGGGAGATAGGCCACCAGCATGGTTCCCGAGTGTCTGCCGCGCACGGCGTAGAGCTCGACCGTGCGGGTCGCGTCCCGGAGCGTGCGCCGGTTCGCGAGCGTCTCGATCGCGAGGGGCCGCGGATTGCGTGCGAGCGCGTCCTGCATGAAGGTGTGCGGGCGGCGCACGATGTCCTCGATGAACGCGCGGTTCCCCTCGTGCGTGATGACGGTGAGGCCCTCGGCGACCGCAGCACGGATGCCGCCGGCGTGGTCGAAGTGGTGGTGCGTGTTGACGACGTAGCGGAGCGGCTTGTCCGGCCGCAGCTCGCGCGCCCTGGCGATCACGGCGAGGGTGCGTGCATCGCCCTGGGGCGCCTCGACCAGCATGAGGTGGTCCGCGAACTCGATCAGCACGCTGTGATGCGATCCGCCCGTCAGGTGCCAGACGCCGGGCGCGAGCTCTTCCGCCGCGACGGTGATGCCCGACTCGGGCGGTGGCGCGTCGCGCACCGCTGCCGGCGCGGCGAGGTCGCCGACAGCGGCGTCGACGGCGATGCTGTCGAGCTGGATCTCCGTGATGGTGACGCCGTCGAGGCGCGTGACGATGCGGCCGGGGAGCCGGAGCCCCTGCACGTCGCGGTAGTCCTCGAAGAGGGTCTCGAGCGTGACGTCGCCGAGCATGGCGTGGTACGCGGGCGTCGCCACGGCGGTGATCAGGCGCGTCGTCGGATCGAACGCGAGGGAGAGGGTGCGGCCATCGCGTGTCACGCGGATCCGGTTCGGCCGGCCGGGTTCCAGTGCGAGGTCTGCGCCCGGCGCCCACGCGGCCCGGAGCGCGCCGAGCGGATGGTGCAGCAGCTCGAAGGCGCGCACGATCGCCGCGTCGGCGGGCGCGCGGACCGCGTGCCCGTTCGGGAAGACGTTGAACGCGATGCCGTCATCCCAGCCGCTGACCTGCCGCTGCGTGCCGAAGCCCCGCACGACGGAGTCGAGGACCACGACCTGCTCCGCGCGCCACCGCCGGTTGGCGAAGTCGATGGCGCGGCGGTACTCCTGGATCGGCGCGGCGGGCAGATCGGCGACCGGCGTCGGGTTCTGGCCGAGCCAGTGGCTGACACCGCTGCCTCGCAGCAGCAGAGTGCTCACCTCCTCGATGCGCCGCCTGCCGCCGTGCGCGCGGCCCACCTCCTCGAGCGTGCGGCGCACGGCCGTCAGCGGCGCGAGCGTGAACGGCGCGGAGGCCTGCGTGCGGTCCCAGCGGATGTGGATCACGCCGCCGTCGCCCTGCTCCTCGATGGCAAGGGTGAGCTGCTCGACCGGCTGCGGGAGCGTGGTGGTGCGCAGCCGGATGCGCGCGAGGTCCTGCGCGGAGTCGTACTCCGTCCCCTCCTGGCCGGTCTGCCGGTTGATGATGAGCCGCCAGCCGGAGTGCGACGGCAGCAGGTACAGCGTGTAGGTGCCGGCCGGCACGAGCGTGCCGTCCATGATGAGGTCGCGGCCCGTCCACAGGTGGGTGGCGCGGTTGGCGCCGAGGCGCCAGACGCGGCTCCACGGGACGAGGCCGCCGAAGATGGGCCGTCCGCGCTTCGACGGCCGGCCGTAGTCCAGCTTGAGCTCGGCGCCGTGCACGGTGGCGAGGACGGTGTCTCGCGGTGAGAGGAAGCCGAGCCCCCTCCCCGCCGCATCGCGCGCCGCGAACTCGCGCGTGAGCGCCTCGAGGTCGAGCGAGCGCACGCGCTCCACGCTGGTGCCGAACCCGCCGCCCGTCGTCAGGGCGACGAGGTGGTTGCGGCGGTCCACACGCGCGCGCATCTCGCCCAGCACGGGGTCGTGGAGCACCGCCGAGTCGCGGCCCAGCCGCTCGATGCGGAGCGGCGACTCGCCCGTGCCGCCCCAGAAGCTCCGGGCCGCGGTGAGCTCTCCCTTCGAGCCCAGCACTTCATGGAGCATGACGTCGTAGGGCGCGTAGACGCCGAGTCGGAGCGGGAGCTCCTCGCGCCCGAAGGCGGCGCGGCGGGTGCTGGTCGTGCCGTCCGGGCGCGTGGTCTCGATCGTCGCGCTGTCGGCCCCGAAGGTGATCACGATGCGCGTGCCCGCCGTGCCGGGCGCGGCGCCGGCATCACGCGAGACGAGCTCGGCGCGCTGCACGACGCCGTCCGGCCCGAACAGCACAGTGACCTCGCGGACCTCGGTGCGTGGGGACCGGCGGACGCTGGTGATGACGAGCCGGTCCGCTTCCCACACATAGCGCTCGATGCCCGTCGTGTCCGTGCCCAGGCGGATGACGAAGTACCCGCTGTCCGGCTGCTGCCGTGCGAGCAGCGGCGCGGCTGCGAGGAACGAGGCGAGGCACGGAAGAGCGAGGCGCAGCATGGCCGGTTCCCTCCGAAGACGGGAAAGCGTT
>DATCLK010000104.1:0-9053 GCA_036563975.1 Longimicrobiales bacterium | reverse complement strand
GAGCAGAACCGGGGAAGGAAGTGCGGGTGGTAGTCGTCTCGCCCTTCCCGTGCAGGCGCGCCGCCTGGGCGGCGCGCCTTTCCCGCACCGGCGAGACCCACGCGTCCAGGCGCGATTCCGCTTGACCCTTCCCGTGCAGGCGCGCCACCTTGGTGGCACGCCCTTCCCGTACCAGCGAGACCCACGCCTTCGGGCGCGACTCCGCTTGCCTTTTCCGCACGAGCGCGCCGCCTGGGCGGCGCGCATTTCCCGTACAAGCGAGACCCACTCTTTCAGGCGCGGTCACGTCGCTCCCTTCCCGCGCAAGCATGAGGCGGGCGAGGCATCGTGCGAGGATGTCGAGATGGTACAACTTTGTACCATCTCGGCGATCGGTGGGCCGTGTCGCCCATCCCGTGGGAGGTCGCCGCCCATTGGCCGTCTCGCCCATCCCGTGGGAGCGCGCCGGCGGGGGCCGGCGCGCGTCAGCCCGTCACGCGCCTGCCGGCGGCCAGCGTCTCCGCGAGCTGCCGCGCCCGCGCGATGCGGCCCGGGATCCCCATGCGGGACTCGTAGTTCGCCGCCAGGTGGATGCCCGGCGGCAGCTCGAGTCCCTCGAGCGCCGTCCAGGAGCGATCCCACGCGGGGAGCCGCGCCCGGGACACGTGCAGCACCCGCGCCTCCGCGCCCGTCACCAGCTCGAACTCCGCGGCCGCGATCGCGCCGATCCGGAAGTCCGACGAGTCCGTCAGCCCGGGGTTGCGCGCGCCGCCGAGGAAGGCCGTGTAGATGCCCTCGCGCGAGAACAGGTTCGCGTTGAACGTCACGCCGCGCGTCTCGAGCCGCTCGCCGAACGCGACCTGGTAGCCGGAGCCCTCGAGCCGCGCGCGAGAGAGCAGGTGCACGATCGCGACCCGGTTGTAGCGCAGCTGCGCGAGCCGGTCCGCCGCTGCGGGCGCAACCTCCCGGAGCAACGCCGCGCTCACGTCCGCGGGCGTGGTCAGGACGACGTCGCTCGCCTCGAAACGCTCGCGCCCGTCGTCGACCACCAGCCGCGCGCCCGCGGCGCGGACCGCGCGCACGCGCGTGCCGAGGCGGATCCTCTCACGGTGCCGCTCGTAGAGCGCATCGGTCAGCGACTGCATCCCCTGGCGGAACGAGAGCACGCGGCTGATGCTGCCCCCGCGCCGGCGCCTGCGGAACGCGCGCGTCAGACTCCGCCGCACGCCCAGCTCGCGGAGCAGACCCGCCAGCGCGTGCCGCACCAGCATGTGCCCCGGATCCGATGCGTAGAGGCCGCCGAAGAGCGGGCCCGCGAGCCGTTCGTATGCCTCGCGCCCCAGCTTCCGCGTGAGGTACGCGGCGACCGTCTCGTGCCGGCGGGCACCCCGCGTCAACGGCTCCACGACCAGCCGGAGCTTGCCTCGCCATGAGAAAAGGGAGCTCCGGAGCGCCTCCCGCGAGTCCAGCGGCACGCGGTGCAGGGTGCCCTGGTGGTAGACCAGCAGCGGCAGGTGGGGCGCCTCGATCAGGTCCCCTTCGAGCCCCAGCTCCGCCACGAGTCGGTCCAGCTCCGGCGTCGCGCGCGTGCGTTGCGGGCCCACCTCCAGCACGCGCCCGCCGTCCCGCAGCGTCCGGATCACGCCGCCCGGCACGGCCTCGGCCTCGAGTACCACGTGCTCGATCCCGCGCTCGGCGAGGTAGTGCGCGAGCGCGAGGCCGGTGATGCCGGCGCCGATGATGACGACCATCAACCGCGCCTCCCCGCGCCTGCCACGCGTGTTGCGTGAGCGAGCGCATCGGCGGGGCGCGGTCGATCGTCGCAGCGCGCGGCGGCCCGGGCGGCTTGCCGCGGGCCGGGCCACCCGCCGTTCCTCGCCGTGGCCATCCCGGCCACCTCCTCCCCCTCGGGTGCCGGTCCGCCTCGTCGGTCAAGCGTCGTGGTTTCGCGCGGCGGGCGGGTTCCCATCTTCGGCAGATTCCGATGCAGATCGGATTCGTTCGCGCGCGATGCCGCCCAGGTGGCAGGAATGCGCGCCGATCCAGCGCGGCGCGTGCGCGCGAGTCTCTTGACAGCGGCCCTGCGTACGATATTGTATTCGTTGAACATTTCCAGGCGATGCCCTCCACACCGTGAATCGCGATGCATCACCACACTCTTGCTCCTCACGTGCAGTACTGCCGTGAAGAGGTGCGCGCCGGGCGTGCGACCTGTCGCCAACTCGCTGAGAAGTTCGGGGTGACGGAGAAGGCCGTCCAGGCCTGCGTCTACGGTCACACGTACGCCCACATTCCCGGCGCGCTGCGTAGCCCGAAAAAACCGGGGAAGCGGAAGCGGTCGCAGCCCCTTTCCCCTGCAGAGATCGAGCAGATCCGCAAGGAGTACCTCGAGGGCGAGCGCCCGGTTCGGGAGATCGCCGAGCAGTTCGGCATCACGCCGTCGTACGTGGTGCGCCTGGGGCGTGAGGTGAAGGGTCCGGACGGCCAGCCCCTGCCCCGTCGTCCGCAGCGCACCTCGCGGCGCCCGCCGGCCGTGCGGAGGGGCGAACGGCACCCGCAGGCCCGGCTGGACGCGCTCTCCGTCGTGGGGATCCGCCATCTCGTGGAGCGCGGCATCTCACCGACGGTCGTTGCGGAGATCTTCGATACCACGCCCGAGAACATCTCGATGATCGCGAGCCGGCGGCGCTGGAAGCACGTGCCGGACATGGCACTGACGCCGACGGCGTTGAAGTACCTGCCACCCGCGGCGGTCGAGCTCCTGGAGAACCTGCTGCCCAAGGCGTCCTGACAGGAAACCGGGGCCAAGCGGCCCGGGCGCCATCCCCGCGCGCACGCGGCGGCGCGTGCATCGCTCCGCTGGGCGCGCTTGTTTTCATCCCGACGTCCGGAGGAGGCGCGTATGTGGGCCGAGTTTCGCAGTTTCATCGCGCGGGGCAACGTCGTGGACCTTGCGGTCGGCATCGTGGTCGGCGCGGCGTTCACGTCTGTGGTGAACTCCCTGGTCAACGACATTCTCATGCCGCCGCTTGGCCTGCTCACCGGGGGCCTGGACTTCTCCGAGCTGTTCATCAACCTGTCGGGCGAGGACTACGCGACGCTGGCCGCCGCGAAGGAGGCGGGTGCGCCCACCATCAATTACGGGGTCTTCATCAACAGCGTCGTCTCGTTCGCCGTGTTCGTGCTGGTCAAGCAGTACAACCGCTTGCTGCGCAAGCCCGCGCCAGCGCCAGCCGAGCCGACGGAGAAGCCCTGCCCCTACTGCAAGTTCTCCATCCCGATCGAGGCGTCGCGCTGCGGTCACTGCACGTCCGAGCTGATCCCGGCGTAGCCCGCGGTCAGTCGGCCCCGGCGGCCGGCCGCCCGGATTCGCCCTTGTAGCGGTAGGTGATCCGGGCGCGGGTCAGGTCGTAGGGTGAGAGCTCGAGCTGGACCCGGTCTCCCACGAGGACGCGGATCTTGAACTTGGAGATCCGCCCGGCCGCGTACGCCAGGACGGTGTGGCCGTTGTCGAGGAGCACGCGGAAGTTCTGGTCGGGGAGGACTTCCGTCACCACCCCCTGCATCTCGATCGACTGCTGCTTGGCCATGGCGGCTCCTCCGTGGTGCGCGGCGGCACCGAAAAAACGCTGCCCGCAGCGCGCGCGAGCTGAAGGCACGCTGCGGGCTTGCGAGGATCGGGAGCGAGGGGCGCTCCCGCGCATTGCCGGAACGTAGCGGAAGACCGCCGGGCGCGCCAGGGAGGGCGCCGTCGGTGCGTGGCCGCGCGCATGGCGGCGCCGCGTCGCGCGGCGGTAGGGGCCTCTCGCCGCGCCCGCGCCGGCACGCGACGCCGCCAGGCGGCGGCCACGCGAGCCCGCGCCCTGCTCCCCGGGTCGGCGCTACCCGCCGGTGCGCAAAGGCATGGCGGGCCTGGCCGGTACGGATGTTGCCCCGGACCATCCGTGACCGGAAGGAGGAGACGATGGTTCCGGAGTCCCGCGGCCGTTTCCCCGCCCTGTCGGCCCGACCCTTCCTTCTACTGTTGCTGCTCCCACTCGCCGTGGGCGGCTGCGAGCTGGTCGAGGGCATCTTCCGCGTCGGCCTGTTGGCCGGCGTGATCATCGTCCTCCTGGTGGTGCTCCTCGTCTGGCTGATCTCGCGACTGTTCCGCTGAGCGCAGCCGCTGGCGCCATAGCCACGCGACCGGCGACGCTTCCGTCGACCATCCTCCGGATCACGACAGCGATGCGCCTCGCCCTGGCATCGGGGTGCGGGCCCTGAGGCACGCATCTGCGTGCCGCGTCCGCGCCCCGCTCCCGTCCGTCCGCGATCGCCGCCTCCCCGGTCGCGGGCTCCGCAGCCGGCCACGTTTCCGGAATTTCCTTGCAGAACCGCGCAAGAATTGCGTTGCCTGACGCGCGGCGCCGCCCGGGACGAAAATCGCAGGTCGTTGTGCATCAACGAGTTGCCAGTTCGGGCCGAGCTGGAACGCAGCGTGCACCAAGGGCGGGCACAACTCGGTTGCGCGGCGACGGGAACTCCGGGGAGAGCGCCGCGCAAAGGACGGACGGTCGTCGGATCCGGCGGCCGTTCTCCTTTTTTGGGCCACCCTTGCCACGGCCCACCGTCCCCGCCCGCGGTTCCCCCTCGCAGACGAACGACATCGCGGCTTCGCGGCCTCAGCGCCTGAACGCGGCCCGTGCGCCGATGGTCGCACGGCCGGCCGCGCATTGCCCCGCTCGCTGGAGAGCGCTAACGTGCGCCCGGCGGCGGTGCTGCGCTGCCAGCACCTGCCCCGGTTGCGCGGCCGCAGGCCGCGAGGACAGCAGTGGGGAGACGCGGCTAGCCGGCCATTCGCACCCCTCCTGCGGGTTGCGCGGCCACGGGCCGCGAGGACGAGCGAGCGGTCGAGGGACGGCGTTCAAAGGATGAACGATCGGCTACTCAGGGCGCTGCGCCGGGAGGCCGTGGATTGCACGCCCGTGTGGTTCATGCGGCAGGCAGGGCGGTCGCTGCCGAAGTACCGGGCGAGCCGTGCGCAGCGCGACATGTTCGCGCTGCTCCGCGAGCCGCAGGCGGCCGCGGCGATCACGGCCATGCCGCTGGAGTACTACCCGGTGGACGCGGTGGTCCTGTTCAACGACCTGGTCACGCCTCTGTTCGCGGCGGGCTTCCAGGTCGAGCTGCGGCCCGGCGTGGGGCCGGTCGTGCTGAACCCGCTGGAGGCCCCGCGCGATGTCGACCGCTTGCGTCCGTTCGACCCGCGCGTCGCGCTGGACTACGCGCTCGAGCAGATCCGCATCCTGGTGAAGCGCCTGGACGTCCCGGTGATCGGCTTCGTCGGTGCGCCGTTCACGCTCTCGTCGTACCTCCTGGCCGGACCCCGAAGCCGGGACCTCGCGGAGCTCAAGGTGTTCATGTGGCGGGAGCGGGAGGCCTGGGAGCGGCTCGCGGGCTTCTGGGCGGAGCACCTGGCGGAGTTCGGCATCGCGCAGCACGAGGCCGGCGCTGCGGCGGTGCAGGTCTTCGACTCGTGGGCGGGCGCGCTGGCGCCGGAGGACTACGAGCGGCACGTGCTGCCGCACGTCTCGCGGATGTTCCAGCGCTTCGCGGCCGCCGGCGTGCCGAGCATCCACTTCTACACCGGCAACCCCGCGCTGCTGCCCCTGGTCGCCGCGGCTGGGGGGGATGCGGTGAGCGTGGACTGGCGCATCCCGATCGACCGTGCCTGGGAGCTGATCGGCGAGGACCGCGCGATCCAGGGGAACCTGGACCCTGCTGCGCTGCTCGCCGGACGCGACGTCGCGGTCGCGCGCACACGCGAGATCCTCGAGCGCGTGGGCCGGCGGCCGGGCCACATCTTCAATCTCGGGCACGGGGTACTGCCGGAGACGGATCCGGCAGTTCTCCGCGCGGTCGTCGAGACCGTGCACTCGTTCTGAACCCGAGCCCCCAGGAACAGAGAGATGAGCATTGGCGTGGTCCTCCTCAACTTCGGCGAGCCGGAGCAGCCGACCGAGGAGGTGGTTGTCCCCTTCCTCGAGCGCATTTTCGCGACCAACGCATCGCTCGAGGGCAGCGTCAGTGAGGAGCAGGCGCGGGCGCGCAGCCGCGCCCTCGCGGTACAGCGCGCCCCCGGGCTGATCGAGGAGTACCTCGAGATCGGTGGATCGCCGCTGAACCGGCAGGCGGCGGAGCAGGCGGAGGCGCTGCAGGGCGAGCTGGTGCGCCGCGGCATCGCCGGGCGCACGTACGTCGGCATGCAGTTCACGGATCCGTCCATCCGCGAGGCCGTCGAGCGTGCGCGGGCGGATGGCGTGGAGCGCCTCGTCGGCCTGCCGGTCTACCCACTCTGCGGCCCGTCGACGACGGTCGCGGCGCTGGCCGACCTGCGCGCGCAGGTCGACGCGCTGGGCTGGGGCGTCGAGGTCACCGAGATCACGGGCTGGCACCGTCACCCGGCGTACGTCGAGCTGCGCGCCGACGGGATCCGGCGCGTCGTGGAGGAGAACGGGCTCGACCTCGCGGACGGCCGCACGCGACTCGTCTTCGCCGTGCACGGCACGCCGATGCGCTACATCGAGGAAGGCAGCCGGTACGTGGAGTACGCGGAGGAGTCGTGCCGCGCGATCGCGGCGGCGGCCGGCGCGCCGCAGTACGACATCGGCTACCAGAACCACACGAACCGGCCCATCGCCTGGACGCAGCCGGACATCGAGGCGGTGATCGCCGGCCTGGACGCCGAGCACGTCGTCGTCGTGCCGGCGAGCTTCATGCACGAGCAGTCCGAGACGCTCGCGGAGCTGGACATCGAGCTCCGCGAAGCGGCTGAGGCTCGCGGCCTCGGCTTCCACCGCGTCCCGGTGCCGCACGACGACGCGCGCTTCATCGCGCTGCTCGCGGATCTCGTGGAAGCGGCGCTCGCGGGCGGCCGCGCGGCCCGCCTCACGCTCGCCCCGTGCGCGTGCCGCCGCACGCCGGGCACCTGGTGCCTGGACCGCGCCGCCACGCGCGGCCCGTGATGCCGCGTGACCGCCGCTGGGACGCGCTGCTGTTCGACCTCGACGGCACGCTCGCGGACAGCATCGAGCTGATCCTGCGCTGCTTCCGGCATACCATGCAGGTGCACCTGGGCATGGTGCCGCCGGACTCCGCGTGGCTGGCGGGTCTCGGCACGCCGCTCCGCGAGCAGCTCCGCGCGTTCGCGCGCAGCGACGCGGAGCTCGAGGCGATGGTGGCGACCTACGTCGAGTACCAGCGCAGCGTGCACGACGAGATGGTGCGCGCCTACCCCGGCGTCACGGACATGCTCGAGGCCGTGGCGAGCGCAGGGCTCCGGCTCGCCGTGGTCACCGGCAAGCGCCGCGAGATGGCGACGCGCACCCTGCGCGTCTGCGGGCTCGACCGGTTCTTCCCCGTCGTCGTCACGGCGGAGGACGCCGCACCGGGCAAGCCGGATGCCGCGCCGGTGCGCGCCGCGGCGGCCGCGCTGGGCATCGCCCGGAGCGATCGCATCCTGTTCGCGGGCGATTCGCCGCACGACATCGCGGCCGGCCGCGCCGCCGGCGTGCGCACGGCCGCGGCGTTGTGGGGCGCGCGTGAGCGGGACGCGCTGCTCGCCGCGCGCCCTGATTACCACGTCGAGACTGTCGACGCATTAACCGCGCTGGCGCTCGGCTGAGCGCGGCGCGCCGTTCGGATGCGCGCCCGCCGCGCGAGGGGGCTGGACGCGTCGCGCGGCGGGGTTGCACGATACGGTCGAGACGTGGTCGAGCACTGCCCGGCGAGGCGACGGGCGCCTCACGGGCTTCGCTCCGTTCCGGCGCTTCCCGTGTCCCCTGACGCACTCACCCCGCATCGCGGGGTCCGACACATCTGGGGCGACCGCCGCCCCATCATCATCGGCATGGTCCACCTGCAGCCGCTTCCCGGCGCGCCGCGCTGGGGCGGCTCGCTGGACGCCGTCCGGGAGCGCGCGCTCGCGGACGCACGCGCGCTCGAAGCGGGCGGCGTGGACGGGATCCTGGTCGAGAACTTCGGCGACGCGCCGTTCTATCCCGCTGCCGTGCCGCCCGAAACGATCGCCGCGATAGCCACGTTGACCGCCGACGTGGTCCGCGCCGTCGGCGTGCCCGTGGGCGTCAACGTCCTCCGCAACGATGCGGCGGCAGCGCTCGCCGTCGCCGCGGCGGCCGGCGCGCGGTTCATCCGCGTCAACGTCCACACCGGCGCGATGCTGACCGATCAGGGCTGGATCGAGGGCCGCGCTCACGAGACGCTGCGGCTCCGCGCCCGCATCGCGCCGGGCGTTGCCATCGCGGCGGATGTCCTGGTCAAGCACGCCACGCCGCCACCGGGTGCCGACCTGCGCCGCGCGGCGGCGGACACCTGGGAGCGCGGCCTGGCCGACGTCCTCATCGTCTCCGGCGAGGCGACGGGCGCGGAGACGGATCCGGAGCGCGTCCGCGCGGTGAAGGCCGCAGTCCCGGAGGCGACGGTGTGGGTCGGGAGCGGCGTGCGACCCGAGAACGCGGCGGAGGTCCTCGCCGTCGCCGACGGCGCCATCATCGGCAGTGCGTTCGAGCGGGGCGGGCGTGCGGGCGAGCCGGTCGAGCCGGAGCGCGTCCGGGCCGTGATGGAGGCGGTGGCGCGCGTCAGGGCGGCAGCGGGCTGAAACGGTTCGGCTCGGCCGCAGCGCGGCGCGACGCCATCGGCGCAACTGACCGCTTTCGGGACGGGCCTTCCCACGAACGGAGCCGGACGGGGCGCCGGCGGCGCGGGCCGAACTCTGCAAGATCCCTCAGCACATAAGGTTACGGCACACGGAGCGGTTGGCACGGCGCTTCCTTCGGCGCCGTCCGCCGTGGAGGCACGGGAAGGGCGCGTGCCAGGAGCGAGGAGGTACACCGTGAGCCGTGGAATCCATGCGCGCGGGTCTGGTCGGGGCGGACGGGTTTGGGCGAGGTGGGTGTTGGCGGGGCTCTGGCTGCTGTGGCCGGGGGCTGCGGTGGCCCAGCAAGAGGAGCAGGCGACTGCGGGCCAGCCGGTCACGCTCACGCTGGAGGAGGCGATCCGGATCGCGCGCCAGAGGA
>DATCLK010000103.1:0-9295 GCA_036563975.1 Longimicrobiales bacterium | reverse complement strand
GTATAGCGCCTCGGACTCGTTCAGATCGCCCCCCGCGTTCCACAGGATCAAGGCGAGAGCCGCGATGCCCTCGGCCACGAGCTCGTGCTCGGGGCCGTGGCGCGCCATCCGCGCCTCCAGCGCCTCGCGGGTGAGCGCTTCCGCCTCGGCGTAGCTGCCGCTCTGCTGGATCACGCCCGCCAGCTCGAGCATCGTCTCGGTCGTGAGGTCGTGCCGGTCGCCGAGGAGGTCGCGGCGCAGCTTCAACGACTCGCGCAGGAGCGACGCGGCCTCAGCCTCGCGGCCCTGGTCGCGGCGGACCCGCGCCATCGTGACCAGCGCGTTTGCGACGTCGGCATGCCGTTCGCCGTGCAGCGCGCGCTCCTGCTCGAGCACGCGCTGCGCGAGGGAGTCGGCGCGTTCGTAATCCCCGAGCCCGAGGTAGGCGCGGGCCATGGCGTCGAGGATCGCGGCCTGGATCTCGGGCCGGTCGCTGAGCCGGTCCGCGCGGATCCTGCCGCGCTCGAGGAGATCGCGGGCGGAAACCGCCTCGCCAGGCGTCTCGTTCGGATCGCTGGCTTCGAACAGCTCGACGAGGAAGTCGGCCAGCTCCTCTGCGGCGGCCCGTGCGCGATCCGCCCGTTCGGCCTGCCAGGCCACCGCGCCCACGCCCGTCGCCAACAACAGCGCGAGGACGGCGGCGATCGTGACGGCGACCGCGTTGCGGCGGACGAACTTGCCCAGCCGGTACGCCCGCGTGGGTGGATGCGCGCTCACCGGCCGGCCCTGGAGGTGTCGGGCGATGTCGTTCCGGAGCGCCTCGACCGTCGCGTAGCGGCGGGCGGGATCCTTCTCGAGCGCGCGCAGGCAGATGGCGTCGAGGTCGCCGGCGAGCCGGCGCGCGAGCCTGAGCGCGTCGCCGGGCGGCCCGCCGGCGCGCTCCGCGCGCTGGCGCCGGACCACAGCCGAGGGGGGACGCACTTCCGCCCGCAGCACGGCTGCTGCTGCGGCGAACACATCGCCCTCCTCGATGGGGTGCGCATGGACGCCTGTCAGGAGCTCGTACAGTACGAGGCCGAGGCCGTAGACGTCCGTCGCCACTCCGATCGCCTCGCCACGCACCTGCTCCGGCGCCGCGTAGCGGGGCGACAGGACGTGGGCGCCGGTCGCCGTCAGCGTGGGGTCGCCGTCGGCGTTCTCGAGCAGCTTGGCGATGCCGAAGTCGAGCAGCTTCACGCGGCCGTCGTGCGTGACCAGCACGTTGGAGGGCTTGACGTCGCGGTGCACCACGAGGTTGCGGTGCGCATAGGCGACGGCGTCGCACACGTCGAGGAAGAGCCGCAGCCGGGCCTCGACACCGAGGCCCTGCCGATCGCACCACGTGGTGATCGGCTCGCCCTCGACATACTCCATGACGAAGTAGGGCGTCTCGTCTCCGGCGACGCCGGCATCCAGCAGCCGCGCGATGCCCTCGTGCTCGAGGCGGGCGAGCACGCGCTGCTCCTGCCGGAAGCGCGCGAGGCGGACCGGGTCGCCGAGCGCGCCACGCACGACCTTCAGCGCGACGGTATTGCCGAGGTCCTCCCGCACCGCGCGGTAGACCGTCCCCATCCCGCCCCGGCCGATCACCTCCCGAATGCGGTAGGGGCCGATCATGCGGCCGCTGAGCGGAGCAGGGGCCACGCCGGCTGCGGCGGCCAGCTCCTCGGGCGTAGCGCGGAGCAGCGTGCCCGGATCCGCATCGGCCTCGAGGAGCCCGAGGACCTCCGCGCGGACCTGCGGATCGGGAGCGTTCTCCTCGAGGAAACGGGCGCGGTCCTCCGGCGGCAGTTCGAGGGCTTCGTGGAAGAGGCGCTCGATGGTCGACCAATCCGGCGCGCTCATGGCAGACATCACCTCCAGCAGGGCGCAGGCGGAATCGGTATTCCGGTCACCGCTCGCGCAGACGCCTGGCCAGCCATGCCCGCGCGAATCTCCAGTCGCGCGTGACGGTGGGCATGGAGACGCCGAGCGCCTCCGCCGTCTCAGCCAGACTCAGCCCCGCGAAGAAGCGGCACTCGACCACCTCCGCTTGCCGCGGGTTCAGCTCCGCGAGCTCGTCGAGTGCGCGATGGAGGTCGAGAATGTCATCGGGGCCGAGCGTCGACTCGGCCGGCGATGAGCCGTCGAGCGTGAGCAGGGCCAGCCCGCCTCCGCGTTTCTGCGTCGCCTGGCGGGCGGCCGCATCGGCCAGGACCTGGCGCATGGCCCGCGCGGCCACGCGGAGGAAGTGGACGCGGTCCCGCCAGGTCTGGTTGGCGGACGGCACCAGCTTCAGGTAGGCCTCGTGGACGAGCGCCGTCGCGTTGAGGGTCTCGCTCGCTCGGTCGCGCCGGACCGCTGCGGCAAGGCGACGCAGCTCATCGTAGACGAGGCAGAAGACACGATCCAGGGCCTCGCGGTCGCCGCTGCCAGCCGCGCTCAGGAGACGAGTGATGAGCTCGGGAGCGGATCCGGACACGGCAAAGGCCATCCTCGACAGCATCATCGGCGCCGGCGCGCTCGGCCGTGAGCCGGGCAGCCGGCTTCGCATGGCGGGCCCGTCCCGGGGCGGTGTCCCCGAAGGCGCTGGGGCACCCCGTGCGGCGCCGGCATCCAGCCGGGCTCCACAGCCCCGCCGAAAGCGCCGCGATCGGACCGGGCTGGCGGAATATAGACCGCCATGGTACGCCGATCCAGTCCAGGGTGCAGACGGGGCGGACCTCGGCACGAGGATTGCAACCCCGCCGGTCCTGACGTGAGCACACCGGGGGCGCGGATCCCAGCCCCCATCTCCGCGCCGATGCTGGCCGCCGCTGCATGAAAGGGGCGGCGTCCACACCGCTGCCGCAGGCGGAACGTCTCTATCACATCCCCACGCGATCGCGACGGGTGCCGAACGACCGGGCCGTGCGCCCGGCCGGTGGCGTGCGAACGCCCGCGAGACGCCGGAGTGACCGGCGGGCGCGCCTCGCTGATGGCGAGGCGTCACCGGCAAGGAGAAGCGCCGAGGAGGATGCGTGAGCCGACGGGTGTTGATCACGGGCGGGGCCGGCTTCATCGGGTCCCACGTGGCCGACGCGCTCGTTGAGCGGGGATACCAGGTACGCGCGCTGGACAATCTCTCGCCGCAGGTGCACGGCCCGGATGCGGTGCGCCCGAGCTACCTGAACCGCGAGGTCGAGCTGGTGGTCGCCGACGTGTGCGACCCGGCTGCCGTGCGGCGTGCGCTCGATGGCGTGGACGCCGTGTTCCACTTCGCGGCGATGGTCGGCGTGGGACAGAGCATGTACGAGGTGGCGCGCTACGCGCGCGTCAACGACATCGGCACGGCCGTGCTGCTGGAAGCGCTGATCGAGCGGCCGGTCGAGCGTCTGGTCGTCGCCTCCAGCATGAGCGTGTACGGCGAGGGGCTGTACCGGTCGGCGGCGGGTCCGGTGGAGGGGGTGGAGCGCACGCGGGAGCAGCTCCAGCAGGGGGACTGGGAAGTGCGCGGGCCAGGCGGCGAGCCGCTCGTGCCCATTGCGACGCCCGAGTGGAAGCGGCCGAGCCTGGCGTCCGTCTACGCGCTCTCCAAGTACGACCAGGAACGGCTCTGTCTCATGATCGGCACGGCGTACGGCATTCCGACCGTGGCGCTGCGCTTTTTCAACGTGTACGGCCCGCGGCAGGCGCTGTCGAACCCGTACACGGGCGTGCTCGCGATCTTCGCAGCGCGGCTGCTGAACGGCAACCCGCCGCTGATCTTCGAGGATGGCTACCAGCAGCGGGACTTCGTCAGCGTGTATGACGTCGCGCGCGCGTGCGTGCTGGCGCTCGAGCGGCCCGAGGCGGTTGGGATGGTCCTGAACGTGGGGAGCGGCCGGCCGTACACGATCCGGGAGGTCGCGACGCGCATGGCGCGCGCATTGGGAAGGGAAGAGATCGAGCCGCAGGTCACGGGGAAGTACCGCGTCGGCGACATCCGCCACTGCTACGCCGACATCACGCGTGCGCGGGAGGTGCTGGGGTACGAGCCGCGCGTGTCGTTCGACGACGGGCTGCAGGAACTGGCCGGCTGGCTGGATGGCCAGCTCGCGCACGACCGGATCGAGCAGGCGAGCGCAGAGCTGGCGGCAAGGGGGCTGACCGTATGACGGCGCGCGAGAAACCGGGCCGGCGGCCGCAGGAGCCGCTGCGCGTCGTACGGCCCCGGCCGGCAGGCGCAGCCGTGTTGATCACGGGCGGCGCGGGCTTCGTGGGCACCAACCTGGCCCACCGGCTGCTGTCCCGCGGCGAGAGCGTGCTGGTGCTGGACAACCTGTCCCGGCCCGGCGTGGAGCGGAACCTGAGGTGGCTGTGCGCCGCTCATCCTGACGGCGTCCGCGTGGAGGTGGCGGATGTGCGCGATGCAGCCGCGGTCGCACGGGCCGTGGCACAGGCGCGGCAGGTGTTCCACTGCGCGGCCCAGGTCGCCGTCACGACGAGCCTGAGCGATCCACTCGAGGACTTCGACGTGAACGCGCGAGGCACGCTGAACGTGCTCGAAGCGCTGCGCGCCCTGTCGGATCCCCCACCCCTCATCTTCACGTCCACCAACAAAGTGTACGGCGGGCTGGAGGACATCGAGCTGGTGCGCCGCGCAGACCGATACGAGCCGGTGGATGGCGAGCTGCGCGAGCACGGCATCGACGAGAGCCGGCCGCTGGACTTCCACACGCCGTATGGCTGCTCGAAGGGCGCGGCAGACCAGTACGTGCTCGACTATGCGCGGTCGTTCGGGATCGATGCCGTCGTGTTCCGGATGAGCTGCATCTACGGCCCGCACCAGTGCGGGACGGAGGACCAGGGCTGGGTGGCGCACTTCGCGCTGCGTGCGCTCCGGGGCGAGCCGATCACGCTGTACGGCGACGGGCTCCAGGTCCGGGACGTGCTCTTCATCGACGACCTCCTGGATGCGTTCGACCTCGCCTGCGAGAACATGCACCGGATCGCTGGCCGGGCCTTCAACATCGGCGGCGGGCCCGCGAACGCGGTGAGCCTGCTCGAGGTGGTGGATGCGATCGGCACCCTCTCCGGCAAGCGGCCGGTCATCGAGTTCGGCGCGTGGCGCGCCGGGGATCAGCGCTACTACGTCTCGGATACACGCGCCTTCCGCGCCGCGACGGGTTGGGAGCCGCGGGTGTCGGTCCACGAGGGGACGAGCCGCCTGTGCGACTGGCTGCGGCAGGTGGAAGGCATGCGGAGCAAGGTGCACGCGAGCGAACCGGCATGAGAAACGATCGTCCTGAGATGAGGGCCGCCGTGATCACCGCGCCCGGGCGCGCCCGCGTGATTCATCTCGCCCGCCCCGAGCCAGGGGCGGGCGAGGTGCTTGTCCGGATCGAGGGCTGCGGCGTGTGCGGGTCGAACGCTCCGGTGTGGGAAGGGCGGAGCTGGTTCCAGTACCCGCAGCCGCCCGGGACGCCGGGGCACGAGGGCTGGGGCCGTATCGAGGCGGTGGGGCCGGGCGTGGACGGCGTGGCGGTGGGTCAGCGCGTCGCGCTGCTGTCCTACCGCGCGTTCGCGGAGTACGACGTCGCTCCGGCGGATGCCGTCGTGCCGCTGCCGCCCGCGCTCGACGCGCTGCCCTTCCCGGGCGAAGCGCTGGGCTGCGCGGTGAACGTGAGCCGGCGCAGCGGCTTTCAGGCAGGGCAGGTGGCGGCCGTCGTGGGCGTGGGGTTCCTCGGCGCGCTGATCGTGCAACTGGCGGCGCGCGCAGGGGTCTCCGTGATCGCGATCTCGCGGCGCGCGTACTCGCTGGAGGTCGCCAGGCGGTTCGGCGCGGCCGAGACCATCCCGCTGGGCGATCGTCGCGCCGTCGTGGAGCGCGTCCTCGTGCTGACTGGCGGCCAGGGCTGTGATGTGGTGGTCGAGGCCGTCGGTCTCCAGGAGCCGCTGGACGTGGCGGGCGAGCTGACGCGTGAGCGCGGCCGGCTCGTCATTGCCGGCTATCACCAGGACGGCCCGCGGCAGGTGGACCTCCGGCTCTGGAACTGGAGGGGGCTGGACGTAATCAACGCGCACGAGCGGGCGCCGGACGCCTACGTGGCGGGCATGCGGGAGGCCGTGGATGCGGTCGCTCGCGGCGAGCTCGACCCGACGCCGCTCTTCACCCACTCCTTCTCCCTGGACCGGATCGGCGATGCGCTACGCACGCTGCACGAGCGGCCGGCCGGCTTCATGAAGGCGCTTGTGCTGGCATGACCGGAGGAGAGATGCAGCGCCCTCACGACACCGCGGCGGGGCAGGCCGTGGCCGCTGCCCCTGCCGCCCGGCCGCGGCTCGGCTTCCTGGGCGTGGGCTGGATCGGGCTGAACCGGCTGCAGGCGGTGGCGCACAGCGGACTGGCCGAGGTCGCCGCGATCGCGGATCCCGTGGCGGAGATGGTGGGGATGGCGGCGGCGGTCGCGCCCGGCGCGGTGCAGGCCCGCTCGCTTGCCGATCTGTTGTCCCTGGATCTCGATGGCGTGGTGATCGCGACGCCCAGCGCGCTGCACGCGGAGCAGGCGGTCGCGGCGCTCGAGCGAGAGATGGCGGTCTTCTGCCAGAAACCGCTCGCGCGGACGGCGGCGGAGGCGCGTCGAGTCGTGGATGCGGCGCGCGCAGCGGACCGCCTGCTCGCCGTGGACCTCTCCTACCGGTACACCGAGGGGATGCAGCGCATCCGGAGCCTGGTGCAACGGGGTGAGCTCGGCCAGGTCTATGCGCTGGACCTGCGATTCCACAACGCCTACGGGCCGGACAAGCCGTGGTTCCGCGATCCCCGGCTCGCAGGCGGCGGCTGCCTGATGGACCTCGGCGTCCACCTGGTGGACCTGGCGCTCTGGCTGCTGGACTATCCGGCCGTGCGCGCGGCGCGCGGCCGGCTCTTCGCGCGCGGTAGGCCAGTGGCCGATGCGGCTGCGGTGGTGGAAGACTACGCGGTCGCCGAGCTCGAGCTCGAGGGCGGGGCCTGCGCTCGGATCGCGTGTTCGTGGAACCTCCCGGCGGGTCGGGACGCGGTGATCGAGGTCGAGCTCTACGGGACGCGCGGCGGCGCGGCGATGCGGAACGTCAACGGCTCGTTCTACGACTTCATCGCCGAGCGTTACGAGGGCACCGCGCGCGAGGTGCTCGCCCGGCCGCCGGATGCGTGGAGCGGCCGCGCGATCGTGGAGTGGACGCGCCGGCTGGCGGCGGGCGAGCGCTTCGACGCCGAAGCGGAACGGCTGGTGGACGTGGCCGCGGTGCTGGACCGGCTCTACGGCCGCGCGCTTCCGCACACCCTCGAGGCGGGAGGCTGAGCGCCGTGCGCGTCGTCCTGTTCTGCCAGTCGCTGATCTCGGATTGGAACCACGGGAACGCCCACTTCCTGCGGGGCATCGTCGCGGAAATGCAGGCGCGCGGCATCGCCGTGGACGTGTACGAGCCCGAGGACGGGTGGAGCCTGCGCAATCTCATCGCGGAGTGCGGGCCGGACGCGATCGCGCGCTTCCACCGCATCTTCCCGCGCCTGCACAGCACACGTTACCGGCTCGAGACACTGGACCTCGAGCGGGTGCTCGACGGGGCGGACCTGGTCCTGGTGCACGAGTGGAGCGACCCGGAGCTGGTCCGGCGCGTCGGGGCGCTACGGCGCCAGGCGAACTTCCGGCTACTCTTCCACGACACGCACCACCGCGCGGTCACCGACCGCGCGAGCATGGAGGCGTACGATCTGCGCCATTACGACGGCGTCCTCGCGTTCGGCGCGGTGATCCGCGACCTGTACCTCGAACGCGGCTGGGCTCGCGCCGCGTGGACGTGGCACGAGGCGGCCGACACGCGCGTGTTCCGTCCCGTTCCCCGCGAGGAGCGCGAGGGCGACCTGGTGTGGATCGGGAACTGGGGTGATGAAGAGCGGACCGCGGAGCTGCGTCGCTTCCTCATCGAGCCCGTGCGCGAGCTGGGGCTCGAGGCGCGCGTCTACGGGGTTCGCTACCCGGAGGAAGCGCGGCGACTGCTCGCGGACGCGGGCATCGGCTACGGGGGCTGGCTGCCCAACGACCGGGTGCCGGCGGTGTTCGCGGCGTTCGACGTGACGGTGCACGTCCCACGCCGTCCGTACGTCGAGGCGCTGCCAGGGATTCCGACGATCCGCGTCTTCGAGGCGCTGGCGTGCGGGATCCCGCTGATCTGCTCGCCGTGGGAGGATGCGGAAGGGCTCTTCACGCCTGGCGCGGACTACCTGGTGGCCCGGGACGGGGCGGAGATGCGTCGCCTGCTCCGCGACGTGCTCGAGGACCGCGAGCTGGCCGCGGAGCTCGCCGCGCACGGGCTCCGCACGATCCTCGCGCGCCACACGTGCGCGCACCGCGTCGACGAGCTGCTCCGCATCCACGCGGCGCTCGCGCCGCGGCGAACGGAAGGAGTCGTGGCCGTATGAGCGCGCCGCTGGAGATCGCGTTCTTCGGGTCGAGCCTCGTCTCTGCCTACTGGAACGGCGCCGCGACGTATTACCGCGGGCTACTGCGCGCGCTCGCGGCGCGCGGGCACCGCATCACGTTCTACGAGCCGGACGCGTACGGGCGGCAGGAGCACCGCGACATCCCGGACCCGGAGTGGGCGCGCGTCGTCGTGTACCGGGGCGAGGAGGGCGCCCTGCGCGCGCTCGAGTCCGCGCGCGGCGCGGACCTGGTCGTGAAGGCGAGCGGCGTGGGCGTGCACGACGCGCTGCTCGAGGAGGGTGTGCTGGCGCTGCGGCGGCCCGGGACGCTGGTCGCGTTCTGGGACGTGGACGCGCCCGCCACGCTGGATCGCCTCGAGCGCGACCCGGAAGACCCGTTCCACGCCCTGGTGCCACAGTACGATGCCGTGTTCACCTATGGCGGCGGGCCGCCCGTGGTGAAGCGCTATTTGCGCCGGGGCGCGCGGCTGTGCGCGCCCATCTACAACGCGCTCGACCCGGAGACGCACCATCCGGTCGCCGCCGATCCGCGCTTCGAGGTGGACCTCGCGTTCCTGGGCAACCGACTGCCGGACCGGGAGGCGCGGGTCGAGGAGTTCTTCCTCGGCGCGGCCGCGCGGCTGCCGGCGCGGCGCTTCCTGCTGGCGGGCAACGGGTGGGAGGACAAGCCGGTGCCGCCCAACGTGCGGCGCCTGGGGCACGTTTACACGCGAGACCACAACGCGTTCAACTCGACGCCCCTCGCGGTGCTGAACGTGAACCGCGAGAGCATGGCGCGCTGCGGGTACTCGCCGCCGACGCGCGTGTTCGAGGCGGCGGGCGCCGGCGCCTGCCTGATCACGGATGCGTGGG
>DATCLK010000102.1:0-3971 GCA_036563975.1 Longimicrobiales bacterium | reverse complement strand
CTCGGCGCGGTGTTCGGCATCAGCGCCGCGGCGACGTTCGTCCAGCGCTCCTTCCAGACGATGATGCCGATCGTCGTGGCGCAGGCCGGCGGCTCCGAGGCGGAGGGCGCGCTGGTGCTGACCGCCTACCTGGTCGGGCAGGCGGCCGGCTCGCTGACGGGCGGGATGCTCGCAGACCGTGTGGACCGACGCGCGCTGCTCTTCGCCCTGACGCTCGGCTCGCTGCCGTCCCACGTCCTGGCCATCTGGTTCGCGCCCGGCTCGCCGGCCGGGCTCGCGGCCGCGGCCGTCGCCGGGCTAGTCAACATGGCGGTCGTGCCGCCGGTCGTGATCATGGCCCAGGAGATGCTGCCGGGCGGCGCGGCGTTCAGCTCCTCGATCGCGATGGGGTTGGCCTGGGCGACCGGCTCGGTCTTCGTGCTCGGCACGGGTGCGCTGGGCGACGCCGTGGGGCCGCGCGCGGCGGCGCTCGTCGTGATGCCGGCGATCCTCATCGGCACGGCGCTCGCGCTGCACCCTGCGCTGCGCGACCATCGGCGCCCGGTGGTTGGATCCGTCCGCGACAGCAGCGCCGCCGACCCGGCTTGACACGGTCGGGGCACGCCGTGATGATTGGACGACAACGCCTTAGCGCGTTCACGACGTGAGATCCTGATCGGCGCGCAGCGCTGGTCCTGACCCGGAGGCCTGTCCTTCCGCGCCCGGGACCCGCGGCCCGAGAGGAGGCATAGATGTCACCGTCCACCCGTCGCACCGCGGCGTTCATCTTCGCCGTCGGCCTGGTGCTCAGTCTCGCCCTGGCCGCACGGCTCTCGCGAGGCGGCGCCGGAAGCGCCGACGACGCCTCGCTCGCCGGCGTCGTGCTCGCGGAGCCCATGCCGAAACCCGCGTTCACGCTGAACGACACGGAAGGCCGGCCGTTCCCGTTCCACGAGCGCACGGCGGGCAAGCTGGCGCTGCTCTTCTTCGGCTACACCCGCTGCCCGGACGTCTGTCCGGTGCACATGGCGAACCTCGCGGCCGTTCTCAACGACCTTCCCCACGAGACGCGGGAGCAGATCGTCGTCGTCTTCGTGAGCGCCGACCCGGCGCGCGACACGCCGGAACGCATCCGCGAGTGGCTGGACGCGTTCGATCGGCGGTTCATCGGGCTGCGCGGCAGCATCGAGGAGGTGAACGCGATCCTCGCCGAGCTCCGCCTGGCGCCGGTCATCCACGGGCGGCCCGACGCGGATGGCAACTACGTGGTCGGGCACCCCGCCCAGATCCTCGCCTTCACGCCGGACGGGCTGCTCCGCGCGCTGTACCCCTTCGGCACGCGCCAGACCGACTGGGCGCAGGACCTGCCCCGGCTGCTCCGGTTCACGGCTGCCGGGACGCTCGGGCTCCGCGCGCACACTGGAAGCGAGGAGAGTTGAGCGTTGAAGGTGCAGTGGTGGTGCGCGGCCCTGGGCGAGGCCTGGGAGTGGACGTGGCGGGCGTATCCGGGCGTGTGGGCGTTCCTGGCGCTCATGCTCGCGGCCTACCTCCTGGTGCTCCGCGCCACTCCGGCCTCGCCCGCCGACGCGCGTGATCGTGGGACGCGCGCCGGGGTCTTCGGCACGGGCGTGGCCAGTCTCTGGCTCGTGCTCGACTGGCCGATCGGCGCCCTCGGAGCCGGGTACCTGGCGAGCGCCCACATGGTCCAGTTCCTGGTCATCACCCTGGTGGCGCCGCCGCTGCTCCTCCACGGCGTGCCGGCCCAGGCCTACCGGCGGCTGCCGCCGCGCGTCATCGCGGTGCTGCGGCCCATCACGCACCCGCTGGTCGCGATCGTCCTGTCCAACCTGATCGCGTTCATCACGCACGTGCCCCTCGTGGCCGACCGGCTGCTGGCCTCACAGCTCGGGTCGTTCGCCATCGACATGGCGTGGCTCGCCGCGGGTCTGCTGTTCTGGTGGCCGGTCGTTGCGCCCGTGCCCGAGCGGTCGTGGTTCCGCGGGCTCACCAGGCTCGGCTACCTGGGCGCACAGTTGATCGCGAGCAAGCCGCTCTTCATCTACCTGACCTTCACCCAGTACCCGCGCTACGCGACGTACGAGCTCGCGCCCCGCGTCCTCGGCATCACGGCGCGCGCCGACCAGCAGGCGGCGGGCCTGCTGATGGAGGTCGGTGGCATGCTCATCCTGTTCGTCGCCGCCGGGGTCCTGTTCCTGCGCTCGATGTCGAGGGAGGAGGCGCTCGACGTCGCCGAGGCGGGACGCCGCCCGTAGCGCACGCCGCAGCTCGGGCGGCCGGCCCGCGCCTCACTCCGACCGCGCATCGCCGAGGAGCACGGCCCTGGCCGCGTCGAGCGCATCCTGCGTGCCCGCGAGCGCGAGCACGTCTCCCGCCTGGAGCTGCTCGCCCGCGGCGGGGATCAGGACGCGCGCGCCCGGGCGCGAGATGGCCAGCACCGTCGCGCCCGTGCGGCCCCGCAGATTGAGCTGCGCGAGCGTCCTCCCGACCGCCGGGCTGCTCTCGTCCAGCTCGACCGCGAGGGGCGCGCCCAGCCCTTTGAGCAGCCGCTGGACCTCCTGCATCTGCCAGTCGCGCCGCGCGTCCTCGCCGCCTCGCGCATGCGCCGCGAGCGCCTCCACCACGACCTGCGCGCCCGCGCGCACGTGGCCGTGCACGTCCGCCGCGCTGCGCCAGATCGCGATGCCGAACCCGATCAGCAGCGCACCGAGCACGATCGGACCCGCGTAGCCGGGCAGGAACGGCTGCGTGACCGCGACCACGACCACGCCGACGAGGACCGCGACGCCGAGCTGGAACATCAGCACGAGGGCGCGCCGCGGCGCCGCGTCGAAGTCGGCTGCCTCCCCCGCGCTCGGCAGCGCGGCGGCGGCGAGCATGCTGCCCAGCCGCCGGGCGATCCGGCCGATCCCTACGATCAGCGGAGACGACAGCAGGCCGCCCGCGGTGATGATGAGGACGCGCGCGCTGTCGGCCCCGAGCCCGACGACACGGCCGAGGAGGGCCGTCGCCTCGTCCAGCCACACCGCGACGGCGATGATGAGCGTGGCGAGCACACCCGCGTCCAGGACGAGCAGCCGCACCAGCCGTCGGATCCCGCCGGGCTGCGCCGGCACTGCCACGCGCAGCCGCTCCAGCCAGGCGCCGTACAGCGCCGTGAACGTCTGGAGAGGCCGCGGCAGCTTCCGGTCTACGTACTCGGCCACCGGGTCCGCCGCGCGGATCAGCCAGGGCGTGCTCAGCGTCGTGATCGCCGAAACCGCGACCGCGACCGGGAAGAGGAAGTCCCGCGTGGCGCCCAGCGTGAGCCCGAGGCTGGCGATGATGAAGGAGAACTCGCCGATCTGAGCCATGCTCATGCCGGCTTCGACCGACGTACGCACGCCGCTGCCCGTGAGGAACGCGCCGAAGGAGACAGCCGCGATCTTGCCCACGATCACCACCGCCGTGAACACCGCCACGGCAGGCCAGTACTCGAGCACCAGCGCCGGATCGATCAGGATCCCCACCGACACGAAGAAGATCGCCAGGAACATGTCGCGCACCGGCACGATCAGGTGCTCGATCTCAGCCCCGTAGCCCGATTCCGACACCAGCATCCCGGCGATGAACGCGCCCAGCGCCACCGAGTACCCTGCCGCGTGCGCGATGGACGCCATCGCGAAGCAGATCCCGATGCTCGCGACGAGCGTCGTCTCCGCCCGCCGCAGGCGGAGCACGTAGCGCACGAACCGCGGCACGATCAGCATGCCCAGGAGGAGCATCGCAGCGAGGAAGCCCAGCAGCACGCCCACCGTGCTCGCGAACGCCCCCGCCGAGAGCCCCGCACCCGTGGCCACCGCCGTCAGACCGGCCATCAGCAGGATCGCGATCAGGTCCTCGATCAGGAGGATCCCGACGACCAGCTCCCGCAGCCGCCCGCCGATGCCCTGCTCGTCGAACGCCTTCGCGATGATCGTCGTGCTCGAGACCGC
>DATCLK010000101.1:0-3590 GCA_036563975.1 Longimicrobiales bacterium | reverse complement strand
AGCCCGTTCAGCGCCGCGGCCGTGTGCTCCGGCGCCAGATGCGCGAGGATCAGCGCGATGACCTGCGGGTGCTCGCTGCGCAGCACGTTGCTGAGCTGTTCCGGATCCGCTTGCTGCAGCGCGCGGAACCCGCCCTTGCTCTGGAGCTGGCTCTCGACTCGCCGCATCACCGCCATCGCCTTCTGCGGCCCGAGCGCCCGCTCGAGGATCTCCCGGGCATAGTCGACGCCGCCCGCGGCGAGCGACTCGGCAGCCCGCTCCAGCTCGCGCCACTCCGCGAGCACGGCCTCCGTGACTTCGCGCGGCACGGTCTCCAGCCGCGCGATCTCGAGCGACACCGCCTCCAGCTCCTCCGGCGTCAAGCCCTGGGTCAGCCGGCTCGCCGCTTCGGGCCCCAGCGCCATCAGCAGCACCGCGACCTTCTGAGCGCCCGTCAGCTTGTCCGGGCGTAGCGTCTCGCGCACCCACACCGCAGTCGCCGACACGTCACCCCTCCTTCAGCCACGCGCGCAGCATGCGAACGGCGAGGTCAGGCCTCTCGTGGACCAGGCCCTGCGGGACCTGCGGCGCCTTCTTTTCCTCTCGCTCTTCCTGTTCCTCGGCGGCCGGTGCCTCTCCCGTCAGCAGCGCTGTCACCTCCTCGGGCGCCTCGACCTGCTGCGGGGCGGTCGGCTCCGCTTCCGCCGTCGGCTCGCGCACCGCCCGCACCAGGCGCAGCCCCAGCACGAACGCGAGCACGATCCCCAACAGCGCGATCAGCGGCCTGTGCGTCTGCTCCACGATCGGCCACACCGTCTCCATCCAGCCTCCTCCGCCGGCCGGCGCCGGCGCCGCATCCGCTTCGAACGGAACGCTGACGACCGAGATCGCATCGCCGCGCGCCGGGTCCAGGCCGGTGGCGTTTCGCACCAGGCCTTCGAGCTGCGCGAGCTCCTCCGGTGTCCACGGCTCGTAGCGCGCAGCCGCTCCCGTCCCCACCTTGCGGTGGTTCACCAGGACCGCGATCGTCAGCCGCTTGACCGCTCCGGCGCTTCCGGTGACCCGCTCCACCGTGCGCGTCAACTCGTACAGCGTCTCTGTCACCACCTGCCCGGCGCCGGGCACGCCCGGTCCGGGCACGATCTCCGAGCGCGCCTCCCGCGTCGCGACCTGCCCGTCCGGATCCAGCGACTCCGTGGTCCGGTCTACCCGGTCGAAATCGAGCGTCGCCGCGACGCGCACCCGCGCGTTCCCCGGCCCGACGACGTGAGTGAGCAGCTCCTCCGCCTTCATCTCGAGGTAGCGCTCGATCTCGCTGCGCAGCTTGAGCTGCCGTCGCGTCAGGCCCGCCCCCCCTTCGCCTTCCGCCGGCGCCGAGAGCACCCGGCCCGCGTCGTCGAGGATCGTCACGTTCTCGCTCGCGAGCCCGTCGACGCTGCTCGCGACCAGGAACGCGATCCCTTCCACCATCTCCGATGACGGACGCACGCCCGGCTTGAGCCGCAGCACCACCGACGCCTCCAGAGGCCGCTCCCGCGACCGGCGAAACACCGTCGCCTCATCGAGCGCGAGGTGCACCTGCGCCCCCTCGATCCCCTGCATCCGCCCGATCGTGCGTTCGAGCTCGCCTTCCAGCGCGCGCCGGTAGTTCACTCGCTGCGTGAAGTCCGTCATCCCCCACGACGGCCGGTCGAACAGCTCGAACCCCGGCCGCCCGGACGACGGCAGCCCCGCCTGCGCCAGGAGCACGCGCGCCCGCGCGAGCTCGTCCTCTTCCACCAGCACCAGGGAGCCGCCCCGCTCCAGCCGGTACTTCACTCCCGCCTCATCGAGCCGGGCCGTGATCTGGCCGACATCCGTGAGCGCCATGCCGGGGGGGAACAACGGAACCCACGACGGCGCCGTCGCCCAGTACGAGATCCCCCAGATCAGCGCCACCGCGGCGAGGCCCACCAGCACGATCAGCAGCCGCCGCGGCCCGCCGACCCTCTCGATCAGCACCCGCTGCGGCTCACCGATCCGCTCGATCAGCCCACGAATCGCCTCGGGCATCGCTCACGCCCCTTACAGCCCGCTCACGCCTGCATGTTGATGACGGTGCGGTACGCATCGACGAGCTTGTTCCGCACCTCGATCAACAGGTCCAGCGCGATGCCGGCCTCCTCCACCGCAGCCATCACCCGGTGCAGCTCCACGGGTTCGCCGCGCAGGAACGCGCCGATCGCCTCCTGCGCATCCGCCTGCACCTGCGAGACCTCGCCGAGCGCACGCTTCAACGTGTCCGCGAACGAAGGACCTTCGCGCGGCAGCAGCGGATCCAGCCGCCGGCCGGGGACATCCGCCCCGATCCCTGCCGCCCGGTCGATCACACCAGCACCAGCACCACCGATCACCGTCGCCATCGTCTCACACCCTCACGTCCAGCCGCGTCCCTCGCTCCAGCGCCTGCGCCGAGCGCAGCTGCGCGCCCAGTGCGTAGATCAACGGGCCTCGCAGCGCTGCCTCCGCCGGCATGCCCATCTCCGCGCCATCCAGCGCGCACCCCGCCTCCGCATCCGTTCGGGGCTGGAGGTCATCCACGCCACCGGACGGCGTGCCGGGCGCCGCTGCGGCTCCACGTCTGGCGCGACGCGCATCCCTGACGCCGGCCGGCGCGGCAACGCCTCGATCCGTGCCCGTCCGCTCCACCCCGATCGCACCCGTTCCGCGAATCGGCATCGCGTCTCCCTCAGATCTGCGCCGCGCGGCGCAACATGGACTTCATGGCGTCGAACACCGTCGCGTTCGCCTCGTACGCCCGCCGCGCCTCCATCAGCGTCACCATCTCCTCGCTCACCCGGACGTTCGGGTAACGCACGTAGCCCGCTTCGTCCGCATCCGGGTGCCCGGGATCGTAGACCAGCTCGCCTGGCGATGGGTCTTCTTCCACGCCGAGCACCTGCACACCGCCCAGCGTGTCCACCGGCTCGATAACGGCCGGCGGCAGGATCCACGGATCGCCAGGCCGCACCGGCCGGGTCAGGTCCGGCATCCCGACCTTCGGCGCCAGCGCAACCACCTTCCGCCGGTACGGGCCGCCCTCGTCCGTTCGCGTCGTCTCCGCGTTCGCGAGATTGTGCGCGGCGACCTCGATCCGCTGCCGCTGCGCCGATAGCCCGCTCGCCGCGATCGCGAGGCCACGGAACAGCGGCCTCACCACCGGCATCGCCAGCGAGCGCACGAACCACGAGCCTCCGATTCTCACCTCAGCGCTCCTTCACGCTCGCGCGCACCTGCGCGTACACCTTCTCCAGCAGCCGCGCCGCCGCGTCGTAACGGATCTGCTCGTCCGCGAGCGCCACCATCTCCGCCTCGAGGTCCACCGGCCCCACACCCCCGAGCGCGGCCTCGAACCCCGGTCCCATCGGCGTCGTGGCATTCGCCACCCGCTGCGCGATCCACTTCGCCGACGCGCTCGCCATGTCCATTCCTTCCTTCAGTCCCGTGACGACCGTGGTCGGACCGATCAGTCCTCGCAGCATCGCGTGTCTCCCGACAGAGGTGCAGAACGAAAAAACGGCCGGCGCAACCGCGCGCCGGCCCGAAGGCAAAGCCCGTTCCACCCGCCGCGC
>DATCLK010000100.1:0-5391 GCA_036563975.1 Longimicrobiales bacterium | reverse complement strand
GGCACGCCGGCCGCGCGGAAGGCGCGCGTCACGCGCTCGTCCGGGTCGTGCAGGATCGTGAACCCGATGCCGTGGTCCTCGAGGAAGCCGCGGATGGCGTCCTCCGCGCCGCGCATGTCGATGCTGACCCCGATCACGCGCAGGCCGCGCGGGCCGTATTCCCTGGCGAGCGCCTGGAGCTCGGGCATCTCCTCGCGGCAGGGCGGGCACCACGTCGCCCAGATGTTGAGCAGCACCGCCTCCCCCCGGAGCTTTTCCAGCGACACCGTGTCGCCGGCGAGGTCCGCGGCGGCGAAGGCGGGCACGCGGTCGCCGACGGCGAGCGGGCGGTAGTCCGCGGCGCCGCCGCACGCGGCGAAGGCGAGCGCCGGCAGCGCTGCCGACAGGGCGACGCGCATCGCGTACACGAGGATCCGCTTCGCGTTCATGAGGCACGAACCCTTGTTCAACGGGCCTCCCGTTCCGGCGGCGGTGACGACACGGGCGAGGCCGGCCTCAGCGAGGGGCGGACAGCGCGACGCGCGCGCGCACCGCTCCATCGTCCAGCCACGCGACCACGGCCGTGCCCGCGGCGGCAGCGACCGCCGGCGCACTGCCGGGCACGTCGTCGTCCAGCACCTTCACGCCACTCTCCCCTGCGCGCGCGATGGTCACGCGGCGCTGCTCCGCACGGCGATCATCCCAGGCGCCCCAGACGCCGCCCTCCGGCGCGGCCGCGAGCCGCACCAGCGAGACGGGTACCCAGCCGCCGGCGAGCAGCGGGCGCGGATCGCCGAACGTGAGGCCGCCATCCGTGGAGACGGCGTGGTAGATGCCCTGCCGCTCCTGGCGGCCGGTGTACCACGCGACGTGGACGCGTCCCGCGGCGTCCACGGCGAGCGACGCGCCGGCGTGCGGGCAGCCCGGGATCACCCATCCATCGTCGTGCACGCGCACCGGCGCGGAGAACGTGCGGCCCCCGTCCGTCGAGCGCGCGACGACGATGTCGCGCACGTCCCCGTCGAAGACCCGCCGCCACGCCACGAGCACGGCGCCGTCCGGCGCAACGGCCAGCGACGTGCGGCAGCAGGGGCAGACGTCGCGCGCCACGACCACGCCGGGCTCGAACGTCCGGCCGCCGTCCGTCGAGCGCGCGACGCGCACGTCCGACGAGGGCAGGTCCGCTTCGCCCGCGGCAGCGGCCGCGCCACCGTTGCCGCCGTGCCCCATCGTCGCGTCCTCGACGATGCCGAGCGCCGCGCGCGCGCGGTCCCGCTCGCGCGAGTCGATCCACGAGACGTAGACCGTCCCGTCCGGCGCGACGGCGATGTCGTGGAACGTGTGCGACGACGGGAGCCCGCCCGCGTCGTCGTTCACGGTGACCGCGGGCTCGAACGTCCGCCCGCCGTCCGTCGAGCGGGCGAGGCGCAGGTCGCTGGCGGGGAAGCGCCGACCCGCCACGGGCGTGTTGTTCTGCCAGAGCACCAGCACGTCGCCGTTGGGCGCGACGGCGACCTGCGCGGGCGCCTGCTCGTGCGGCGCGGCATCGCCGGGGATGTCGTTCACCCGCACCGGCGCACTCGCCTCGCCTCCCTCGATCCGCGCGAGGTAGACGTCCGCGCGGCCCTCCTGCGCCGTGACCCACGCGACGTACACAACGCCGGTGCGCGGGTCAACGGCCGCGGTGGGGTTGCTCGCGCCGCCGTCCACCAGCGTGAGCGTCGGCCCGAGGGCGGGCGCGGACCCGCCGCAGCCGGCAAGGAGCGCGAGTGTGACGACCAGCGGGATCGGGACTGCCGCCGCGGAGCAGGCGCGACCACGCAGCCGCGCACGGCCGCCTGTGCGTGCCCGCCGCACGGCGCCGGCCGCCACGACGGCGGCCCCGCCCTCGATGACGCCGGCCTCCGGAATGCCGGCGGCCGTCTCGATCTCGCCAGCCTTCATCGTTCCAGCCCTCCCATCAACGGTACTGGATGCCAGCGTAGAAGGTCCGCGTGAGCCCCGGCGCCAACTCTTCGCCTCTCGCCGCCGTGTAGCTCGCTGTCTCGGCGTAGCGCTCGTCGAGCAGGTTCGTCACGCGGCCGAAGAGCGTGAAGTGCTCGGTCACGGGGACCTCGGCGCGCACGTGCAGCAGGTCGTGGCCGGGGTAGCGGTGCGTGTTCTCGGCATCCATCCAGTACTTGCCGATGCGCACCCACTCGAGCGCCGCCCTGCCGCCGCGCAGCAGCGCGGGCGACCAGGAGAGCCGCGCGTTGGCGATCTCGCGCGGCGCGCTCTCCATCTCGTTGCCGCTGTAGTCCACATCCGCGCGCGGGCGCCAGCGCTCGTAGGTGTGCCGCGCATACGAGTACGCCACGTCCAGGCGCAGCGTGGGGTGCAGCGCCGCGCCGAGACCGGCCTCGATTCCCTGGTGCAGCGTCTCGCCGGCGTTGACCGTCTCCGTGCTGCCGTCCGGGTTGGTGAGCGAGAGGATGTCGTCCGTCTTGGTCATGCGATAGACGGCGAGCTCGTAGCCGAGCCGCCCGCCGATGCGGCCGCGCACCCCGGCCTCGACGTTCCGCACCTTGACCGGCTCGAGGCCGAGCGTGTTCTCGGCGCGGCCCTGGCGGAAGACCTGCCCCTCGGACGGCGCACGGAAGCCGTGCTGCCACGCAGCGAAGAGGCCGAGCCCCTCGCCGAACACGTAGGTCGCGCCGAGCTTGGGGCTGACGCGACGGTAGCTCACGTCCGCATCCGCGGGCCGGCGATGGTTGCCCGTCGTCACGACGCTGAGCTTGTTGCGGTAGCGGTAGCCCAGGTCGTCGTAGCGCACGCCTGCGGTGAGGTGCAACCGGTCTACGGGCGCGGCCTCCAGGTGCAGGTAGGGCGAGACGCCGCGGAACGTGACGTCGTAGTCGTAGATCGGATCGCCGGGCGTGTAGGACTCGAAGATGCGGCCCGTGCGCACCGGCGCGATGGCGCGCTCGAAGTGGCGGCCCGGGCTCAGGTCCACGTCCACGCCGGCGACGACGCGCGCGCGCATCGGCTCGAAGTCCCGCCGGTAGCGGGCGAGCAGCCCGTAGGACACGTTCTCCGTCTCCCAGATCGCGGGGTCGAAGGTCAGCGTCCAGTTCGGCAGGATGTCCATCGTGTTCCAGCGGAAGTACGGCGTGACGGCGAGGAGCGAGCGCTCGCCGAGACGCTCGTACGCCGCGGAGAGGCGCAGCGCGCCGACCTCGCGGAACGAGATGGGCGTGTAGTTCACCGTGGGGTTCCGCTCGTAATCGTCGCGGGCGATCGCGGACGTGCCGGCGGTCTGCTGATCGATGCGGGATGCCGAGGCGACGACGCGCAGCGTCCCGTTCTCGCCCGCGGGCCGGTCCCAGCGCAGCGTCACGCTCTGGCGGTCGTAGGCCGTCCCGTCGCGCCAGCCATCGGTGCGCGAGAGGTTCACGTCCAGGCGCAGGCCGTTCGCGCCCCAGGTGTCCGAGAGGGAGCCGAGCAGCCGCGCCCAGCCGTGCGAGCCGGCCTCCAGCGAGACCGACACCTCGCCCGTCTCCGAGGGCGCCCGCGTCGAAACGTTCACGACGCCGCCGATCGCATCACTGCCGTACAGCGCGGTGGCCGGCCCCTTCACCACCTCCACGCGCTCCGCCTGTGGCAGGTTGACCTCGTAGAGCGCGTTGTGGTTGAAGAACCCCGTGGAGCGCGTGGGGATGCCGTCCTCGAGGTAGAGGTAGACCGGGTTGGTGGTCTGCGGCTGGCGGATCGCGGCCATGTGGCCCTCGCCGCCGGTCTGGTTGACCCACACGCCCGGCACGCGGCCCAGCACCTCGGACGGGTGCGCAGGCCGCGTCTCCCGCAGCTCCTCACCGGAGACGACGCCGACGGAGGCCGCGGTCTCGCTGCGGCGCTGCGCCTCGCGGCTCACGCTGATGACGAACTCGGCCAGGCCGAGCGCATCGACGGCGAGCCGCACGTCCGCGACGGCGGCGTCTCCGGCGGCCACCCGCACCGTGCGGCGGACGGGCGTGCGGCCGAGCAGCTCGACCACGAGCGTCCAATCGCCCGGCGGCACGTTGCCGATGCGGTAGCGGCCGCGGGCGTCCGTGAAGGTGAAGCGGCTCAGCTCCTCCAGGCCGACGCGGGCGTCCGCGAGCGGCTGGCCGGTCTCCGCGTCCCTGACGATGCCCGTGACGGCCCCGGCCACCTGGGTGGCTGCCGCGCTGCGGGCCGACAGCAGGACGGCGATGGTGCAGAGGGCGCAGAGAAGGCGCCGGGAAATCCGCCAGCGCGTGGAGCGCGCTGGCACGTTCGACGCGGCCGCGCGGCTGGCGGTCCGAGATGGATGCGTCACGTTTTGCCTCCCCCTGGATGCTTGCGTGATCGTCCGGCGGCCGGGCCGCGACGGATGGCGGCCGGGCGCGCGCTGCAACGCCGCCCGCGGTCAGCGGACGGCCAACGGTCAGGCGATCAGCAGAGGGGAGGCGGTGCCTGGGCGTAGGGGATCGTGTGGGGCTGCGCGACCCGCGGCGGGAGTGGCGCATCCGCGGGCGCACGCGCGGGCTGCTGCGGCAGGCGCAGCAGGACGACGGCGATGCTGGGTGTGGGCAGCGAGACGCCGCTGGGGCTCTGGCACTCGCCCATGCAGGTGCAGACGCCGTGCTCCCCGCCCTGGGTGTGCGACGGCTGCGCCTCGCCGGGATCCGGGGCGGCCTCTCGGTGGTCGTGGTGAGACCTGTCGGTCCCGGCGGAACCGTCGCCCGCGGCCGGCTCCACGCCGCCCGGGACCGCGTCGTGGTGCGGGCAGTGCAGCGCGCCAACGGCCTCCTCCGCGCGCCCCACGACGAACGCGGCGGCGAGGACGAGACCCAGGATGGTGCGTGCGAGCGAGCGTCTCATGGCCAGAGGCCGGGGTTCCGGTGCACCTGCAACAGGACAAAGATGCAGGGGGGTGCCGGCCCGGGCAATGGGCCAGGCGCGGCCGGCGTCGGCGGAACTATGGCGCTCAGGTGAACCGCACGGTATTCCTTCGCGTGAGGGCAGCGGCGTCCGGAACCCGATCAGGGAGAGGCGTATGGAACTCGAGCAAAAGGAGGTCGTGCCCGGCCGGACGGCCGGACCAGGCACGGATGCGGTCTACCACCTCTGGTTCGAGCAGTTCAAGCAGGTGAGTTGGCTCGGCGCCACGGCGGCGGGTGGCGCGCTGTTCCTCCTCCAAGTCCTCAGCGAGGTCGAGCTCACGTCCCGGTACGGGGTCGCGGTGGCGCTGTGCGCGCTCGCGGCGGCGGTGTCGGTGCTCGGCCAGATCCGGCTGGTCGAGGCGGCGACGGAGGGAAAGCCGGTCCGCCGCGAGCTGCGGGGCTTCCTCTACGCGGCGGTCATGCTGCTGTCCGCCGGCGTGGGGCTGCTGGTGGGTATCCTGACCTGAGC
>DATCLK010000099.1:0-10561 GCA_036563975.1 Longimicrobiales bacterium | reverse complement strand
GGCGCTCAGATCGCGCCCACCTCCCGCTTCAGCGCATCGCTCGCGAAGATCGCCACCTCGACGCGCCGGTTCTGCTGACGGCCGTACTCGTCGTCGTTGGACGCGACGGGCTCCAGCTCGCCGCGGCCCACCGCGCTGATGCGGTCACGCGGGACGCCCTGGGAGACGAGGAAGTTGGCCGCCGCGTTCGCGCGGCGCTCGGACAGGGCCTGGTTGTAGCTCTCCGAGCCCACGGCGTCCGTGTGGCCGACGAGCAGAACGCTCGTCTTGTCGAACTCCAGGAGGCTGCGCGCCAGGTTGGCCAGGTTGGTCCGTGCCTCGGGCCGCAGCGCGTCCGAGTCGAAGTCGAACAGGATCCCGCTGTCGAACGTCACCAGGATGCCCTCGCCGACCCGTTCGACCTTCGCGTTGGGCAGGCTCTTCGCCAGCCGCTCGGCCTGCTGGTCCATGCGCCGGCCGATCAACGCGCCGGCCGTGCCGCCGACCGCCGCGCCGATGATCGCGCCCCGAGCCGTCGAGCCCGTCGCTTTGCCGATGGCGCCGCCGACCGCCGCGCCGGCTCCGGCGCCGATGAGCGCGCCCTTGGCCGTATTGCTCCAGCTCGCGCAGCCGGCGAGCGCGCCCGTGCCGAGCGCAGCCAGCGCGGCCCACGCTGTGCCCTTACGGATGACTCCGTTCATGGACAACCCTCCATATCATTGGGGGGAGAACCCCGTCAGGATCCTGCGAGCGTGGCCCCCTCGGGCAACACTGGTGCCGCGCTGCGCAGGACCGGGAACAACATGGCGAACAGCCGACGACACCGCAACTTGCGGCGTCGGTCCACGAGCGGGCGCGGCAGCGCGGGCGCGTCCGTACGGGAACAAATTTCCGTCCACCCACGTGGACAGGCCGGGTCGGGCCGCTGGCCGCCGCCCCACCCGCGCGGCATGGCCGCTGGCCACCGCCTCAGCCGCGCGGTATCATCCCGGCACGACGGAGTTCAGCCGGCGGGTCTACGACCTGGTGCGGCGCGTGCCGCGGGGCAAGGTCGTGAGCTACGGCGCCGTTGCCGCGCTGCTGGGCCGGCCGCGCGCCGCGCGCGCCGTGGGCGCGGCCCTGGCGGCGCTGCCGGACGGCAGCGACGTGCCCTGGTGGCGCGTGATCAACGCCAACGGCGAGATCTCGATCCGCGCGACGGACCACCTCCCGGCGCGGCAGCGCGCGCTGCTGCGGGCAGAGGGCGTCCGCTTCGATGCGCGCGGTCGCGTGGACTGGGGACGTTTCGGCTGGAACCCGGGCCGCGCATGGACGGCGGCGGGGCGCCCCGGCGGATGAGGCGCCCCGCAGCGCGCGTGTCGAGCGAGGCGAGGGTCGACGCTACGACCTCGCCGTGATCGCGGCGCCCGCCACCGCCGCGGCCAGCGAGAGCACCGCGACGAGGAGCGTGATCCAGAGGGCGGTCGACAGCGTGCCGGCCACCTGCGTCGCGACCTGCGGCGCTTGCCGCTGCACCTGCTGCACCTGCTGCCCGATCTGCACGCCCGCCTGGCGGAGGTCGTTCACCGTCGCCTGCGCCTCCTGCTGCGAGAGGCCTCGCTGCCGGAGCATCTGGACGACCTCCTGCTCCGAGGTCGGCACCCCGCCCGGCCGCTGGACCGCCGCGGCTCCGAGCTGCCCTGCCGTGCCGACCAGCCCGGAAACCGCCTGGCCCGTCACCGAGAACACGCCGCCGAGCAGCGTGCCCAGGCCGGAAGTCAGCGCGAACGTCGTGAGCAGCATCGTCAGCCCCCAGACGAGCACGCCGTGGAGCATGCCGTCCCCGCGCGTGAGCCGGCCCGCGAGATGGCCGGCCACCAGGCCGCCCACGAACAGCGAGACCAGCGCGCTGAGCCCGGCCCAGATCGCGGCGCCCGTGCCGAGCCCGCCGAAATCTCCGGTCGTCAGGTCGATCGCTCCCAGGCCGATCGCCAGGCCCAGGAGCGTGAGGATCATCTGGACCACCATCGCGACGATGAAGCCGGCGAACACAGCACCCCAGTGCGTGCGGCGCCGCCATGTGGGCACGACCTCGGCCTCCCGCTCCTCTCCCCGCTCGACCCGGTACGCCGGCGCTCGTCCCGGCCGCCGCTCCGGTTCGTAGCGGGCCCGTTCCTCATGCGCTGCCATCCACTGCTCCTTGCGAACGGAAAACCCCACACCAGCCCGCTCCGAATCACGGGGCAGCAAGGAGTGTACCGAGTGCGGGGACGCATCGTCCGCCCAGCGAATACGTCGAGGACGCAAATGGATGACACCGTTCACCCGACCATCTCGTTCGTGATCAGGCGCCCGGACGCTCCCGCCGAGCTGCTGGTCGTGCTGCGGCCGCCCGATGATCCGGACCTGCCCGATGCCTGGGGGCTGCCGGCGGGGCGGGTGCGGCCGGGCGAGAGCTGGGAGGATGCGGTGCGTCGCGCCGGCCGTGAAAAGCTCGGCGTCGAGCTCGAGGTCGGACGAGAGCTGAACCGCGGCAGCTTGCAACGCGCGACGTACCGGCTCGAGATGCGGCTCTTCGAGGCGCAGATCACTCGCGGCGAGCCGCGCGTGCCGCAGCACGCGCCAGGGGTGACGCAGTACCGCGCGTGGCGCTGGGCCACGCCGGATGCGTTGCGGCCCGCCGCCGAGCGCGGCTCGCTCTGCTGTCGGCTCTGCCTCGAGGCGGAGTCGCCGCGTTGACGCGGATCGCTTCCCCTCCGCTGTCTCAGTCCTCCAGTGTCGCGGCGCGAATGCTGAGGATGCGCGGGAGGAACCCGGCGATGAGCTGCCAGGACTCGCCCCGGTCGGCGCTGGCGAAGACATGGCCGCCGGAGGTGCCGAAGTAGAGGCCGCACGGGTCCAGCGCGTCTTCGTCCATCGCATCACGCAGGATCGAGACGTACGCGTGCTGCTGCGGCAGCCCGCGCGTGAGCGGCTGCCACGTCGCGCCCGCGTCGGTCGTGCGGAACACGCGCAACGCGCCGCCCGCCACCGTGCGCATGTGGCTGGACTCCTCCGGGATCACGAACGCCACGTCCGGGTCCGCCGGGTCGAGCGCGAGCGCGTAGCCGAACTCGCTGGGCAGCCCGGCCGTGATCTCGATCCACGTCTCGCCGCGATCGTCCGAGCGGTAGACGCCGCAGTGGTTCTGCTGGTACAGCCGGTCCGGCTTCGCCGGGTGCAGCCGCAGCCGGTGCACACACTGGCCGGCCTCCGGCATGGTTTGCGGCAGGAAGTCGGCGCGTGTGCCGCGGTTGATCGGCGTCCACGTCTCGCCGCCGTCGTCCGACCGGTACGCGCCGCCTGCCGAGACCGCTGCGTACATGCGCTCCGGGGTGCGTGGGTCCACGACGATCGAGTGCATGGCGAGCGCGCCGCCCGCCGGCTGCCAGGTCCTCGCCGTCGGGTGCTCGTTGAGCGCAGCCACGGGCTCCCAGCTCGCGCCGCGGTCGCGGCTCACGAACAGGCCCGCGGGCTCGATGCCGGCGTAGAGCGTGTCCGGCTCGGAGACGTGCCCCGGTGCGAGGTGCCAGATCGCATCCACCCCCCGCTCGTCCGCGTGGTGCGGCGCCTGCTCGAGCACCTGCCAGGTCTCGCCGCGGTCATCGCTCCGGTGCACGTGCGCGCCCCAGACAGGGTGGTAGGTGGCGGCCCATGCGGTGCGGCCGTCGCGCGGGTCGATCCAGGCGTGATAGACCTCCCGCCCCTCGAGCAGCGGCGGCGAGAGGGTCCAGCGCGCGCGGTCCTCATCTGCGCGCGCGATGAACAACCCGCGCTTCGTGCCGATCAGGAGGACGACGTGGCGTGGCATGCCGCGGGAAGCTAGGCCGCTGCGCGGCAGAGGCAAGGGAGGCGGTCAGCGGGCGCGCCGCGCGGCGAGCAGGCCGATGCCGGCAACCAGCGCGAGCAGCGCCGCGACCCCGTGTTGCTCGACGACGGCGGTGAAGGGGCTCCACCGCTTCTCCTCGGGCGTCCACCGGCCGCGCACGCCGCCATCCTCGGGCAGCGGCGCGTAGAGGTTGTCGGGGCCGGTGGGCTGCTTCGGGCGCTCGGTCCGGTGGGCATCATACTGGAACGCGAACTGGAACAGATCCGTGATGCGCGGGCTCACCGCGTGCGCCAGCGCGAGCAGCTTGCCGATCCCGATGGTGCGGTCCCGCGGCGGGTGTTCGCTCTCCGCGGCTGCCAGGATCGCACGGGCCGCCAGCTCCGGCGCGTAAACGGGCGGGACCGGCCGCGCCTCGACTCCCATGTAGGAGCGCGCCTTCTGGAACAGTGGCGTGTTCAGGGAGGACGGTTTGATGACCGACACGCGTACGGGCGAACCCGCGTGCGCGAGCTCGACGCGCAGCGCATCGAGCCAGCCGTCGAGCGCGTGCTTCGCCGCGCAGTACGGGCCCATCAGGGGGATGCCGCGGTCGGACAGCACGCTCCCCACGCAGATCAGCGTGCCGCCGCTCGCCGCGAGGTAGGGCAGCGCGGCGCGCGCGCCGTGCACCTGGCCCATGAAGACCACGTCGAACGCGTGGCGGAAGTCCTCGAGCGGCACGTCCATGAACGTGCCGTACACGGCCACGCCGGCGTTGTTGACCCAGGTGTCGATGCGGCCGAAGGCCTCGGCGGCGCGGCGCGCGAGCGCCTCGACCTGCGCGTAGTCCGTCACGTCTGCCGGCACCGCGATCGCCTCGCCTCCCGCCTCACGCACCCGCGCCGCGGCCCGCTCGAGCTCGGCCGCGTTGCGTGCGGACAGCGCCACGCGCGCCCCACGGCGGCCGGCTTCCAACGCGGTCGCGAGCCCGAGGCCGCTGGACGCGCCGGTGATGACGATGGCCTGGTCACGGATCGGCCGGCCCATGCTGCGCTCCCGTGCAGGTCCGCCCCTGTGCGCACGACCGTGCACGGGGGGTGCCAGCCGGGATCACGGGCTCCCGCGGATCCAGGAGATGCATGGGATGGTGATGCTGCAGCCGGCGTCGGGGTCGCGAACGGTGCGAGGGGCGCCACACGCGACGAGCCGTAGCAGCGGTTCCCGGTCCGCTGCCGCGCGCCCGGCGCCGCTGCTCATCAGCGACGTTCACCCGGTGCGGTTGTAGCAGCGGTTCCCGGTCCGTTGCCGCGCGCCCGGCCCCGTCCGTAGGCGCTCCGCCCGGCGCCGCCCGGCACGCGCGTTGCGCCGTTCGAGCGGCCGTGCGTGGTGCGACGACGCGCGACCGCGTCCCCGGCGTCTGCCGGGTCCAGCGCGACCGCCGCGCCGTACGCGCCGCAGGGGGGATCCACGCGAGCGGAGGAGGCCCGCGCGATGTCGTCCCGCCAGCCACCGTTCTGGGCGCACCCGCGCTGGGGCTCGCGGTGGATCGGCCGCGACCCGGCCTTTGCCGAGCTGCACGACTACGACTTCGAGATGCGCGGGCCCTACCGCCCCGGCGCGCTGCTGGACGCGTACATCGAGTGGCGCCGCTTCCAGGAGGCCGAACGGGAATACGAAGAGCGCACGGGCGAGGACCTGCCGCGGGACGCGTACTCGGAGCTCCGCCGCTGGAGGGACTGGCTGCGCGCGCGCCGCCGCGGCCGGCCCGTGCCGTGGATGCAGCCGCCGCGCTACCCGCCCCACGCGCGCGGCCCGCGCTGGCCGCGCGAGGGGCTGTAGGCGGGGGCTCGCGGCCGTCCACGCCCGCCCGCGCGCAAGGCCCGGCCGCTACTCCGCCGCGCCGCCTGCGACGCGCTCGAGGAACACCTCCATTACGCCGCCGCACACGGCCGGGCTCCAGGACTCGACGGCGTCGGTCAGCTCGACGCGGATGAGCCGCGGCTCTCCCGTGCGCGCGACCTCTCGCGCTGCCTCGATCACATCGGCCTCGCCGCAGCCGCCGCCGATGGTGCCGATCAGGCCCGCTTCCGGGTCGATCAGCATCTTGCTGCCCGCACTGCGCGGCGTGGAGCCGCGCGCACGGACGACGGTCGCCAGGACGGCGGGCCGGCCCGACTCCGCGGCGGCGAGCACGGCGCGGTAGACGCTCGCATCATCCATCGCTCTCCTCCATCGCCGGCTGCGCAGGCGTGGCGCCCTGCGCCGTCTCCGGCAGCAGCCGCTCGAGCACGTTCTCGCGCGCGGAAAGCGAGGCGACGAGCGCCGCGCCGCCGCGTCGCACCGCGATCAGCTCCGCGGCGATGCTGACAGCGATCTCCTCGGGCGTCTCGGCGCCGACGTCGAGCCCCACCGGTGCGCGCACGCGCGCGAGCCGCTCCCGCGGGATCCCCGCTTCGAGCAGCGCGTGGAAGGCGGCGCGCACACGCCGCCGGCTGCCGATCATGCCGATGTAGCGCGGCTCCGCTTCCAGCTCGATGAGCTGCCTCAGGCAGTCGAAGTCGTAGCGGTGCGCGCGCGTGACGAGCACGATGTACGTGCGCGGCCCGATCGCGAGCCCACGGAACGGGTGCGCGAAGTCCACGCGCTGCACGCGCGCGGCGCCGGGGAAGCGCGCCTCGGTGGCGAACTCCTCGCGGTCGTCCAGCACGGTAACGCGGAAGCCGAGCCGCACGCCCAGCTCGGCGAGCGGGACCGCGATGTGGCCTGCACCCACGACGAGGAGCTCCTCCGGCGGGAAGCACGCTTCCGCGTAGAGCGTGAAGCGCGCGCCGCCCGCGTCCACCTGCTCGGCGCCGGGCGGCTCACCTGCGAGCGCTCGCCAGCCGAGCTCGACCGCGCGCGCGTCCAGCACACCGCCGTCCAGCGTGCCGCGCAGCTCGCCCGTCGCGAGCAGCGCGACGCGGCGGCCGAGCAGCGCGCGGCCAGCGCGGCCCTCCGGCGCGCCGACCACGGTGATCAGCGCGACGGCCGGGCCGCCGGCCTCCGCCGCGAGGGCGAGGCGCGCGGCATCCGCAGGAGTCAGGACGTCGTCCAACGCGCGTCTCCGTAACGGGCGAGGTCCTCCGGCGTGTCGACATCCTGCGTGACGCCGGGGTCGTCGACCTCGATGTCCAGCGTGTCGGCCGCGTGGGCCTCGATCACCGTGCGCGCGCCATGCGGCAGCCCGGGCGCGGCGAGCTCCCCGAACAGCGCGCGCGCGAACAGCGTTGGGTGGCCGGGCTCGCCGCGGTACGTGGGCCGCACGACGAGCGCCGCGCCGCTGCGGAACGCGGCGAGCAGGCGCGCGACCGTTGCGGGCCGCACGAACGGCACGTCCACCGGCAGCACCGCGGCGGCCGCAGCGTCGTCCGGCAGCTCGCGCAGCGCGAGGCGCAGCGAGTCCACCTGCTCCGCCTGCGCATCGTCGTTGACGACGACGCGCGCGCCCGCCGCGTGCGCGAGTCGTGCCGCGTCGTCATCCTGCGCGCGTACGACCGCGATGACACCGCCGCACCCGCCCTCGCGGAGCACGCGCACCGCGCGCTCGATGAGCATCTCGCCGTCGAGCGTGAGCAGCGGCTTGGAGCGCCCCATGCGCGTAGAGCGGCCGGCCGCGAGGAGGACGCCGTGGACGGGGGCGGTACCCGCGCCGGCCCCTGCACGGTTGGGCCTTCCCCGTTCCATCCTCAGGACGCGCCTTCCTCGCTGTCCGGCAGGCTCGACCCCTTCTCCAGTGCCATCCGAATCTTCGCCCTGGCCGCGAGAAGAGACACGGTCGCGGCGATGGTACCCCGCTGCGCGGCTGCGGTGCAAGTCCGCCCCCCGTCTCACGCGGTGTGCCGCGCGCGTTGCTTTTTATGCGGACGGGGAAGCTCGATGACACGCGTTCCCGCCGCGCCGTAAGCGACCGAAGCAGGAGGCGAGATCATGAAGGGCTACGCTCGGCTCGGCGCGATCGCGTTCGCCGCGCTGACCCTCGGCTGCGCGGACGAGCCGCTCATTCCCCAGCGAGGCGAGTTGGCGCCGTTCCAGACGGACCGCTTGGCCTACGAAGCGGCCGTCTCGGACGGGATGGTCAGGCTCGAGGTCACGGTCACCTTTACGAACCGCTCCGGCGAGGCGCGCTACATCGCGCGCTGCACGCAGGAGTCCCTCGCCTTCTCTCTGGAGAAGTACGTGCCGGGCGGGTGGGTGCACGCGTACTCGCCGGGGTGTCCGCGCATCTTTCTCGAGCCGATCCGGGTTCCGCCCGGCGCGTCCCACACGGAGACGGTCCGGATCGTGGGCCTCCACAGCGGCGACTCGGGCCCGGATTTCGAGACACCAGTATCCCGCGTCTATCGGCTGGTGAGCTGGGTCTACCGGTCCTGGAGTATGCAGGACGGAGGCGAGTTGCTCCCTGAGGAGGCCAGGATGTCCAACCTGTTCGAGATCCGCGGGCCGGAGTGAGCGGCCTCTCACGCCGCAACGGCCGACGTCTCGACCCGATTCGCGCTCACCCGCCCGCACGGGCCAGCGCCTCGCGCAGCGCGCGCGCCTCGGCCGCCAGCTCCCGGGCCGCGGCGAGCAGGGAGGGACCCGTGGCGCTCGCAGCCGCGGGAGTCGCTTCCATCTGGGCCGCGAGGGGCGTGTGCGCGCCGGCCACCAGATCGTCCGGGTCGCCGAGGCCGGCATCGCGGTAGCGGCGGATGCGGTCCAGCACGGCGGCGCGGATCGCGTGCGCGTTGTCCACGCCACGGAACAGGCCGACGTGCGTGTCGCGCATGGACTCGCCGCTGGCCTTCGCGCCGCCGCCCGCGCTCCTCACCTCGACATCTGCGATGCCCAGCAGTCGCTGGAGCGGGCCCTGGCGCACCTCGATGTTCTGGATGTTGGCGAAGGTCATGGTCTGCTCGCGGATCGTCGCGAGCCCTTCGCGGATGCGCAGGCTGCGATCGGTGACGATGTACCAGCGCAGCTCGAAGTCGAGCCTCAGCGCCGCGTAGGTGAACGGGAGCTGGAGCAGGAAGCTCACGACGGCGACGGTCTCGAGCGCGAGCAGGAAATCCGGCAGGCCCGGTACGGCGCGCAGCGTCAGGATGCCGGCCACGAGGCCGAACAGCGTCGCGGCCTGGCTCAACGCCCAGCGCAGGAGCTTGTAGCGGTAGTACCGTTCGGACGCGCGGAACACGCGTGCGTCGCGTGCGCCGTGGGGCGGGGTCGGCTCTGCGGGGACCCGTAGCGCACGCAGCAGCAGGCCGCGCACGCGCTCAAACATCGCCGCCTCCGCTGGTCACCCGGCGCGCGAGCTCCTCGCGCAGGGCGCGCAGCTCGGCGGCGGCCGCGTGGAGCGCTTCCGCCAGCTCGGTCTCTCCACTTGCGGCAGGCAGCGCCGTCATCTGCTGGCCCGGCAGCGCTGGGGGCCCTGCCGGCGCCGCGCCGTGCGCCGCTGCGCCGGCGCGCGCGTGTCGCTCGCTGGCGCCGCGCATCCGCGAGTACAGCAGGTCGCGAATGGCCTCGAACTCGCGCAGCCCCTCGATCGTCATCTCCGCCTTCGCGCTCGCGCTCGCGGTCTGCACCTCGATCTTCGCCAGCCCGAGCCAGCGCTCGAGCACGTTGCTCGTGAGGTGGATGTCCTGGATGCGCGAGTACGTGAGGCTCACCTCACGACGGAACAGGACGCCCCACCGCATGGTGACGCCCTCGTCGTCGAACTCGTAGCGCAGCGTGTGGTAGCGGAAGTAGCGTGGCAGGAGCAGCACGAGGAACGCGGGCCCGCAGGCCAGCGCGGTCAGGGCGTAGTACGCGAGCAGCGCGCGGTGCGGCCGGAGGGTTCCACGCCCGCCCTCGAGGCCGGGAACGCCGACCGCGACAACGGCGGCAGAGGGAGCGGTGCCGTGGTGCGACGCCGTAACCGTATTCATGGCAGGACGATAAGCGGTTTCGCACCTGGGGGCCAGGGGGGCGTCCGTCACCGTCGCGGCCATCCAGCCCTACGGCCAGGGGGCGGGCCGGTGCGCACCCGCGGGCTCGCGTCGCGGCCCGGGAGCGAGTAGGATGTGGCGCGTGATGGGGGCACGGCGCGCGATGGTCGAGATCGAGCGGCGCTTCCTCTGCCGCGTGGTGGACGGGCCGGCGCTCCAGCGCGCGGGCCGGAGATCCGTCATCCAGCAGGGTTACATCGCGGTCGGGGACCCGTCGGTGCGGATCCGCCAGAGGGACGGCGAGTACGTGCTCACGGTGAAGGCGGGAAGCGGCCGCGTGCGACGGGAGGTCGAGCTCGCCGTGCCGCCGGCGGAGGGCGAGGCCCTCATGGCGATCGCCGGCGAGCGCCGGCTGGAGAAGGACCGCTTCGTCGTCGGCCGCTGGGAGGTGGACGTCTACCGCGGCAAGCTCGAAGGCCTCGTCCTGGCGGAGGTGGAGCTCGAGGACGCCGACGAGCGTCTGCCAGAGCCGCCGGCGTGCATCGAGCTGGTGCGGGAAGTCACGGAGGACGGCGCGTTCACGAACCAGCGGCTCGCGGGGCTCGGGCCCGCGGAGGCGGCGCGATTCGTCCAGGAGGTGGCGGGGAAGGGGACCCCGTCACGACCGGCCGAGCATCCCGCGACCAGCGGTGTACAAGCCAACCGTACGCCCGGCCGGGCCCAGCCGGCCACGGCACCAGAACCGGAAGCGAGGGAGGACGCGTGAACGAGGCACGACCCGAGACGCCGGGCATCGCGATGATGGATCCGGTGA
>DATCLK010000098.1:0-2299 GCA_036563975.1 Longimicrobiales bacterium | reverse complement strand
GGCCGGCTCGCCAGATGGGGACACCGCATCACCCTGCTCGTCTCGGCCTGGCCCGGCTGCGCCCGCAGGGAGATGGTGGACGGGATGGATGTGCACCGCGTGGGGAGCCGCTATACATTCAGTTGGGCGGCGCCGTGGTACTATCGCCGTCACCTCCGTGGGTTCAGGTTCGATGCGATGATCGAGGACCTCAACAAGGTCCCGCTGTTCACGCCGCTGTGGGGCCGGGAGCCCCTCGTGCTGCTGGTGCACCATCTCTTCGGCGGCACCGCCTTCGCCGAGGCGTCCCCTCCGTTCGCCGCCGCCACCTGGCTGCTCGAACGACCCCTGGGCCTTCTCTACCGCCGCGTCCCGGTGCAGGCCGTCTCGCGCAGCACGGTGGAGGACCTGGCGCGCCGCGGCCTGGACCCGGCTCGCATGCGCGTCATCCCCAACGGCGTGGACCTGGAATTCTACACGCCCGACCCGGCCGTGCCCCGCTTCGAACAGCCCACCATCCTCTACCTCGGGCGCCTCAAGCGGTACAAGCGCGTGGACCTCATCCTCCGCGCGGTGGCCCGGTTGCGGGCCGGGGGGCTCGCGCCACGCGTCATCATCGCAGGCAAGGGCGACCACGCGCCCGCATTGCGCGCGCTGTGCGACAAGCTCGGCCTTGCCGACATCGTCGAGATGCCCGGCTTCGTGACGGAAGAAGAGAAGCGCACCCTGTTCCGCCGGGCCTGGGTCCACGTCCTCACCTCCCCCAAGGAGGGCTGGGGCATCACGAACCTGGAGGCCGCGGCCTGCGGCACGCCCACCGTCGCCAGCGACTCGCCCGGTCTGCGCGACTCCGTGTCCGCAGGCGAATCCGGCTTCCTGGTGCCTCACGGCGACGTGGACGCGCTGGCCGAACGTCTCCGCGCGCTCCTCTCGGATCCCGACTTGCGGGACCGCCTCGGCCGCAGCGCCCGGGCGTTCGCAGAGCGCTTCAGTTGGGATCGCGCCGCGCGGGAGACGGAGGCTCACCTCCAGGAGATGATCGAGCGGGCCGCATGAGCGCGTCGGTCGTTTTCCAGCCGGAGACCCGCGAGCCAGGAGGGCGTATGCTGATCAACGTCTCCGCCCGTCACTGCACCATCGGCGAGTCCGTCCGCCGCCGCGCCGAAGATCGGCTTCGCAGGATGATCCGGTTCGAGCCGCGAATCGAGTCCGTCGACGTGATCTTCGAGCGCGACCACGGCCTCTACGCCGTTGAAGCCCGCACGTTCGTCACCGGCCGGTCCGTCGTGGTCGCGCACGCCGCGGCCACGGACCCGCGCGCCGCCCTCGACCAGGCCGTGTCGCGGACGGCGAGCCAGCTCCGCCGCCAGCGCGAGCGCGGCCGCGACCACTCCGCGGGCAGACCGGCTGTGTTCCACGGAATCTCAACGAAAGGGCCCGGATCCAGGTGAAGGGGCTGACCGTCCGCGAGTTCTTCCAGCAGAAGCAGGAGAGTCTCGCCCTCGAGCTGCTGGCCGGCGAGGGCGGGCTGGACCGCACCATTGAGGAACCCAGCATCTCCAGCCCCGGCCTCGTCCTCGCCGGCTACTCCGACCGGCTGCCCCGGGGGCGCCTCCAGGTGCTCGGCCAGACGGAGATCACCTACCTCCAGAGCCTCGAACCGGAGCGCCTGCGCCAGACGCTCGAAGCGTTCTTCTCTCTCGACATTCCCGCGGTCCTGGTCTCCAAGGGGCTCGCCGTCCCGCACGTGATGGTCGAGACGGCTCGTGCGCGCCAGGTCCCGCTATTGCGCTCGACTCTCAAGACGGGCGAGCTCTACCGTCGCACGCAGTCGTTCCTCGAGGAGCACTTCGCGCCCTCCACCACAGTGCACGGCTCGCTCGCAGACGTCTACGGCGTGGGCCTCCTGTTCATGGGCCGCAGTGGGATCGGCAAGAGCGAGTGCGTGTTGGACCTGGTCGAGCGCGGTCACCGGCTGGTCGCCGATGATGTCGTGCACATCACTCGCCGGGGGAACGACATTCTCATCGGCCGCGGCCACGAGCTCCAGCGACACCACATGGAGATCCGTGGCATCGGCATCATTGACATCCCCGCCCTCTTCGGCATTCGTGCCATCCGGCAGCAGAAGCGCATCGAGGTCGTGGTGCAGCTCGAAGAGTGGAACGACCGCACCTACTACGATCGCACCGGCCTCGTCGCCGAAGAGGTGGAGATCCTCGGGGTGAAGGTGCCCAAGGTCATCATCCCGCTCAATCCGGGCAAGAACATTACGGTGATCTCCGAGGTGGTCGCGATGAACCACCTGCTGAAGTATACG
>DATCLK010000097.1:0-67132 GCA_036563975.1 Longimicrobiales bacterium | reverse complement strand
GGAGCCGGGGCTGCTCAAGCGGCTCGAGAAGACGTTCCACATCGCCCTGGACCTCCGGGACGACCCGCTCATGCGGCAGGACGAGTTCCGGCTCCTGGCCGGACCGGCGGACACCGACATCACCGCCCGGTTCGCCCTCGGGTAGGGCGGGGGCGCCGGGGCTCCCCGCGTGTCCCCTCGGCACCGTCCCGGCGGCGCTGGGACCGACGAGACAGCCCCGGCAGCAGACCCGGAAACTTGACAACGCCCTGCGTCGGCGCGATCTTTTTACGTCTGTGGACCGAACAGACCCGTGGGATCCATGTACGCGATCATCCGCACCGGCGGAAAACAGTTCCGCGCAGAGCCCGGACAGACCATCCGGGTCCCGGCGATCGATGCCGGCGTCGGCGAGACCGTGACGTTCGACGAGGTCCTGCTGGCCGCGTCGGACGGAGAGGTCCGCGTGGGCACGCCGACGATCGAAGGCGCTGCCGTCTCGGCCGAGGTCGTCGCACACGGCAAGGGCGAGAAGATCGTCGTGTTCAAGTGGAAGCGGCGCAAGAACTACCGCCGGAAGCAAGGACACCGGCAGAAGTACACCGAGGTCCGGATCGGCGAGATCCGGCTCGGTTGAGGGAGGCGCCATGGCGCACAAGAAGGGAGTCGGCTCGAGCCGCAACGGCCGCGACTCGAACGCGAAGCGGCTCGGGGTGAAGCGGTTCGGCGGCCAGTACGTGCTGGCGGGCAACATCCTCGTGCGGCAGCGGGGCACCAAGTTCCACCCGGGGCAGAACGTGGGCCGCGGGCGCGACGACACGCTCTTCGCGCTCATCGACGGGGTGGTTCGCTTCGAGCGCCGTGGCCGTGACCGGCAGTACGTCTCCGTCCACCCCGCCGACTGATCGGCGAAAGGGCCGCTGGTGCGAGGGGCGCCGGGTCGTCTTCACGACCCGGCGCCTTTCACGTTTCCGGCGGAAACGCGGCCTGCGCCGGCGAGTACAGCGGCCGCCCGGCACGGCCTGGCCCCGTTCCTGCTCTTGAGGACCGGGGGCGCTGCACGAAGGAGCCGGTCATGGCCGCAGAGAAGGGGCGCCGCGCGCGAATGGCGCCGGTCCGCCACGGGGACATCGAGCCGTACACGGCGCTGCGCTGGGTCAGCACGCTCTTCAAGGGCGCAGCCGTCTTCCTGGCGGTGGCCGTGGTCGCCGAGACGATCGCGGGCCTGACGGCGATGGGGTTCCGCGTGCTGCCGCAACTCCTCGGCGAGGTGGTCCGCACCGCCGTGTTCGCGGTGGTGCTGTGGGGGGCGGGAGACCTAGTCCGCCTCCTGATCCATCTCGGCCACGACATCCGGGCCGAGCGCATCTTGCTCACGCGCATCGCGATGCGCACGAGTCCCGAGGGCGGCGACGACCGGCATCCATTCGGGACCGGGCCCGGCCCGGCGCGGCCGCCGGAGGCGGAAGCGGCGGACTGATCGGCCTGCGGCTCGCCGCGGAACGACGAGATGGGATCCAGCCCGGAGGCGAGTCGTGGTGTGCGGAGCCGCGGCGCGTCCCGGCGCGCTCAGCGCTCCCCGCCGCGCACCGGCTGGGCATCCTGCACCCCGCGGGCCTGGGCGATGATGCGCCAGAGGAGGTCCCGGACCAGCTCGGGGTCGACGCCGCGTTCGCGGGCCAGTACCGCGCCACGGCGCACGACCTCCGCTTCGCGGGCTGGGTCCAGGACCGGGAGACCCAGCTGCTTCTTGATCTCGCCGATCTCGGTCGCGAGCCGGAGCCGGCGCGCGAGGAGGTCGACCAGCTCGCTGTCCAGCGCAGCGATGGCCCTGCGCAGCTCTTCGAGCCGCTCCGCCGCGGTCATTCCCTCGGCCATCGCGGAAAGCTTCCCAGGATACGGAGTGCCGCGGCGCGCCGGCGCACTTCTGCCAGCGCTTCCCGCGCGTCTTCGCTGGCCGCATCCGCCTCCAGCTCCATGAAGAACCGGTAGGTCCACGGGACGGCGGCCGGCCTGGATTCCAGCTTGGACAGGTTGATCCCGCGGTTGGCAAACGGCAACAACACCTGCACGAGCGCGCCTGGCCGGTTCTCCGTCTCGACCAGCAGCGCGGTCTTGCGCTCGCTGCTCGCGGCACGCGGCGGCCCGGGCAGCCCCGTGCCTGGCCGCGCGACGACGAGGAAGCGCGTCTGGTTGTCCGGCCGGTCCTCGATGTTCCCCGCCAGCACCGCCAGGCCGTAGCGCTCGGCGGCCGCGCGGCCGGCGATGGCGCCGATGCACGGGTCGCCGCTGCTCGCGACCTCGCGCGCGGCGCCCGCCGTATCGTAGACGGCGACCGCCTCGATGCTCGGGTGCTCGAGCAGGAACCGGCCGCACTGCGCGAGTGCGACCGGATGCGAGAGCACCCGGGCGATCCGGTCCACGCTGGTGCCGGGGACGCCCAGCAAGCAATGGTGGATGGGCACGATCACCTCGCCCAGCACCTCGAGCGTCTCGCTGGCGAGGACGTCATAGGAGGCGACGACGCTCCCTGCCAGCGTGTTCTCGATGGGCAGGAGGCCGTACTGGACGGCGCCGCGCGCCACCACGGTGCCGACCTCGCGGAACTCCCGGCAGGGGACCGGCTCGATCGGATCGGCGAAGAAGCGGCGCGCCGCCTCCTCGCTGTACGCACCGAGCTCGCCCTGGATGGCGACCCGCACGGCGCCCGGCGACCGTTCCTCGCAGCTCACCGTCCGACTCCCGCGAAGGCGGCCCGGGGCTCCTCTGGTGCCGAGACGAACGCGTCCGCGTGCTCTTTCGGCTGGGGCGCCGTGGCCAGACTGACCACGAGCAGCACGGCGGTGTTCACGATCACGCCCAGGATCCCCTCATGGATCTCGAACGGCCGCAGCTCAGGGCGGAGCAGGAAGAAGATGTTGGTGACGATGCCGGCGATGAGCCCGGCGAGCACGCCCTTCGTCGTGGCGCGGCGCCAGAACAGGGCGGCGTACACGGGCGGCGCGAATTGATCCACCAGCCCGTAGGCCGTGAGGAGGAGCCACACCAGCGACTGCTTCTGCACGATCGCCAGGAAGTAGGCCAGCGTGCCGAGCGCGATCACGAGCCCGCGCATCAGGATGCGCCGCTGCCGGTCCGTCAGCGTGACGAACGGCGCCAATCCGTCCTCGACGGCGATGGATGCGGCGCCGTGGAGCAGCCCGTCGCCCGTGGACATCGACGCGGCCAGCGCGCCGGCGCAGAACAGGCCGACCACCACGGCAGGGAGGCCGCTGCTGAGGATCATGTGAGGCATGATCCAGTCCGGCTGCTCGGGTGCGCTGGGGAACAGCACGCCTGCAAAGCCCACGAAGAACAACGGGAGCAAGAACAACTGGAACGTGGGAAACAGGATGACGGTCCTGCGCAGCGTGTCGTCATCCCGCGACGTGAAGACCTTCATGAACAGATGCGGCCACATGAGGAACCCCAGTACGGACGAGAGCACGGCGGACGAGTACGCGCCCCAGCTCCAGGGCGACCCGTCGGCGTCGAGCCCGGGCGGCACGAGGAGTTCGGGTCTGACCTCGGCGATGCGGTCGAACATGGGCCCGATGCCGCCATAGAGCTGTGTGGGGATGTAGATTCCGAGCGCCCAGGCGATGGCCATCATGATCACGCCCTGGAAGACGTTGGTCCAGCCCACGGCGGCGACGCCGCCGGCGAGGACGTAGACGAGGACGACGCCGTAGGAGAGGGCTGCGCCGAGCTCGAATGAGATGTGGCCGTCCGTGACGGCGCTGAACACGATCCCGGCGCCGCTCATCTGGAGCATGAGGTAGGGCACGAACGCGGCCACCGAGATGAGCGCGAAGAGGAGCGAGATCGCGCGGCTCGGGAAGCGGCCGGCCACGAGCTGCGCCTGGGTCACGTAACCGAAGCGCCGGCCGAGCCGGCCGGCCTTCGGGCCAAAAAAGTAGAGCGGCGCCATGCCGAGCACGCCGTAGCTCAGGATGTAGAACGCGGCCGCGCCGCGCGAGTACACCCAGCCGGGGCCGCCCAGGAACGCGAACGCACTGAAGATGGTGGCGCCGGTGATGAAGTACATCGTGATCAGGCCGAACTGCCGGTCGGCCGCGACATACCCGGCCACGCTCTCCGTCACGCGCCTGCCCGCGAGGAGTCCGACCGCGAGGGTCACGAGCAGATAGCCGAAGACGACGGCGGCGACGGCCTGCCAGCGTTCCATGGATCAATCCTCTCGGCGGCTGCGCGCTTCCACGACGCTCACGCCCCACAGCACCAGGGCGCTCGCCACGATCCAGAACGTCAGCCACGCCATGGAGAAGGGCAGACCGAGCACACGGGGCTCGATCCGGCTGAACGGAACGAGTCCCGGATAGACGACGGCGATGGTCTGCACGCTAAAGAACGCGATGGCGAGACGACGTGCGACAGCGGCCCTCATGTCGCCCTCCTTCGGGTTGCCGGCGGTGGACGGCGAAAGCGCGGTGGCGTTCATCCCAGCCCGCGCAACGCGCGGGCTCCGGCCTCGAGAGCGGATGCGACCTCGTCGATCAGTTCCCGCATCCCGTGGACGGTGAGACCTTCGGATCCGAGCTGGCTGCGCAGACCCCGGATCTTTCGTGCGGCCCGCTCCATGCGGTCGGCGGCTTCGGCGGGCGTGACGGTGGCGGGCTGCTCGCCGAACGGGTTGGGCGGGGTGCGCCCCGGAAGGGGCGCATCGTCGAACGGGTTCCGACTCATGCCTCTCCTCGACCCCGAACGAGTCTCTCCCGGTATGATCCGCGGCGGGCCGCGTCACCGCCCATGGAAGACCGCGCTGCGCTTCTCCAGGAACGCGCGGACACCCTCGCGGCCGTCGTCGCTTGCGAAAGCGGTGATGAACAACTCGCGCTCGTGCCGCAGGCCGGCGGAGAGCGGCATCTCGAGCGCGGCGCGCAGCGCCTCCTTGGCGAGCCGGAGCGCGACGGGCGAGTAGCCCGCGATCAGGCGCGCGAGCTCCCGGGTGCGCTGCGCGAGCGCTTCATCTTCCACGACCAGATCCACCAGCCCTATCCGGCTCGCTTCCTCGGCGCCGACCGGCTCGCCCGTCAGGACCAGGCGCATCGCGGCGCCGAATCCGACCAGCCGGGGCAGCCGCTGCGTGCCGCCGCCGCCAGGGATCAGGCCCAGCTTGATCTCCGGCTGGCCGAGGCGCGCGGAGCGGGCGGCGATGCGCAGGTCGCACGCCAGCGCGAGCTCGCACCCGCCGCCCAGCGCGTAACCGTTGATCATCGCGATCGTCGGCCACGGGAATGCTGCGACCTCCTCGAAGACGGACCGCTCGGCCATCGCCGCCCGCTGCTCGAGCGGCGTCCGTTGGGCGAACTCCGCGACGTCCGCACCCGCCACGAACGCCTTGTCGCCGGCACCCGTGAGGATCAGGACGCGAACGTCGCCACGCGCCTTCAACGCGTCCAGCGCCTGGACCAGCTCGCGCCGCACCGCGGCGTTCAACGCGTTGCGCTTCTCCGGCCGGTTGACCGTGATGGTGGCGACGCCGTCCTGCACGTCGAGCAGGATCGTCTCGAACGCCGTCTCTGGCATCATTGCTCCCACGTGTAGAAGCCGCGGCCCGTCTTCCGCCCGAGGTGCCCCTCGGCGACGAGGCGCTCCAGGATCGCCGGCGGGCGGAAGCGCTCCCCGCCGAGCTTGCTGTGCAGGTAGCGCGCGATGTCCAGCCGCACGTCGAGCCCGACGAGGTCCGTCAGGCGCAGCGGACCCATGGGATGGCGGTAACCCACTTCCATCGCCTTGTCGATGTCCTCCGCGCTGGCGACGCCCTCCTCGAGCATGCGCATGGCCTCCAGCCCGAGCAGGACGCCGAGCCGGCTGGACGCGAAGCCGGGCGAGTCCTTGACGACGATGGGGTCCTTGCCGATCCGGCGCGCGAACGCGACGCCGGCTTCCACGACTCCCGGGTCGGTGCGCTCGCCGCGGACCACCTCGACCAGGGCGTTGATGTGCACGGGGTTGAAGAAGTGGAGGCCGAGCACGCGGCTCGCTCCGGCGATGCCGTCCTGGATCTCCGTGATGCTCAGACCGGATGTGTTGGTGGCGAAGATGGCGTTGGCCGGTGCGTGCGCATCGAGCTCGCGAAAGACCTGCCGCTTCAGCTCGAGGCGCTCCGGCACCGCCTCCACCACCAGGTCGGCGTCGCGCACGGCGGCGCGCAAGCTCGTCTCCGTCGTGATGCTCGCCAGCGCCGCCTCCCGCACCGCTTCCGTGACCTTCCCGCGCCGCACGCCCTCGTCCAGGTTCTGCCGGATACGGTCCAGGGCCCCGCGCAAGATCTCGTCGCTCGTGTCCACCAGCGTCACGGGGAAGCCCGCCATCGCGGCGACCTGCGCGATGCCGTGGCCCATGGTGCCCGCGCCGATCACGGCGACACGCCGGATCTCGCTCACAGCCGCTGCTCCCCCGCCTTGTCGTTCCGGGCCGCCCGACCGAAGCGCGGCGCCCGCTTCTCGAGGAACGCCGTGATCCCCTCGCGGAAGTCGGGCGAAGCGAACGCGGCGAGCTGCGCCTGCACCTCGAGCTCCAGGACCTCTTCGAGCGTCATGTTCATGCTGCGGCGCAGGAGGCGCTTGGCGTGGGCGACCGGCACGGCCGGGGCGGAGGCGATCTGGCCGGCCAGTCCGCGCGCCGCTGGCTCGAGCTCGGCGGCCGGGACGACGCGATTGAACAGACCCAGCCGCTCCGCCCGTTCAGCGCCGATCATCCCACCGGTGTAGGTCAGCTCCGCCGCCAGCGCCGGACCGACGAGCCGCGGCAGGAAGTAGGAGCCGCCCCAGTCCGGATGCAGCCCCACGCGCATGAAGGTGAACCCGATCGATGCCGTCTCGCTCGCGATGCGCAGGTCGCACGCCAGCGCGAGACAGGCGCCGGCACCCGCGGCGGGTCCGTTGACGGCGGCAATCACCGGCTTGCTCATCCGGTCGATGATCTGGACGACCCGGCTGCCCGCGCGCACGAGCTCCTCGAAGCGCGCGATGTCCCCCGCCTCGATCAGTTCGCGCATGACGCCGACGTCGCCCCCCGTCGAGAAGGCACGGCCGCTGCCGATGATGATCACGACGCGGATGTCGGGGGACTCCTCCAGGTGCTCCAGACCTTCCGCGATCTGCTCGCGCATGGTGCCGGCGAAGGCGTTGAGACGCTCCGGCCGGTTGAGCCGGATCCACCCGATCGCGCCGTCCTTCTCGACGAGCACCTCTCCCGTAGCGCTCATGCGGCGGCTCCTTCCACCACGGTCGTGATCCCCTGTCCCACCCCGATGCACATTGTGGCAAGGCCGTACCCACCGCCCCGCCTCCGGAGCTCGTGAACCAGCGTGGTCAGGATGCGAGCGCCGGAGCAACCCAGCGGGTGCCCCAGCGCGATCGCGCCGCCGTTGACGTTCACGATCTCCGGATCCAGCTCCAGCTCGCGAATGCACGCAATGGCCTGGGCGGCGAACGCCTCGTTCAGCTCGACCAGCCGCAGGTCACGGATCGAGATGCCCGCGCGCTGGAGCGCGAGCCGCGTCGCAGGCACGGGCCCCATGCCCATCAGGTCCGGCTCGACGCCGGCTACCGCCGACGCCACGATCCGCGCCAGCGGACGCAGGCCCAGTGCGCGGGCCCGGTCCGCTTCCACGATCAGCAACGCCGCGGCGCCGTCGTTCAGGCCGGACGAATTGCCCGCCGTGACCGTGCCGCCGGCCCTGAACGCCGGAGGGAGCGACTGGAGGCGCTCGAAGGTGACATCCGGCCGCGGGTGCTCGTCCACCTCCACCCGCAGCGGGGGGCCTCTGCGCTGAGGGACCTCCACCGGAACGAGCTCATCGGCGAAGCGCCCCTCGCGCTGCGCCGCGGCCGCACGCTGCTGGCTCCTCAGGGCGAAGCGGTCCTGGTCCTCCCGCGTCACGCCGTAGCGCTCCGCCACGTTCTCGGCCGTCTCGCCCAGGGAGACGATCCAGTGGGCAGGGAAGCGAGGGTTGCTGAAGCGCCAGCCAAGCACGGTGTCCGCCACCTCCGGTGCGCCGCGGGCGAACGCCTCCGCCGGTTTGAGCATGACGTACGGCGCCCGGCTCATCGACTCGACGCCGCCGGCCACGAAGATCTCCCCCTCGCCCGCCCGGATCGCGTGGAACGCCGCGTTCACGGCCTGCAGGCCGGAGCCGCACAGGCGGTTGACCGTCTGACCGGGAACAGTGACGGGAAAGCCGGCGAGGAGCGCCGCCATGCGAGCGACATTGCGATTGTCCTCGCCCGCCTGGTTCGCGCACCCCAGGATCACATCATCGACGAGGGCGGGAACGATGCCTGCGCGGTCCACGACGGCGCGCACCACGATGGCGGCGAGGTCGTCCGGCCGCACACTCGCGAGCGCGCCGCCATGGCGGCCGATCGGCGTCCGCACCGCCGCGACGACCCACGCCTCTGCCATCACGCCCCCGTGCGGCGGCGCTCCCGTTCGCCGCGCAGACCGGCCTGGCGCCGCATCAGCCCAGGTCGACCCATACGCTCTTGACCTGCGTGTAGAGCTCGAGGGCGTGGAGCCCGAGCTCGCGCCCCTGGCCGGACTGCTTGTAGCCGCCGAAGGGCGATGCCGCGTCCAGCGGATGGTAGGTATTGATCCAGACGGTGCCCGCCTGCAGCCGGCGCGCCACGCGGTGGGCGCGCTTGACGTCGCGCGTCCACACCCCTGCGGCGAGGCCGTAGATCGTCTGGTTCGCCAGCGCGACGGCTTCGTCCTCGTCGCGGAAGGTGAGCGTCACCAGCACGGGGCCGAAGATCTCCTCCTGCGCGATCGTCATCCCGGGGTCCACGCGGTCGAAGATCGTCGGCTCCACCCAGTAGCCCCGCTCGGCGCCCTCGTACAGCGCGCGGCCGCCGCCCAGGGCGAGGTGCGCGCCCTCCGCGCGGCCGCGCTCGATGTAGCCCAGGACCCGCTCGAGCTGCTGGCTGGAGATGAGCGGCCCGAACCGGCGCTTCGGGTCGAATGGCGGGGCCGGGACCAGCCGGCGGGCGCGCTCCACGAGCTGCTCCACGACCTGGTCGTGCACGGACTCGTGCACGAGGAGACGAGAACCGGCCGTGCACGTCTGGCCGGCGTTGTAGAAGATGCCCGCGTGCGCGCCGCGGATCGCCGCCTCGAGGTCCGCGTCCTCGAAGATGATGTTCGGCGACTTGCCGCCCAGCTCGAGCGAGACCTTCTTCAGCGTCGCCGCGGACTCCCGCATGATGGTCTGCCCCACGGCCGTCGAGCCGGTGAAGGCGATCTTGTCCACGTCCGGGTGCCGCACGAGCGCCGCGCCCGCCACTTCGCCGAAGCCGGGCACCACGTTCAGCACGCCCGGCGGCAGGCCGACCTCCGCGCAGATGGCCGCGAGCTCGAGCGCGGTCAGCGGCGTCTGCTCCGCCGGCTTGAGGACCACCGTGTTCCCGCAGGCGAGCGCGGGCGCGACTTTCCACGCCGCCATCTCGAGCGGGAAGTTCCACGGGATGATGGCGCCGACGACGCCCAGCGGCTCACGCAGCGTGTAGTTGAGGACCTTCCCGCGGACCGGGATCGTCTCGCCCTGGATCTTGGTGGCCAGCCCCGCATAGTACCGGAAGGCGTCCACGGCCTCGCGCAGGTCGAACTCGACCTCGCGGAGCGGCTTGCCGTTGTCCAGGACCTCGAGGCGCTTGAGGTCCTCCGCTCTCGCCTCGAGCGCATCCGCGATGCGCCACAGCAGTGCGCCGCGGTCGGCCGCGTCCAGCCCGGCCCACGCGTCCGACTCGAACGCGCGGCGTGCCGCTTCCACCGCGGCGGCGACGTCCTCCGGCCCCGCCTCCGGGATCTCCGCGAGCGGCTCGCCGGTCGCCGGGTTGTACGTGATGAAGGTGCGGCCGCTCGCCGCTTCCACCCACTCTCCCCCGATGTGGAGCCGGTTCGGCGCCTTTCGCTCGACCGGGATCTCCGTCGTGGACATGCTCCCTCCGCGGCTCTGTTGTGCGCGAGTCGGCGGTACGGACCGGCTCGGGCGGCTACCTGCCCTTGAACTCCGGCTTCCGCTTGGCGACGTAGGCCGTCAGCCCCTCGCGCGCGTCCTCACTCTGGAAGAGGAGCTGCTGCAGCTCCCGCTCGAGCGCCAGCCCTTCCGCGATGGGCAGCTCGGCGCCGGTCTGGACGGCGCGCTTGATGTGACCCACGGCCTTGGCGGCCCGGTTCGGCGGCGTGAACTGCGCAGCGTAGGCCAGCACCTTGTCGAGGAACGCGTCCCGCGACTCGGCATCGTAGATGTCGTGGACGATCCCCAGCTCCTTCGCCTCTTCGAACTCGAAGGTCCGGCCCGTGGCCATCAGCTCGATGGCGCGCGCCTTCCCGACGAGGCGGGCCAGGCGCTGCGTCCCGCCCGTGCCGGGCAGCACGCCGAGGTTGACCTCCGGGAGCCCGATCTTGCCGCCGCCGCGCCGCGCGATGCGGATGTCCGCGGCCATGGCGATCTCCAGGCCGCCGCCGACCGTGTGGCCGTTGAGCGCCGCGATGACGAGCTTGGGCGTGTGCTCGAGGCGGTTGAGCGTCTCGTTCGCGTGCAGGCAGAAGTAATACTTGAACTGCGGCGACACCTCCGCGAGCATCTGGATGTTGGCGCCCGCGCAGAAGAACTTCTCGCCGGCACCCACCAGCACCAGGACGGACACGTGATCCGCCATACGGGCACGCAGGATCGCCGCGTCGAGCTGCTGCATCATCTCGTAGGTGTACGTGTTGGCGGGCGGATCGTCGAGCGTGAGCACCGCCACGCCGTCACGCTCCTCGTAGTGCACGAGCTCGCGGGCTTCGAGCGCCGCGTCCTTCTCCACCACCTTGGCCATGGTGATCTCTCCCTCTGTGTCGGTCGTCAGCGTCGCCAGATCGAAGGACCAGGCCCAGCGATCATGGCTTCCACCGCACCCGCCGGCAGCGCGGCGCCAGCACTGTCGCTGTCCGCGGCGAGATAACCCTGCAAGAAGAGCCGGCAGAAGCCTTCCGCCAGCTCCTCGACGGGGACGTCTCGACCCGGGTGATACCAGTTGTAGATCCAGTTCAGCATCCCGAAGAGCCCGAAGGTGGCGACACGCAGGTCGATGCGACTCCCGGCGGGCCCCAGCTCCTGCAGGATGCCCATGCACAGATCCGTGTACCGCTTTTTCTTGGCGTTGACTCGCCGCCGGAACTCGCCGCTCAACGAATCGGCCTCGTGCGACAGCACCTTCATCTCCTGCATGTTGCTCGCGAAGAACCGGACGTGGTTCTCCACGAACAAGCGCAGGCGGACGCGCGGGTCCTCGGTCTCGCGCAGGATCCGCTCCAGGTTCTCCAGGACCGCGCCGAAGCAGTGGTCCTGGATGAGGAACAGAAGCTCCTCCTTGCTGCGAACGTAATAGTACAGGCCCGAGAGGCTGACGCCCGTCGCACGGCTGATGTCGCGAATGCTGGCCTGGTGATAGCCTTTTTCCGCGAAGACCGCGGCGGCCGCGCGCAGGATGGTCGCGAGTTTCTCGTCGTACCCCGGGCGATCCTGCCTCATGCGCGCTCCAGGCCCCTGGTCAGACATTCGAGGGTCAACCTATGACCCCGTCCAGGGAGGGGTCAAGTAGAGAATCCCGTTGCCGGCGTCCGGCGATGATACTAGGTTTTTCAGCCCGATGTTTCCCCTTCGGCGAGAGTGGATGCGTCTGTTCCCGCGCTGTGTTTCCGGGGCTGCCGCGGCGCTTGTCCTGCTGACCGGCTGCGGTGATTCGCCCACGGCGCCCGCCGCGCTCGTGCCCGCGGGCGAGCTGGAAGCGGCCCTCTCCATCGCGGCCAGGTTGCCCACGTTCCCCGTACTGGCCGCGCGAGCGCTCGAGGAGGCCGCGGGCCGGGACAAGCGCGGACCGGGGTCGGACTCGATCGAGGCGGCCACACGGCTGCTCCGTTCGGCCCGGGATCTAGCGCTGGCCGCGAACGCCGCCACGGACCGCGCGGAGGCGGCCCGGCTCCGCACGGAGGCCTACGCCACGGGACTCGCGCCCCTGGCGCTGCTGCTGGACCCGGCCGGAATCGAGCAGGCGATGGGGGAGGCCACGCGCTGGCTCGGCATCGCTGAGCAGCTGGTCGGGCAGGCGGAGCTGCCGGGAACGCGCGAGCCGCTGCTCGCGGCGCGCGCGCTGTTGCGCCGGGCGCGGACGGCGGCCGCGGCCGGGGATCATCCCGCGGCGGTCGCTGCCCTCGTCGCCGCCGCCGACCGCCTCGACGAGACCACGCCGCGGTCGGTGCTGCGGCGGCTGCTGCCGGAACTTGAGGCGGACCTGGCCGCGCAGCGGCGGGCGCAGGGCGAGATCACGGATCGGCGGCTGGAGCGGGCCGAGCGACTGATCCGTGGCGCGCGCGAGGCGTACGACCGGGGCGAGCACGTGCTGGGCCTGCGCCGGGCGTACTATGCGCGCCAGCTCCTGCGCTCGGTTCCGTCGGAGTAGGGGACCGGGGTCTCCGCTGCGCCAGCCAATCGCGTATCCTTTCGGGATGCCGCGGGTACATCGAATTGATATGATGGAATCGACCCTGCGCCGCTCCGTGAAGCGGCTCGTGACGGCAGCGCTCATCGCTGCGCCCGCACTGGGCACGGCCTGCGGTCCTGGCGTCGCCCCGGAGGGGCGGGGCGCGGACGAGCCGGCCATCGTCTACCGTGTGCCGGTGCAGGGGACCATCGAGCTCGGCCTCGCCCCGTTCGTCGAGCGCAGTCTGCGCGAGGCCGCGGCCGCGGGCGCGGCGGCGGTGATTCTCGACATCGAGACGCCGGGTGGCCGCGTGGATGCGGCGCAGCGGATCGTCAACGCGGTCACGGACTCGGACGTGCCCGTCTACGCGTTCGTGAACCGGCGCGCGTTCTCGGCCGGCGCCATGATCGCCCTCGCGGCCCGCAAGGTCTACATGCGGCCCGGCTCGATGATGGGTGCGGCAACGCCCGTCACCGGGGAAGGGGAGAAGGCGCCGGAGAAGATCGTGAGCGCGATGCGCAGCGAGATGCGGGCCCTGGCCGAGGCGCGCGGGCTCGATCCGCGCGTCGCGGAGGCCATGGTGGACGAGGAGGTCGGAGTGGAGGGGTTGGTGGAGCCCGGTAAGCTCCTGACGCTCACGACGGAGGAAGCGGTGCGCGTCGGCTACGCCAGCGAAGTGGCGGATTGGGATACACTGCTCGAGGAGCTCGACCTTGCCGGCGCGACGGTCGTCGCGACCGAGGTGAACTGGGCCGAGGCGGTCGTGCGGTTCCTGACGCACCCGCTGGTCGCTCCGATGCTCCTCTCGCTGGGGTTCCTCGGGCTGCTGATCGAGCTGAAGACCCCGACGTTCGGGATGGCCGGGCTGGCAGGAGCCATCTCGCTGGCGCTCTTCTTCGGGAGCCACTATCTCGTCGGGCTGGCGGGCCGGGAAGAGCTCATTCTGCTCGGAGTGGGCCTCGTCCTGCTCGGTGCGGAGATCTTCCTCGTGCCGGGGTTCGGCTTGCTTGGACTCGGAGGCATCCTCGCGGTGTTGGCTAGCGTCTACCTGAGTCTGGTCGGCAACCTGGCGACGGCCGCGGACTTCAGTCAGGCGGCCGGCGCCCTCTCGTTCACCATCGTGCTGGTGCTGGTGGGCGGCTGGCTGATCGTCCGGTCCCTCACGAAGGGTCGCGGGCTCGCGCGCACCGGGATCGTGCTCCAGGAGACGCTGGCGGCCGACGCCGGCTACCTCTCGGCACCGCCACGCTCCGACCTGATCGGCGCGGAAGGCGTCGCCGTGACGGACCTGCGGCCGGCCGGCGTGGCGCAGTTCGGCGAGGAGCGGCTCGACGTGGTCAGCGAGGGCGTTTGGATCCCGGCGGGGACGCCCGTCCGCGTCGTGCGCGCCGAAGGATACCGGCACGTGGTCCGGCCCGTGGGATAGTGGGCGTGAAGGTCGCACCGTGACACTCACTTCACGAGCGAGCGTTCAGACATGGAGGAAGGACTTTTCGTGAGCACCATCGGCCTGCTCGTCATCGGCGTCCTGCTGCTCATGCTGCTGGCCTGGGCCGTGCCGATCCGGCTGTGGGTGGAGGCGGTGTCCGCTGGGGTGCGCATCGGGCTCACGGACCTGATCGGCATGCGGCTGAGGAAGGTGAACCCCGCGGCGGTGGTCCGGCCTCTCATCTGGGCGACGCAGGCGGACATTCATCTCACGACGAAGCAGCTCGAGGGCCACTACCTCGCCGGAGGCCACGTGGACCGGGTGGTGAGGGCCCTGATCAGCGCCAACAAGGCCAACATCGACCTCTCGTTCCAGCAGGCGGCGGCGATCGACCTGGCCGGTCGTGATGTGCTCGATGCGGTGAGAGTATCGGTCAACCCGAAGGTCATCGACACGCCCCGCGTGGCCGCCATGGCCAAAGACGGGATCCAGTTGATCGCGACCGCCCGCGTCACCGTGCGTGCGAACATCAACCGGCTGGTCGGCGGCGCGGGAGAAGACACCATTCTCGCGCGGGTCGGCGAAGGGATCGTCTCGACGATCGGCTCGAGTGAGTCCCACAAGGCCGTGCTGGAGAACCCGGACTCGATCTCGAAGAAGGTTCTCGCCAAGGGCCTGGACGCGGGCACCGCGTACGAGATCCTGTCCATTGACATCGCCGACGTGGACGTGGGCAAGAACATCGGCGCGGAGCTGCAGACGGACCAGGCCGAAGCGGACAAGCGGATCGCGCAGGCGAAGGCCGAGGAGCGGCGGGCGATGGCGGTCGCGGCCGAGCAGGAGATGCGGGCGAAGGTCCAGGAGATGCGCGCCCGGGTCGTGGAAGCGGAGGCGCAGGTCCCGCTGGCGATCGCCGAGGCGTTCCGCAAGGGGAATCTTGGCATCATGGATTACGTGCGCTACCGCAATCTGTTGGCGGATACAGAGATGCGCCACGCGATCGCAGGCGGTGCGGACGGCAGCGCCACCGGAGAAAGCTGAGCCGTGGACGATTTCGGCTCGCTGCTCTTCCTGGTATTCGTCCTCTGGTCCGTCCTCAGGGGCGTGCTCGGCGGCGGGACACAGGCGCCGCCACGGCGCGGCGCGCCGCCGCGGACCCGGCCGCGACCTGAGGACGTGCCGCCTCACGGCGCGCCGGCGGGGTCGCGGCACGAGACCGGGCAGTCCGGTGTCGCGCCACCGGTCGAGACGGAGGCAGCCGCGTCCACGTCGGCGGCGGACATGATCCCCGATGAGTTGTGGGAGATCCTGACGGGCGAGAAGCGGCGGCCGGTCGTCGTGCGTGCGCCGGAGGCGGGGGAAGAAACGAGCCCGGTGCGGGCGCACGTGCCTGACCTCGAGCCGGACTTCGAGCCAGGCTTCAAGCCGGATTACGACGAAGGGGACATCGAGTCCGAGTTCGAACCCGATGAGGTGGCGGGGCTGGAGGCGGAGCCCGCCCCGGTGCCTGTCGGCGAGGACCGATCGGTCGAGGTGCTGCAGCCGGCCGGGGGAGCGGCATCGCTCGAGACCGAGCCGGCGGTCGTGTCGCTCGAGGCGCCGCTGCCGCCTGCGGCCGAGCGCCACGCCGCGTTCCACGCCCGGATCACGAAAGCGCCGGCGCAGCGAGAGCGCGCAGCGAGCCGAATCCCGCTCCAACTCGGTGGCCGGTCGGAGTTGCGCCGCGCGCTGATCCTCAGCGAAGTGCTGGGGCCGCCCAAGGCGCTGGAGTGAGACGGTGGGATCCGGGGGTACGGCGTGGCGTCAGCTCCGGGTTCCCGGTGGCGCCCCGCCTGCATGTGGACGAGGACCGCGGCATCACGACGCTCCCCGAGCGTCAACGCCCCGCTCCCGCTGCCCCGCCTGCCCAGCCGATCCCGTCGGATGCCTCGGGAGCGCACGCCGTCGGCGGGCCGTTCTCGACGGCGGTGGCCCTGGAGCGAAGGCCGCCGCGAGGTTATCTTTAGAGAGCACGCCGGGGTGGCGGAATGGCAGACGCACGCGACTCAAAATCGCGCGGGCGCAAGCCCATGTGGGTTCGAGTCCCACCCTCGGCATGGCGGCGGCGGTGAGCCGTCGGATCGCGAGAAACAGGCTTTGAGCGACGAGAGCCCGATGCGCCGAATGGTGCGTCGGGCTCGTCGCTTCGGGGGTCCACCTGCGGGGCACGGCGCCCAGGCGCACGCCCGGCCGCGCGCGCCAGTGATGGCGGGCAGGTTGCCCCGCGAGTCGAGCGGGTCTGCCGGCGACCAGGCAGTCGGCACGAGAAATGCCCTCCCTCGGACGCGCTGTCGGGCGCGCCGAACCTCGTCCTGCGTTCCACTGGAGGTAGCCCATGCTCTTCAGCCTCACGATGTTCCCGGTTGGTGCCGGCGATTCGCTGGTGGATCCGGTGTCCGAGGTGGTCCAGGAGATCGACCGCTCCGGCCTTCCGTACGAGGTGACCGGCATGGACACGGTGATCGAGGGGGAGTGGGATGAAGTCATGCCGGTGATCCGCCGCGCGGAGCAGCGACTCCGCGAGAAGCACGATCGCGTGTACATGCTGCTGGCGGTGGATGACCACGAGGGGAGCAAGAACCGGCTCAACGAGGCGGTCCGGGACGTCGAGCGGCGGCTGGGCAAGCCGGTCTCGCGCTGATCGCGCCGCCGACGCGCTGGGGAGGAATACCATGGCGACCTCACGGGCAGCGGCGATGCAACCGGCAGCCCCCCTGCGGCCGGGCCAGCGGGTGCCGGCGGCGTCGTTGCCGGCCGTGCCGGACGGGCGGCTGGTGGCGCTGCGGGAGCCCGCGCGTGGGGCACCGGTGATCGTGGTCCTTCGCTCTGCGGATCCAGAGGAGGGGTCGGAGGTGCTGCTGCGGCTCACGCAGGCGCACCACTCTCTGGACATCTGGGCAGGCCGGCCGCTGGTGATCGTGCCTGCGTCGGTGGAAAACGCCGCACGGCTGGTCGGCAGCGTGGATGGCGTGCCGTTTTCGGTCCTGGCGGATCCGGACGGCGAGGTGCGGCGGCGGCTCGGTGTGCCTGCGGACCGGGCCGCGCTGGTGATCGCGGACCGCTGGGGCGTGGTTTACAACGCCGTCGAGGCGGACACGGCGCGGGACCTGCCGCCGGTGGACGAGGTGATCGAGTGGGTCAGGTACCTGGCGACGCAGTGCCCCGAGTGTGGCGTGCCTGACGAGCCAGGCCGTGGGGAGTGGGGCCCGTGAAGACTCGTTCGGAGCTCACCGCTGCGCCGGCGGCGCCGGCGAGCGAACGGGCGAGCCGAGCACTCGCCGAGGCGGAGCGCTGGGGCGCGCACAACTACGAGCCGCTGCCGGTCGTCCTCGAGCGCGGCGAGGGCGTGTGGGTGTGGGATGTGGACGGGCGGCGGTACCTGGACATGTTGTCAGCGTACTCGGCGCTGAACCAGGGGCACCGGCACCCGCGCATCCTCGCAGCGCTGCGCGAGCAGGCGGACCGGTTGACGCTGACGTCGCGTGCCTTCCACAACGACCAGCTCGGCCCGTTCCTCGCCGACCTGTGCAGGTTGGCCGGCTACGAGAAGGCGCTGCCGATGAACACGGGCGCCGAGGCGGTGGAGACCGCGATCAAGGCCGCGCGCAAGTGGGCGTACGAGCGGAAGGGCGTGCCGGCGGATCGCGCCGAGATCGTGGTGTGCGAAGGGAACTTCCACGGCCGGACGACGACCATCGTGGGCTTTTCGTCCGAGCCGAAATACCGGGAGGGTTTCGGCCCGTTCACCCCGGGCTTCCGCCTCGTCCCCTACGGGGACGTCGCGGCGCTGGCGGCGGCGCTGGGGCCCGAGACGGCAGCGTTCCTGGTCGAGCCGATCCAGGGCGAGGCCGGCGTTGTCGTCCCGCCGGAAGGGTACCTGCGCGCTGCGTCGGAATTGTGCCGGGAGCGCGGCGTGCTCCTCATCGCCGATGAGATCCAGACGGGCCTCGGCCGGACCGGCCGCATGTTCGCATGCGAGTGGGAAGGCGTGCGGCCGGACATCCTGGTGCTGGGGAAAGCGCTGGGAGGCGGCGTATATCCGGTCTCCGCCGTGCTCGCCGACGCACCCATCATGGACGTATTCACGCCGGGCACGCACGGCTCCACGTTCGGCGGCAATCCGCTGGCGGCGGCGGTGGGGCGTGCCTCGCTGCGGGTGATCGTCGAGGAGCGGCTGGCCGATCGAGCCAACGAGGTGGGGAGCTGGTTCATGGCGGAGCTGGCCGGGATCCGCTCGCGGCACATCGCAGAGGTGCGCGGGCGCGGACTCCTCATCGGAGTGGTGATCCGCCGGGAATCCGGTCCAGCCCGTGCGTTCTGCGAGGCGTTGATGCACCGCGGGGTCCTGGCCAAAGAGACGCACGAGCAGGTCGTTCGCTTCGCGCCGCCGCTGATCGCCACGCGCGAGCAGCTCGAGGGCGTCCTGCCGGCGATTCGGGAGGTGCTCGGAGCCGCGTAGCCGCGCGCGGCCGAAACGGCGGCGGTTCGCTCGCCTGAGCGGGAAGCGATGGCACGAACACGGATCCTGATCCTGGGCGCGGCCGGACGCGACTTCCACGACTTCAACGTGGTGTACCGCGGCAACCCCGCCTACGAGGTCGTCGCCTTCACCGCGCAACAGATCCCCCACATCGCGAACCGGACCTATCCCCCGTCACTGGCCGGCGCGCTGTACCCGCAAGGGATTCCCATCTACGAGGAGGACCGGCTCGAGGAGCTCGTGCGAGAGCACCGAGTGGATGCGTGTGTCATGGCCTACTCCGACGTCTCGCACATCGCGGTCATGCATCTCGCGTCCCGCGCGAACGCGGCCGGCGCACACTTTTTCTTGCTGGCCGCCGAGCGGACCATGCTGGAGAGCCGGCGCCCGGTGGTCGCGGTGTGTGCGTCGCGCACCGGCGCGGGGAAGAGCCCCGTCACCCGCCTGATCGTGCACATGCTCCGCGAGGCGGGCCGCCGCGTGGCCATCCTCCGCCACCCGATGCCGTACGGGGATCTCGAGCGGCAGGCCGTCCAGCGTTTCGCGACGTACGAGGACCTGGACCGTTACCAGACAACGATCGAGGAGCGCGAGGAGTACGAGCCGCACATCGCGGCCGGGAGCGTGGTGTACGCGGGCGTGGATTACGAAGCGATCCTGCGACGTGCGGAAGCCGAGGCGGACGTGCTGGTGTGGGAGGGCGGCAACAACGACACCTCGTTCCTCAAGGCGAGCGTCTACCTGACGGTCGTCGATCCGCACCGCGCAGGGGACGAGCTGACGTACTACCCGGGCGAAACCAACGTACGCCTCGCGGATGCCATCATCGTGAGCAAGGTGGACACGGCGCCGGAAGGCGCGGTCGAGCGCGTGCGCGCCAACGTGCAGTCCGTGAATCCGCGTGCGAGGATCCTGGAGGCGGCTTTCCCGCTGACCGTCGGAGATCCCGACGTGCTGCGCGGCAAGCGGGTCCTCGCGATCGAGGACGGCCCGACGCTGACGCACGGCGAGATGACCTACGGCGCCGCGAGCATCGCGGCCCGCGAGGCCGGTGCGGCTGCGCTGGTGGACCCACGGCCGTACGCGGTCGGCGAAGTGCGCGAGGTGTTCGATCGCTACCCCGCGATCGGCCCGCTGCTTCCAGCGATGGGCTACGGTGAGACGCAGGTCCGCGAGCTCGAGGAGACGATCCGACGCGCGGCGGCGGAAGCGGAAGCGGTCGCGATCGGCACGCCGGTCGACCTCGGCCGCCTGATCTCCATCCCCATCCCCTCCACGCGCGTGACGTACGAGTGCGAGATCCGCCAGCGACCCGAGCTGCTCGAGGTCCTCGCGCCCGTCCTCCGATGACGGAGGGGCGCGGGCGACGGCGTCGTGGCGCCGTTCGAAATCCGGGAAGGCGGACGCGCGGCGACGTCGTGCCGCTGCTCAGAACATCTTGATGCGGACGCCGACCCAGCCCGTGTGCGCGAGGTGGAGGAGCCGGTCACCCGAGAGCGCCAGACAGCGGTCGGGCGGCGTGCAGCCCTCCTGCCGGACGACGGCCGGGTAGCGGGACGCGGCCAGCCGGTACTCCACGTACCAGCGCAGCCCGGGCACGGCGAGCCATTCGGCCCCGATGTGCCCCTCGGCACGCAACGCGATCTCACGCTCCACCGCAAGCGTGGCGTCCACCTTGGGCTCCAGCCAGTAGAATCCGATGCCGAAGCCGGCCACGGGCCGGATAGGACGGCCTCGGAACGGCCGCATGCGCACGCCGCCGCTCAGGCCGAGGTGTTGGCGCACATCGGCCGCGTCCGCATCGGCGCGGCCATAGAGGTAGACCAGGGAGTTCTGCCTGATCTCGAGCTCGAGCCCGAACTGCATGCTCGTGCCGGCATCCGCCGCGTCACCGGGGATGCCCGTGTCCTGGCCGGGGCCGATGGCGCCCCAGCCGAACGCCGCACCGAACATCTGATACGGCTCGACTTCCTGCTGCGCAGAGAGGGCTGGCGGGAGGCAACAGAGCAGCGCGATGGAGCCGAGCAGTCGTGACAGCGCGCGCATTGCGCTCCTCCGGACGGCGGGCTACGCTCGCCGGGCCATGGCCCGGCCCCTGGACGGATCCGCCACGCATACGCCCGGCCAGGGGCCGCGTCAAGGCCGCGCGGTCAGCGTTGCGATGCCGCCGCCGTCTCCTGCTCGACCCCCGATCGTCGGGGCGCCAGCGCCATCGGTCCGGGCGGCACGACTTGGATGAACCGGGCCCAGTCGCGGGCGAGGGCGACGGTGCGCCCGGCCGGCGTCTCGAGCAGTAGTTGTGAGGGCGTCTCTGCGCGGCATCGCACAAGATCCCCCTCCCGCACGCCGAGGTCTGCGCAGAGCTCCCGAAGCGCCTCGAACAGAATGCGCTTGATCTCGACCGCCTCGCCCGTAGCGGTCGCTGCGAGGCTCCTTGCGCGAACCGGTGAGGAAGGACCAGACATGACGCGCTCCCGCTGCGAATGGTGGTAAACGAAAAGAACAAGCGCCACCGTGGCGGCGGCGCCTTTCCGGAAAAGTTGGGTTGTGCCCCGAAGACAACGAAGCCCCGCGGCGCACCGTCTCGCAGGGCGCCCGGGGCCCTCATCCATGCAACCCCTTACGGGTCGAGAACAATGTACGTCCGCCTCAGCGTGGAGGCAAGAGCAGGGAAGCGAGAGCCGCGTGAGCAGCTGACCGCCCGCGAAGACGCGGCACGCGTCAGCGTGGAGGGCAGGACAGCACAGAGGGAGCGGGTGGAGAACGGCCGGCGCGGGGCGCCGGCACGGCGGGAAGCGGGGAAGGGCGTGCCTCAGGAACCCGACTTCTTTCCGCGACCGCCTTTCTCGCCAGGTGGACCGGCCCCCGGCGGAATCGGCGGCCCATCGCCACCCGGCCCCCGCCCGCGGGCCGGCGGGAAAACGCCGGGTGGGCCGGCGGCGCCGGGGCCGCGTCCCGCCCGCATGGCCGCCGCAACGGCCTGCGCGGCCTGGGAGGGCAGTACCCCCTGCCGCACGAGGCGCTCGATCGCTGCCGGCAACTCCGCCAGGTCTGCCGTCTGCGCCCCCTGCCCGCGCCATGCCGTCAACACGTCCAGCGCCATCGCGACCGGAACGCCACGGTCCAGCAGGTCCGCGAGGGTGTGCACGGCGAGCGCGATGGGCTCGCCCGGCTGCGCGCCCGCGCCCAGCTCCCTGACCGCGTGCTCCGGCACGCCCCGCCGCAGGCCGTCCGCGACTGCGGCGATGTCCGGGGGAGCAGGGCGGAAACCCGACGCCGTCAGGAGGCCACGTGCCCGAGCCAGCCCCGTCGCGAGCTCATCGAGCACGGCGAGCACGCGCCTAGGGGGAACTCCCTTCGCGGCGCCTTCCAGTGCCTTGTCCACCAACGGGTCGACAGGCAGACCCTGCTCGCGCGCCTGCGCCACCAGCCGCTCGAAGGCACGGGCGTCCTCGCCCGAGAAGGCCGCGCGGGCGCGCTCGTACTTGGCTGCCTCTTGCGCATGGACGCGACTGGCCGCGCCAGCCACGCACCACGCCGCGATCAGCAGTGACAGCAGGAGCAAGCGACTCATGCTCGGTTCCTCTCGCCGTACACTCCACGCCGGCCACCCTTTCAGACGAGCCGGCCCGCAGGACGTCACTTCTCCACGACCACGCTGGCGTTTTTCCGCCCCCAGCCGTCGTCCGCCACGCCCGGCGCACCCTCCGGCACGGTCCACACCGAACCGTCCACCAGAAAGCCGAAATGGTGGAGGCCGGGTTCGAGCACGACGGCGAGGACCCAGGTGCCGCCGTCTTCGCGCCGCATCGGACGCGGCTCCCAGCCGGTGAAATTGCCGGACAACGCTACGCTGCGCGCATCCGGGGCCCGGAGGCGGAACGTGACCCGGCGGCCGCCCGGCACCCGTTCGCCGACCTCCACGATGCGCAGGGGCTGCGACGGGGCGAACCTGCCGATCCGCCAGCTCGCGCCGACGCTTGCGGTGACACTCCCGGGCATGCCGTACAGCGGGTCGCGCACGGTGCGGCCGACCATGATGCGGAGCTGGACGTCGGGTCGGGCAGCGACCGTCACCACGGCGTGGTATCCGAACTCGTCGCCGGCCGGGGTGCGCCAGGCACGCGCCTCGAGCGCGGCCGCGATGCGCGCCGTGCCGTAGCTCGCCGAGCCGACGATCCCGCGGTACGCGCCGTCGAACGCGCCACCCGCGCGAGACTCGTAGGTCTCGACAGCGAGTCGGATCGCGCTCCGCCCCCTCCCGTGAACGGCCTCGAGCGCGCCGCCCGTCACCGCGAGCGGGCCCGTGGTCGGCTCCGGCGGATCCGGCGTGCCTGGCGGGAGCGGCGGGCTCTGCGCACCGGCCCGCCAACCACCGCGCGTCAGCTCGCCTCGCGCCACGAGCCACCAGCGGCCAATGGGCAAGGCGGCCTGCGGCTGCACCGCCACTGCAGTCGCGTCGTAGCTGAACGGATCATCGTAGCGCAGCCCGAACAGCTCCGCGCGGCCACTCACGTAGAGGCGGGCGATCCGGCCTCCAGCTTGCCCGCGCAGCGCGCCGCCCAGCCAGATGCCCCCGTCCACGTCCGCGCTGCGGCCACCCTGCGCCGCGAACTCGAGCAACCCCCGGCGGCCTTCCAGGCCGACGCGTGCACCGAGGATGCCGTAGGTCTCCGCCTCGGCGTCCTGCACGCCGCCGGGCGGTCGCGTGTGCGCCGCCGCCGCGTCCAGCCACACATCGATGTGCTGGGCCGACGCAGGAGCCGCGAAAGCGAGCAGCAGCGCCTGGACGACGAACCAGCCGGCGCGGCTGCCACGCGCGCGTGGAATCAGGACTCCCTCCGCGATGGCGGCGGGGGCGTTACGGAGAGCAGCGCGTTTCGCATGCCGAACCCGTCATCGATGTAGCGTTCCGCATGCGGATCGGTGACCCACCGCTCGCCGTCCACGACGAACATGTACTTATGCAGGCCGACCGGGATCGGGAACACCGCGGTCCAGATGCCGTCGCCGTCCGGGTCGCGGAGCTCGTGGTGGGCCGGATCCCACCCGTTGAAATCGCCGGCGATCGCCACGGATCGGGCTTCGCCCCCGTGGTAGACGAACTGCACGAGCACGACGGGCGGCTCGTCGCTGGCCGCGACGGCCTCCGACCCGCGGGCGCCGGCGGCGGGCAGGGGCGGCCGTGCTTCGGGCCACGCGACCAGGATCAACACCGCGGCCGCGGCGGCAGCCGCCAGCAGGCCGGCGGGCCGGACCTGCACGGTCCGCGGCGTGACCAGCCAGCGTAGCACGCGCTTCCAGGCGGGCAGGGCGGGCGCCGTCCGGGCAATGGCGGCCATGACGCGGTGCTCGAGGGACGCCGGCGCGCGCTCTTCACCCAGGGCGGCAGCGGCGTCGAGCAGAGCCCGCCACTCTTCCGCCTCCGCGCGCAGCTCCGGAGGGAGCGCATCCAGCGGCAGCTCGCCGTCCAGGAAGCGTTGCAGGTCCGGGTGCATCAGAGAACCTCCTCGAGAACCGTCTTGAGCGCCTCGCGCGCCCGGTGCACCCGCATCTTCAGCGCGGGGATCGACACGTCCAGCAGCTCCGCGATCTCCTCGTAGGACAGCCCCTCGACGTGCTTCAGGATGAACGCCTCGCGCTGCGGCTCCGGGAGGCGAGCCAGCGCATCATCCAGGAGCGTCCTGAGCTCGGACCGCTCCAGCTCCGCCGCCGGGTCGTTCTCGCTCGCTGCCGAGGCCACGGGCCGGTCATCTAGCGAAGCGTCCCGCCTGCGGTGACTCTTCAGGTAATCCTTGCAGCCATTGACGAGGATCCGGAAGAGCCACGCCCCGAAGCGTTCCGGGTCCCGGCAGCGGGAGAGATTGCCGTACGCCTTGACGAAGGCGGCCTGCGCCAGATCCGCCGCCACATCCGCCTGCCCCGTCATGCGCAGGGCGTATCGGTAGAGCACGTCCTGGTAGCGCACGACGAGGATCCGGAAGGCCTCCCGGTCGCCCCGGCGCACCGCCGCGACGACGTGCGCGTCGCTGGCGTCCCCCGGCATCTGCCCCGCTGCGATTTCCCGGCTCATAAAATGGACGATGGAACTCGCGTCGCGTCACGCAAAACGACCGTGCGAGGCGCTCTTGCATCGCCTCCGGGGCGCCGCTATGTTCGGGCCCTGGCCGCACGTTCCGCCCCTATGCCGACACGGGGCTGGCTCCTTCGCCTGAGCGCGGAGGATGTCGGCCCCGTTGCCGTCTGGCGGTCCGGTGTAGGCTCCCTGGTTCACGTTAGATTCCGAGCGCATTCCTTCGCCCTGGAGGACGGGCTTATGTCGAGTCGGGGGTTAGAGGGCGTCGTCGTCGCAGATACCGAGCTGAGCGAAATTTACGGTGAGGAAGGGCGACTCATCTACCGTGGTTACGAGATCGAAGACCTCGCCCGCAACGTGACGTTCGAGGAGGTCTGTTATCTCCTGCTCTACGGCGACCTGCCCAACTCGGCTCACCTCGCCCAGTTCCGCGCCCAGCTGGAACGCGAGCGCGCGGTGAATCCCGCCCTCCTCGATCTGCTACGCGCGTTGCCGCGGGAGACCCACCCCATGGCCGCGTTGCGCACCGCGGCATCTGCGCTCGCGGCGTTCGACCCGGACGCCGAAAGCATGGCGGAGGAAGCGAATCTCCGCAAGGCGATCCGGATGACGGCGCAGCTCCCGACCCTGACGGCGGCATGGGACCGGATCCGGAACGGACGGGAGCCCATCGCGCCGAGGGAGGGGTTGGGGCATGCGGCGAACTTCCTGTACATGCTGACGGGCAAGGAGCCGGACGAACTGCGGGCTCACGTCATGGACGTCGCGCTCACGCTCCACGCCGAGCACGGGATGAACGCATCCACGTTCGCTGCGCGCGTGACGGTGGCGACGCTCTCTGACATGCATTCCGGGCTGACCTCCGCGATCGGGACGCTGAAGGGCCCGCTGCACGGCGGCGCGAACGAGCGCGTGATGAAGATGCTGCTCGAGATCGGGGAGCCGGACCGTGCCGAGGAGTGGGTGCGCACGGCGCTCGCCCGCGGCGAGCGGATCATGGGCTTCGGGCACCGCGTCTACCGCACCGTTGACCCTCGCGCGCCGATCCTGCGGGAGCTGGCAGGGCGGCTGGCCGCGCAGGGAGGCGACACGCGCTGGCTCGACATCGCCTCCCGGATCGAGCGCGTCATGCGCGAGGAGATGGATCGGCGCGGCAAGAAGATCTACCCGAACGTCGATTTCTACAGCGCGTCCGTCTACTACACGCTGGGGATCCCGACGGACGTGTTCACCAACATCTTCGCGATGGCCCGGACGCCGGGGTGGGCGGCCCACATGATCGAGCAGTTGCGGGACAACCGCCTCATCCGGCCGCAGTCCAGGTACGTGGGGCCGCTGGGCAAAAAGGTCAAGCCGATCGCGGAAAGGGTGTAGGTCCACATGGCAGAGCGCTACCGCTTCGCGCGCGTCCCCGAGGACGGGGAGCCGATCGCGATCCGGGACGGCCAGCTCGTCGTCCCCGACCGACCCATCATCCCGTTCATCGAGGGGGATGGCACCGGCCCGGACATCTGGCGTGCCACGCGGCGGGTGCTGGATGCGGGGGTGGAGAAGGCCTTCGGCGGCGCGCGCCGCATCGCATGGATGGAGGTCTACGCCGGCGAGAGGGCCGTGAAGGTGACCGGCGAGTGGCTGCCCGACGAGACACTCGAGGCCCTGCGCGAGTTCAAGGTGGGGATCAAGGGCCCGCTCACGACGCCGGTCGGGGGCGGGATCCGTTCGCTGAACGTGACGCTCCGCCAGGTTCTGGACCTCTACGCCTGCGTCCGGCCCGTGCGTTACATCCCGGGCGTGCCCTCGCCGATGCGCGAGCCGGAGAAGGTGGACGTGATCATCTTCCGCGAGAACACGGAAGACGTCTACGCGGGGATCGAGTGGCCGGCGGGCAGCGTGGAGGCGGCGCGGTTCGGCCGGTTCCTCGCGGAGGAGATGGGCGTCCGGGTGCGGGAGGGCAGCGCCTTCGGCGTCAAGCCGATGAGCGAGTTCGGCTCCAAGCGCCTCATCGCCGCCGCGATCCGTTACGCCATTCAGCGCAAGCGGCCGTCCGTGACGCTCGTGCACAAAGGCAACATCATGAAGTACACGGAGGGCGCGTTCCGCGACTGGGGCTACGAGGTCGCCCGCGAGCAGTTCGGCGAGCACACGGTTGCGGAGTCAGCGCTGGCGGGCGGGGACCCGGGCGGGCGCGTCGTGATCAAGGACCGCATCGCGGACGCGATGTTCCAGCAGCTCCTGCTGCGGCCGGACGAGTACTCGGTCATCGCGACGCCGAACCTCAACGGCGACTACCTGTCGGACGCGGCGGCAGCGCAGGTCGGCGGCCTCGGCATGGCACCGGGAGCCAACATCGGCGAGGAGGTCGCGGTCTTCGAGGCCACGCACGGCACCGCGCCGAAGTACGCTGGACTCGACAAGGTGAACCCCGGCTCGCTGATCCTTTCCGGCGTCATGATGCTCGAGCACATTGGCTGGATGGAGGCCGCGGCGCTGGTCGCCAAGGGACTCGAGCGCGCGATCCAGGACCGCATCGTGACGTACGACCTCGCGCGCCAGATGGAAGGCGCGCGCGAGGTGCCCACGTCGGGGTTCGCCGACGCGATCATCGCCCGGCTCTGAGCATCGGGCGAACGCCCCCGAAGGGCGCGAAGCAGTCGGTTGTCGATCATCAGCCGGTCCGGAGCGCTTCGTCGAGGCGCGCTCCGGATCCTTTTTCACAACAACGCTGTAGAACGGCAGGCCTATGAATCCACTGGAGATCAGCGTGCTCGACGCGCCGGTCGCGGAGGTGGCCACCCCACTCCTCGTCATCCCCTGGTTCGAGGAGGAGCGGGCCATGCCCGGGGCGGCGGAGGTCGATGGGCGCATGGCCGGCGCGATCGGCGTGTTGCTCGGCCGCGGCGACTTCCGGGGCCGCAAGGATGAGTACGCGGTGCTCTATCCGCGCGAGGGCGAGATCCGCGCCGAGCGCGTGCTGCTCGTCGGCCTCGGCAAGCGGGAGAAATTCGGGGCCGAGCCGCTGCGCCGCGCGCTGGGGAACGCGGTGCGGCAGGCGCAGCGCCTCGGCGTGGCAGAGCTGGCGGTGCTCATGCCCGAGGCCGCGGCGGGCGTGGACGCCGAGCGGCTGGGGCAGGCTGCGGCGGAAGCGGTCACCCTCGCGGCCTGGGAGTTCCGCGAGCTCAAGTCGCAGCCGCCGGAGGACGGGCCGCGCGTGGAGATCGCATCGCTCGCTCTGGTGGCGGGCGGCGCCGCACGCGCGGACGTGCAGCGCGGCGCCCGCGTGGGCGAGATCGCGGCGCGGGGCGAGAACCTCGCGCGAGAGCTCGCCGCGCGGCCCGGCAATCTCGCCACCCCGAGCCACCTGGCCAGCGTGGCGGAAGAGCTCGGCCGGCGCCACGGCTTCGCGGTCACCGTGCTGGACCGCGAGGCCATGCGGGCGGAAGGGATGGGCGCGCTGCTGGCGGTGGCGCGGGGGACGGAGGAGGAGCCGCGCTTCATCGTCATCGGGTCGATGCGGGGCGGCGAAGGCGAGCCGCCGCTCGTGCTGGTCGGCAAGGGCGTCACGTTCGACTCCGGCGGCATCTCGCTCAAGCCGGCGCAGAACATGGAAGAGATGAAGTACGACATGTCCGGCGCTGCCGCCGTCTTGGGCGCGCTGCAGGCGATCGCCGAGCTCGACCTGCGCGTCAACGTGGTGGGGCTCATCCCGTCTGCCGAGAACCTGCCCTCCGGGAAGGCGCTGAAACCCGGGGACGTGGTGCGGAGCCACCTCGGCAAGACCATCGAGGTCGTGAACACCGACGCGGAAGGCCGACTCCTCCTGGCGGACGCGCTCTCCTACGCGCGCCGGTTCCGCCCCGCGGCGGTCGTGGATGCCGCGACGCTGACCGGCGCGTGCACCATCGCGCTCGGCCACCACGCCATCGGCTTGATGGGCAACGACGACGCGCTGGTCGCTGCCGTGCGCGAGGCGGGCGAGCGGTCGGGCGAACGCTGCTGGGTGCTGCCGCTGTGGGACGAGTACCGCGCACAGCTCGACAGCGACGTCGCCGACATCAAGAACACCGGCGGCCGGCCGGCGGGGACGATCACCGCCGGGTGGTTCCTCAAGGAGTTCGCGAGCGAGTTCCCGTGGGCGCACCTGGACATCGCGGGCACCGCGTACCGGGACGACGTGCCGCCCTACCTGCGCAAGGGGCCGACCGGTGTTCCGACCCGTCTGTTCGTGGAATGGATACGCGGCCGCGCCGGGCAGGCATGATGCAGCGGGCTCGGCGGACCGGTGACCCCAGCGCGACCCGCCGGGCCATTCTCGCCTTTCTCCTCCTCGCTGCCGGCGCGGTCCTCTCGCCGCGGCCCCTGGCGGCGCAGGTGCCCCTGCCGCGCCCCAGGCCGGTGCCGCAGCAGCCGCGTGACACCATCCCCCCTCCGGCGGACACTGCCGCCGCCGCCGAGGCCGCGACGGCCGTCGAGACGGACACCACACCACCGCCCCAGCTCCCGCGAATGCCGGCCGCCGCGACCGAGGGCTGGGATGCCGGCGTCTGGGTCTGGGACCGCACCGCGCTGCTCGTGAGCGGCGCGCTCACCCTCGCGGACCTGCTCGAGCGCATTCCGGGCGTGACCCGGGTCCGGTACGGCCTGGCGGGCATGCCGGAGGTGGCCAGCGGGCTCGGCGGGAATGCGGGCCGGATCGAGCTGCTCCTGGACGGGTTCGCTCTGGACCCACTCGACGGACCCGGCCTGGACCTCTCCCGCATCCAGCTCGCCGAGCTGGAAAGCGTCCGCATCCGGCGCGGGCTCGGGTCCCTGCGCATCGAGCTGGAAACGCTCTCCGCCTGGGAGCGGGCAGCCTACTCGCGGGTCGAGGCGGGGACCGGTGATTTCGGGACCGACCTCCTGCGCGGCCTGTTCCTCACGCCGAGTTTCCTCGGCGGCTCGCTCGGCCTTGCCGTCGAACGGCTCGCCTCCGACGGGCTCGGCTTCCGAGAGCCCGCCGAGAATTTCGGCATCTGGACGAAGTGGACGCTGGCCGGCCAGGGGCGTGGAATCCAGGTCGAGTACCGCCGCGCCTCCACCAGCCGCGAAGCGAGGGACTCGTACGGCCCGTTCGACGGGACGCGCGCCGACCTCGTGCTCCGCGGCCGGATCGAACCGGTGCCGGGGCTCGTGGCCGAAGCGTTCGCCGGCCGCTCCACGGTGGAGGACGTACGGGCCGACACGATCCGCCTGCACGACGTGAGCGAACAGGCGGGCTTCCGCGCCGGATTCCGTCGAGGCGGGCTGGAGGCCGGCACGTCGACGCGCTGGCGCAGGAATCACGGCCTGCCGGGTTGGGACGTCGAGCTCACCGCGGGCGGGACGTTCGGCCAGATCCTCGCCCTGGACGGGTCGGTCCGGATGGTGGACTGGAGAGGCGTGGGCCCGTCGTGGTCCGGGGGCGTACGGGTGCGGGGCGGGCCGATCCTCGGCGTGCGCCCCCTGGCCGAATGGCATACCGGCGCGGGGAGCGCGCCGTTCTCCAAGGACAGCACGGGCGCTCCGATCCTGACCGAGCGCACCGGCTACCGGGTCGGCGCCATCCTGACACGCGGCGGCCTGGAGCTGGGCGCCGCGGGGTTGATGCTGGATGCGGATTCGGTCCGGGCCCTGGGGCTGATCTCCGAGCCGGCAGGCCCGCATCTGTACCCCGGCGGCCGGATCCGGGGCTGGGAGGTCAGCGCGCGCATCCCCACGCCGTGGCCGTCCCTCTACCTCGAGGGGTGGTTCACGCGGTGGTGGAGCGGCGAACCCTGGGTCTACCTACCGGTGGAAAGCGGCCTGGGGAGCCTCGTCTTCCACGCCACGCCCCTGCGGAGCGGCAACCTCGAGGTCCTGGCGCGGCTGGAGGGCCGGCACCGGGGCACCATGCTGGTCCCCGTGAGCGGGGGAGACGCCGGCGGGGGCCCGGCGCCGCCCATCCTGACGCTCGCGCCCGCCGCGACCACGCTGGACTTCTACCTCCAGCTCCGCGTCAAGGACGTGCGCGCGTTCCTGCGTTGGGAGAACCTGACGCGCCGCCGTGGGATCTGGGACGTGCCGGGCCGCGAGCTGGTGGGCCCGCGGCTCTTCTACGGCGTGAAGTGGCAGTTCCGCAACTGAGGGCCAACTCGTCTCCACTCCCGGCCAGCGCGTTGACCCTTACCGTGGCCGCGGGTACTATTATGGCTGCGTGGAGGGCGAATGATCCGCAGCATGACGGGCTTCGGCCAGGCCGAGGTGGAGACGCCGGCCGGCCGGCTCCGGGCGGAAGTCAAGACGGTCAACCATCGCTACTTCGTCGCCAGCATCCGGCTGCCGCCCGCGCTGGACCGCTACGAGTTGCAGGTGCGGGAGTGGTTGCGGGCCGTCCTGCCACGCGGGCACGTGACCCTCACGCTGCGGCTCGAGCGGTCGGACGGGGAGGGTGACGCGCCGGTGCTCGAGCTGGACGAGGCGCGGGCGCGGCAGTACCTGCGAGCGTTCCAGACCCTCAAGGAGCGCCTGCAGGTGCCGGGCGAAGTGGACCTGGCCCTGCTGAGCCGATTCGGCGACCTGATCGTCGCGAAAGACAGCCAGGACGCTGAGATCCCGATCGAGGCGCTCGAGGAGGTGACCGTCGCGGCGGCCCGCGCGTGTCTGGCCATGCGCACCGAGGAAGGGCAGCGGCTACGGGCGGACTTGGAAGAGCGCCTGGATGCGATCGCCGCGGCCCTGGCAAGGATCGTGGAGCGCGCGCCCGCGCGGCTGGTCGCGGAACGAGACCGCCTGCGCCGCGTCATCGCTGAGCTGGCACAGGACGTCTCCGTGGATGAGGAGCGGCTGGCGCGCGAGATCGCGTATCTCGCGGAGCGCTGGGACGTGAGCGAGGAGACGGTGCGGCTGCGCTCCCACATGGAGCTGTTCAGGCAGTTGCTCGCAGACACCGGCGGGGAGCCGGTGGGCAAGCGCCTGGGGTTCCTCGTGCAGGAGATGCACCGCGAGGCGAACACCATCGGCGCCAAGGCGAACGACGCCGCGATCGAGCACGAGGTGGTCGCCATCAAGAACGAGATCGAGCGCCTGCGCGAGCAGATCGAGAACGTGGAGTGAGTGTGGGGAGCCGGCCGTTTCCGGTCGTCATCGCGGCGCCGAGCGGGGCGGGAAAGACCAGTCTGGCGCAGGCGCTGGTGGAGCGGAATCCCAAGCTGGTCTTCTCGGTCTCGGCGACGACGAGGCCGCCGCGGGGTGCGGAGCAGGGTGGCAAGGACTACCGGTTCGTGAGCGACCCCGAGTTCGACCGCATGCTCGAGGCGGGCGAGCTGCTCGAGTGGGCGGTCGTCCATGGGCGGCGTTACGGCACGCCGCGGCAGGAGGTCGAGAATGCCCTGGCGCGCGGCCAGATCCCGGTGCTGGATATCGATGTCCAGGGCGCACGGCAGATCCGCCGGGCCTACCCGGATGCCGTATTGATTTTCGTGCTGCCGCCCAGCGCGGAAGAGTTGAATCACAGACTGGCCCGGCGGGGTACAGAGAGCAGCGAGAACAGGATCCGTCGGCTGGAGACGGCGCGCCATGAGCTGGCCGCTGCCACCGACTTCGACTACGTGGTGGTGAACGACGAATTCGAGCGCGCGCTGGCGACGCTCGAGGCGGTCATCACCGCGGAAGAAGCCCGGGTGCAGCGTCAGGAAGACCTCGCCGGCGAGGTGGAGCGCCTGGAACGAGAGCTGGGAGAGATCCTGGAAAGGAGTTGTTAAATGCGCGTCTTCACTCCTTCCGAGATTTCGCGACACGCGGGCAGCAAGTACCTCGGCGTGCTGGTCGCGGCCAAGTACGCGCGCGAGCTGAACGCGTTGCCGCGCGAGGCCGTACCGGCAGGACTCGAGAAGAAGCTGACGACCCGCGCACTCGAAGCACTGGCATCGGGCGACATCGAGTTCCGCCTCATCAAGCGGCGCCGCAAGGGCGCGTAGCACTCGATGCCCGGGCCGCTGGCTCCGCGGCGCCCCTGGCAGGGGCGCCGCGTTGTTCTGGGCGTGACCGGCGGCATCGCGGCGTACAAGGCGGCGCAGCTCGCGCGGGACCTGACCGAACTCGGCGCCGTCGTGGATGTCGTGATGACGCGGGCGGCGCGCGAGTTCGTGGGCGCCATCACCTTCGAGGCCCTGACCGGTCGGCCGGTCGCGGGGGAGATTTTCGACCCCGGCCATGCGCTGGACCACATCCGGCTCGCCCGCGGAGCGGATGTGGTCTGCGTCGCGCCGGCCACCGCGGACTTTCTCGCGCGCGCCGCTTCCGGCCAGGCCGATGACCTCCTGACCGCGATCCTCCTCGCCGCGCAGGTCCCCGTCCTGCTGTGCCCTGCAATGAACGACCGCATGTGGGCGCATCCGCAGACGCGGCTGAACGTGCGGCGCCTGCGGCGGCTGGGATACCGCATCGTCGGCCCCGCGGTGGGGCGCCTGGCATATGGAGAGGGCGAGGGCCCCGGGCGGATGGAGGAGCCGGCGACGATCATCGAGCACGTGGGCCGCGCCCTCGAGGGGGAGACGCCGCTGAGCGGGCGCACGGTCGTCGTCACTGCGGGCCCCACGCGCGAGGCGATCGACCCCGTGCGTTTCATCTCGAACCGCTCCTCGGGCCGGATGGGCTACGCGATCGCCGGTGCGGCGTGGCGGCGCGGCGCGCGCGTCATCCTCATCAGCGGCCCGTCGGCACTCGAGCCACCCACGGGCGCGGAGCTGGTGCGCGTGGAGACCGCGGAGGAGATGGCGGAGGCCGTCGGCACGGCGCTGGCCGGCGCCGACGTGCTGATCATGGCCGCGGCCGTCGCGGACTTCCGGCCGGCGGAGCGGGCAGGGCGGAAGATCAAGAAGGCGGAAGCGCCTGCCGCGATCCCGCTCGAAGCAGCGCCAGACATCCTCGATGCGACGCGCGCCGCACGGCCGCCAGGCCTGGTGGCGGTCGGCTTCGCGCTCGAGACGCACGACGCGATGGCGAACGCTCGGGAGAAGCTCGAGCGCAAGGCGCTGGACCTGATCGTGCTGAACGAGGCGACCGAGCCGGGCGCGGGCTTCGAGGTCGAGACCAACCGCGTGGTGATCATCGACCGGAGCGGGGCGAGCGAGGCCTTGCCCCTGATGTCCAAGCACGACGTCGCGGAGGCCCTGCTCGACCGGGTGGCCGCGCTACTCGATGCACGGCGATGAGCGACGTGCGCGGGCTGCTGGTCCGCTACCTGAGGCAGCGCAGCGAGCTCGGTGACGAGCGCCTGTTCCTGGAGACGCTGACGCGGGAGGACGTGTGGGCCTTGCTGGCCAGCCGTGCGCCTGCGCGGCCGGCACGGCCCGGGCCAGCCCGCGCCGTGCCCGCTCGCCAGGGTGCGGAGGCCCGTGTCGAGGCGGCAGCCGCCGCGGGCGCCACGGCCGGGCCGGGCACGCACGAGCGCGGCGCGCCCACGCTGGACGCTGTGCGGCAGGAGGCGCTCGCCTGCACACGCTGCCGGCTGCACCAGGGCCGCCGCACGGTGGTGTTCGGCGAGGGCGACCCGAAGGCAGCGGTGATGGTGGTGGGCGAGGCGCCCGGGGCCGAAGAGGACCGCACGGGCCGCCCGTTCGTCGGCGCGGCGGGGAAGCTCCTGGACCGCCTGCTCCTGAGCGCCGGTTTCCCGCGCGCGAGCGTCTACATCTGCAACGTGCTGAAGTGCCGCCCGCCGGGAAACCGGGACCCGCGGCCCGATGAGATCGCGAGCTGCTCGCCGTACCTCGAGCGGCAGCTCGAGCTGGTCGCCCCCCGGGCGCTGCTGGCCGTGGGCAGGTTCGCGGCGCAGGCACTGGTCGGGGCAGAAGCGAGCATCGGGACGCTGCGGGGCCGGCTCCATCAGCGACGCGGCGTGCCCGTGGTGGTGACGTTCCATCCGGCTTACCTGCTGCGCAGTCCGGAACGGCTGCGCGAGGCGTGGCAAGACTTCCAGCTCCTGCGGCAGGTGATCGATGGAGAGGCGTGAGGCTATTCACGCCGGGCGCGGGCTGGCCGGCCCGGTGGGCGTAGCGGTCCCGCCAGCGCCCGATCGGCAGCCGCCCTACGCGCCGGAAGCCGAGGTCGCCGTCCTCGGCGGCATGCTCATCGACGCGGACGCGGTGCCCAAGGCCGTCGAGATCGTCGACGACTCGATGTTCTACCGCGAGGCGCACCGGCGGATCTTCCGCGCCATGGTCCGCCTGTTCCAGCGCGGCAACGTCGTCGATCCGATCACCGTCGGCGAGGAGCTGAAGAAGAACGATGAGCTCGAGCTCGTCGGCGGCATGGCGTATCTCGCCGAGCTGCTGGACGCCGTGCCGACGGCCGCGAACATCGAGTACCACGCTCGGATCGTCCGCGAGCGTGCGGTCTTGCGCCGGCTCATCGACGCGGCGTCGCAGATCATCCGGGACGCCTACGAAGTCGGGGAGAAGACCGTCGAGCAGGTGCTCGACGAGGCGGAGCAGCGGATCTTCCAGGTCGCGCAGACGCACGACCGGGAAGGATTCGTGTGGATCAAGAAGATCCTCTACCCGACGTTCGAGCGCATCGAGGCGCTGCAGAAAGCGCAAGGCGGCATCACCGGAGTCGCGACCGGCTTCCCCGACCTGGACGAGATGACGGGCGGGTTCCAGAAGGGCGACCTGGTGATCATCGCCGCACGGCCGAGCATGGGCAAGACGGCGATCGTGACGGGCGTTGCGCTGCACGCCGCCATCACGCACAACGTGCCCGTTGCGCTGTTCTCGCTCGAGATGTCCAAGGAGCAGCTCGTGCAGCGCATGTTGTGCTCTGAGGCGCTCGTCGACCTGAGCCGGCTGCTCCGCGGACGCCTCACGGATGACGATTACGTGCGGCTCGCGCAGGCGGCCGGGCACCTCAACACGGCCCCCATCTGGATCGACGACTCGGGCTCGCTGAGCGTGCTCGAGATGCGCGCCAAGGCGCGCCGGCTCAAGGCGGATCAGCCCGATCTCGGCCTCATCATCGTGGACTACATCCAGCTCATGCAAGCGAGCGGACGCGCGGAGAACCGGCAGCAGGAAGTCAGCGAGATCAGCCGGGGTCTCAAAGCGCTGGCGAAGGAGCTCTCCGTGCCGATCATCGCGCTGTCGCAGCTCTCGCGCGCGCCCGAGCAGCGAGCCGACCACCGCCCGCAGCTCTCGGATCTGCGCGAATCCGGCTCGCTCGAGCAGGATGCCGATCTCGTCATGTTCCTGTACCGGCCCGAGTATTACCTTTCGCCGGCAGAGGCTCAGGAGAAGGGTCTGCAGGGCAAGGCGGAGCTGATCATCGGCAAGCAGCGCAACGGGCCGACCGGCATCGTGGAGCTGTACTTCCGCAAGGAGTGCACGCGGTTCGAGTCCTACTCCCGCCGCGAAGAGCCCTAGCTTAGCGGCGCCTGGCCTCCCCACGCCGCGGGTCGAGCCCGTTCAGGGCGCACGCGGGGTGGTATCATCACCCGGGGCAGGTAACCCCTCGCCCCTGGAGGGGTAAGACTCTCGTATGGCCAGGGTGAAGACCGCGTTCTTCTGCACCGAGTGCGGCAACGAGACGCCGCGCTGGCAGGGCCAGTGTCCGGCGTGCGGCGCATGGAACACGCTCGTCGAGGAGCCGACCGGGCGCGCCCGGACGCGCTCCCGCCGCGATGGGAGGGTGGAGCACGCCGGGCCCGCAGTGCGGGCCGAGCCGCGCCGGCTGGCCGAGGTCGAGGGCGCCGACACGGCCCGGTGGCGGACGGCGCTCGACGAGTTCGATTTCGTCCTCGGCGGCGGCATCGTGCCGGGCTCGCTGGTGCTGGTGGGCGGTGAACCGGGCATCGGCAAGAGCACGCTGCTGCTCCAGGTCGCGGCCCGGCTGGAGGCGGCGGACCGCAGGACGTTGTACGTCTCGGGCGAGGAGAGCGCGGCGCAGGTACGGTTGCGCGCGGACCGCCTCGGCGCAGGCGCGGGCGATGTGATGTTCCTCGCCGAGACGGAGCTGGACGCGATCCTGGCCCACGCGGACGCGCGCAAGCCCTCCGCCCTGTTCATCGATTCGATCCAGACCGTCTACGCGCCGGACCTAGAGAGCGCACCCGGGAGCGTGACGCAGGTGCGCGAGTGCGCGGCACGACTCCAGCGGTACGCGAAAGCAACGGATGTCGCGGTGTTCGTCGTGGGGCACGTCACGAAGGACGGGACGGTGGCCGGCCCGAAGACCCTCGAGCACATCGTCGACACCGTGCTGTACTTCGAGGGCGGGACGGTGCTGGACTCGCGGGTGCTGCGCGCCACGAAAAACCGCTTCGGGGGCGTGGACGAAATCGGCGTGTTCCGCATGAGTCCGGCGGGCCTCGTGCCCGTCCCCAACCCGTCGGCGCTGTTCCTGGGCGAGCGCACGCAGGGCGTGAGCGGGTCGGCGGTCGTCGCGACCATAGAGGGCACGAGGCCGCTGCTCGTGGAAGTGCAGGCGTTGTGCACGCGCACGAGCTACGCCGCGCCGCAGCGCGTGGCCACGGGCTTCGACCGGCAGCGGCTGGCTCTGCTCCTCGCGGTGCTCGAGAAGCGGGCCGGCATCGCGTTCGGGCAACTGGACGTTTTCCTCAACGTGGTGGGAGGCGTCCGGCTGGCTGAGCCGGCCGGCGACCTCGCGCTGGTCGCAGCGGTCGCGTCCAGCGTGTTCGACCGCGAGGTGCCGGGAGACGCGGTGTTCGTGGGCGAGGTGGGGCTGGGCGGCGAGCTGCGGCCCGTCGGGCAGATGGAACGCCGACTCGCCGAGGCGGCGCGCCTGGGCTTCTCGCGCGCGTACGTGGCGCGCCGCGGCCTCCCGCGGGAGGCATCCGCGGGCCTCGAGACCGTGCCGGTCGCGGACGTGCGCACGCTCCTGGATCTCCTGTTCCGATGAGCGTGCGTGCCGCAGCCGTGCTGCCCGCCGCCGGCGCGGGCCGGCGCATGGGAGGGGTTCGCAAACCCTTCTTGGAGCTCGCAGGCGAGCCGATGCTGCTGCACGCCGTGCGTCCGTTCCTCGCGCACCGCGCCGTGGAGTGGGTGGTCGTCGTGCTGGCGCCCGAAGACGCGTCGCAGCCGCCTGCCTGGCTGATGGCTCTGGATCCGCGCGTGCGCGTCGTGGCGGGCGGCACGGAGCGCGGGGACTCCGTCCGGCACGGGCTCGAGGCCGTGCCGGAGGAGGCGGACGTCGTCCTGATCCACGACGCCGCGCGGCCGCTGGTCACGGTTGCGGAGGTCGAGCGCGCGGTGGCGGCCGCCGCGCAGGGCGTGGGCGCCGTCATCGCGGTGCCGGTCGTGGACACGCTCAAGCAGGCGGACGAGCGGGGCCACGTGATCGGGACCCGGGATCGAGGAGGCCTGTGGCAGGCGCAGACGCCGCAGGCGTTCCCTCGCGCGATGATCGTGGAGGCGTACCGCCGCGCCGCCCGGGAAGGCGTCGCCGCCACGGACGACGCCGCGCTCGTGGAGCGCTACGGCGGCGACGTCGTGCTGATCGAGGGGTCGAGGGCGAACATCAAGGTGACGACGCCGCACGACCTCGAGCTCGCCCGGGCGGTGCTCGCTGCGCGGCGCGGTGCGCCGCAGGCGGGCGAGGCCACGTGGACGGCGACTCACCGGCTGCCGTGAGCGGGCCGACGGTGATCCCGTTCCACGGACCGGCGGACTACCGCCGGCACGCGCCGCGCGTCGCCGCGCATCTGCGGGAAGGCGGGCTACTCGCGTACCCGACGGAAACGGTCTACGGCCTCGGCTGCGCGCTGCGGAGCGAAGCGCTGGCACGACTCGCGCGAATCAAGCGGCAGGGCAGGGCACGGCCCTTCCTGCTGCTGGTCCGCACGCCCCGCGATGCGCCAGGGTTGGAGTGGACCGAGCATGGTCGGCGCCTGGCGCAGGAATTCTGGCCGGGGCCGCTCACCCTCGTGCTGCGGACGGCTCCGGGGAGGTATCCGGCCGAGGTCACGGGCGAGCAGGGGACGGTGGCCATCCGCGCTTCGCCGCACCCGGCCGTGCAGGCGCTGCTCGATGCGCTGGGCGAGCCCATTACGTCGACCAGCGCGAATCGCCCGGACGAGCCGCCGGCCATGACGGCCGATGAGGTGCGCGCGGTGATCGAGGCGCTCGCGCCGGGCGAGCCCTTCTGGATCCTGGACGGCGGGCCGCTGCCCCCCTCGCCGCCGTCGACGGTGCTGGACGTTTCGGGACGCCGGCCGCGGCTGCTGCGCGCGGGTGCGCTCCCGCTGGAGGACTTGAAACGCGTCGTGGGCGAGATCGATGAGCGTGGATGAGCGAGCTGCCGACCAGGGCGCGCCGACGACCTACAATCTTCTCTTCGTGTGCACCGGCAACACGTGCCGGAGCCCGATGGCCATGGCGATCGCGCGCCAGGAGGCGCAGCGGCGGTCGTGGACGCACGTGGCGGTCGCCTCCGCGGGAATCGCCGCGAGCCCCGGTGCTGCCGCGTCGGAGGCAGCCGTACGGGTTGCCGCGGAACAAGGGCTCGACCTCTCCTCCCACGTCTCACAGCCGCTCACGCGTGAGCTGGTGGAGTGGGCCGATCTCATCCTCGCCATGAGCCGATCGCAGCTCCACGTCATCGCGGAGCTGGGCGGCGCCGACAAGGCGGCGCTGATCACGGACATGGTGGCCGGCGAGGGGCGCGGCGAACCCGTCGAAGACCCGTTCGGCGCGGATGATGCCGCGTACCGCCGCACCTTCGAGCAGCTCCGCGAGGCGGTGGGCGGCGTCTTCGACCGGCTGGCTCCGATCCTCGCACCCTGATGCCCATCACCGCCGCGACACGTCTCATCGCGCTGCTGGGAGACCCCGTCTCCCATTCGCTCTCGCCCATCTTCCAGAACGCCGCCTTCCGGGCGGCGGGCGTGGACGGCGTCTACGTGGCCTTGCGCTGCGACGCGGCAGCGCTCCCCGGGCTCATGCGCGGCATCGCGCGGGCCGGCGGTGGCGGCAACATCACCGTCCCGCACAAACTCGAGGCCGCCCGGGTCATCGAACGGGCGACGGCCGCAGTCCAGCGGACGGGCGCCTGCAACACGTTCTGGGAGGAAGAGGGGCGGCTGTGCGGAGACAACACGGACGTGGCGGGCTTCCGCGCCGCCCTGCGTGCCGTGCTGGCCTCGGCGGCGGGCGCGCGCGTGATGGTGCTGGGCGCGGGCGGCGCAGCCAGTGCCGCGCTCGCAGGGCTGGAAGAGGAGCGCGCGGCCGGGGTGACCCTGCTGGCCCGGTCCCCGGATCGCGCCGAGGAGCTGCGACGCCGCTTCGAGACCGGCCGGCTGCAGATCCGGGTCGCACGCGGGCCCGAGGAGATCCGCGGCGAGCGCTTCGACCTCGTCGTCAACGCGACGCCCCTCGGCCTGCGGCCGGACGATCCGCTCCCCCTCGAGCCGGCGGACCTCGCCTCCGCGGGTGCCGTGCTCGACTTGGTGTACGGCGCCAGGCCCACGCGCTGGGTGGAGGCGGCGCGGGCGCTCGGGATCCCGGCTGCGGATGGGATGCTCATGCTGGTGGAGCAGGGCGCGGCCGCGTTCGAGCGCTGGTGGGGCGTGCCGGCACCCGTCGAAGCGATGCGGGAGGCGCTCGCCGCCGTACGCTCGAGCGCTCCTGCCACGGGCGACCATCGCGCCATGGCGTAGTCCCACCCCGGTGCCGATCGTGTTCCCCCCCGATGCCGCGCCCGGCCACGCCACGGCCGGGCGCAACCGTACGCGAGCTGGCCCGCGCCGCGCGGGCCGGGAGGAACGCGGGTGGGCGCCGCACGAGGCGGTGGGATCGCGTCCATTGCGGGCGGCCTGGCGGCCGGGCTGCTGGACCTGGTCTTCGCCCCGATCTGCCTGGGTTGCGACGGGCCGAGCCGCGGGCGCCCGCCGCGGCGCCTGATCTGCCCGCAGTGCCGGGCGCGGCTCCGCCCCATCCCGCCGCCGGCCTGCCCGCGGTGCGGGGCGCCCCGCCTGCGCACCGGCCGGGTTTACGGCCCGACGTGCCCGGAGTGTGAGGCGTGGCCCCCGTGGCTGCGCGCCGCACGCTCTGCCTTCCTGCTGCACCCGCCGGCAGACCGACTGGTCCACCAGCTCAAGTACCGCGGCTGGCGCGCGCTCGCCGAGCCGATGGCCGAGTACATGGCCGCGGTCCCGGTGCCCGCTGCCGAGGGGGACGCGCCCTCGCTCGTCGTCCCCATCCCGACGACGCGGCGCCGGTTGCGGGAACGTGGGTACAACCAGGCGGAGCTGCTCGCCCGGGGCGTGGCCCGGCGCACGGGCCGCACCGTGATCCCGGCGCTCGAGCGGGTGTCCGCGGCGGCCAGCCAGACGACCTTGCAGCCCGCTGCACGCCGAGCTAACGTGGCCGGATCATTCCGCGTGGCCGGAGATTTGAAGGCCGTCCTCACGGGCCGGCACCTCCTGCTCGTGGATGACGTGCTCACGACGGGCGCAACGGTGCTCGAGTGCGGCGCGACGCTGGTCGCGGCCGGCGTTCGGGCCATCAGCGTCCTGACCTTCGCCCGTGCGCTCGACGTGGCACGATTGATTGGAACCTGATCGCGGAGGTCCCTGTGGCGACACGTGTGGCCATTAACGGCTTCGGCCGCATCGGCCGCAACATCCTGCGTGCGGCCAAGAAGCACGGCATCGATCTGGACTTCGTTGCCATCAACGACGTCACCGACAACGAGACGCTCGCCCACCTCCTGCGCTACGACTCCGTGCACGGCAAGTATCCGGGGAGCATCGAGGTCATCGAGGGCGGGCTGAAGGTCGATGGAGACGAGATCCGCGTCAGCGCGGAAACGGATCCCGCCAAGCTGCCGTGGAAAGATCTCGAGGTGGACATCGTCTTCGAGGCGACGGGGCGCTTCACGAAGCGGGAGGACGCGAGCAAGCACCTCGACGCGGGCGCGCGGAAGGTCATCATCACGGCGCCGGCGAAGGGTGAAGATGTGACGATCGTCCTCGGGGTGAACCACGAGAAGTACGACCCGGCCCGGCACCACGTCATCAGCAACGCGAGCTGCACGACGAACGCGCTCGCGCCCGTCGTCAAGGTGCTGCTGGACCGCTTCGGGTTCCGCCGCGGCCTCATGAACACGGTGCACGCCTACACGAACGACCAGCGGATCCTGGACCTGCCGCACAAGGACCTGCGGCGTGCGCGGGCGGCGGCCCTGTCCATCATCCCGACGACGACGGGTGCGGCGAAGGCGACCGCCCTCGTGATTCCGGAGGTGGCGGGCAAGCTGGACGGGATCTCCATGCGTGTCCCGACGCCGGACGTCTCCATCGTCGATCTGACGGCAGAGGTGGAGAAGCCCGTCACCGTGGACACCGTGAACGAGGCGTTCCGCGAGGCCTCCAGGACGAACCTCCAGGGCATCCTCGCGGTCTCGGAGGAGCCGCTGGTGAGCGTCGACTACACGGGCCACCCGGCCAGCTCGATCGTGGACCTGCCCTCGACCTTCGTCGTGGACGAACGGCTGGTGAAGGTTCTGGCGTGGTACGACAACGAGTGGGGCTACTCGCTGCGTTGCGTTGAGCTCGCGCGTTACATCGCAGAGCGCATGTAACGGCGGGACCACGATTTGTGGTCGCCGACCCGATCCGGCTCGTCCGCCCCGTGCTCGCCGGCCCGGGCAGCGCCGCCGGCCCGGAGCGGGCCGCGGCGGCGGGCCGGCCCGCTCGGGCGGAGCGCTGCGGCCGGCCCGAGGGGCGAGGACGGCATCGCCCCGCGCCCCAGCATGCCTGGGGTGGCACGCATCTGGCGCGCGGGCTGGGGCGGCTGGCACCCCGAGCGCGGGAGGAACGAGATGCCGGAACGCGAGGAGGCCCAGTACGGAACGTACCGTTGCCCCGTGTGCGGTTATCGGGATGATGCGGAATTGCGGCGCGGAGAGGCGGTCGGGCTCGTTCGCTGCAGCCACTGCAGCACCTCGCTCGAGCTGTCTCCGCGCGGCCGGGATCCCGTCCGATTCACCGCGCAGGTGGCGAGCGAGCCGGCGACGAGGTGACGCAGCGGCGCAACAACAGTCGGTCAGCCGAGCCAGCACGGCAGGGTCACGGTCCGAGCGGGCGCCGTGACCTTGCATCATCTCGGGACCGGGTCCGGGTCGCGATGGAGCGGCTGCTGGCGCTCGGTGGCGCGGCGGCCACCAGCCACGAGGTGGAGGCCGGCGGCACCCGGCTCCACTACCTCGCGGCAGGGGGTAGCGGCCCGACCGTGATCCTGCTCCAGGGGGCGAGTGGCGGTGCCGCCAACTGGTACCGAATCATCGGGCCCCTCTCGCGCGCCTGCCGCGTGCTCGCGCCCGATCTGCCGGGTTTCGGCCTGTCTGGACCGGCAGCACCCGTTGGCCCACTCGGCAGCTATGCAGCCAGCGTCGTGGACGCGTGGCTGTCGGCGCTCGGCGTGACCCGGTGCGCGGTGGTCGGCACGTCCTTCGGTGGGCTGGCCGCACTCCGTTTGGCGCAGCGGAGGCCAGACCTTGTCGAGCGTCTCGTGCTGCTCGATGCGGCAGGGCTCGGGTGGGACGTGCCCTTCGTCGTGCAATTGGTGCGCGTCCCCTTGCTCGGGCCGGCGCTGCTGCGGCCGAGCCGCGCCGGAACGCGCTGGCTCCTCGATCGGCTCCTCACCAGCCGACCCCTTCCGCGCGACCACGCGAACGCGCTGGTCGAATACCTCGTGTGGTCCGCGCGGGCGGGAGACACGCGAATGCTCGCGCGCGCCGTCGCACGGTTCTGCGACCTCCGCGGCCAGCGTGAGGTGCTGACGGATTCCGAGCTCGCCGCCCTCGCCGTCCCGACCCTGATCGTGTGGGGGGCAGAGGATCGATTTCTTCCCGGGTGGCACGGCGCCCGCGCCGCGGCCCTGATTCCCAGGTCGGTGCTCGTGTGCATCAGGAACGCAGGACATTCGCCGAACTGGGAAGCGCCCGATGAGGTCACGGACATCCTCGTGCCGTTCATCACGGCACGTTGAGGCCGCGGCCGCGCGCGCTTGATCACCGGCGGCGGGCTCGCTACGTTGACCGGCCTCACGGCCGGGCACGCCGCCCGGCACGAACCTGCACGAATCGAACGTGGATCCGCACGTGCAACGCCTACTCACAGTGCGCGACCTCCCGGACCTCACGTACCGCGGCAAGCGGGTTCTCGTCCGGGTGGATTACAACGTCCCGCTCGAGGACGGCGCGGTCACGGATGACACGCGCATCCGTGCGACGTTGCCGACGCTGCGATACCTGATGGAACGTGGCGCGCGGCTGATCCTCGTCTCGCACCTCGGGCGGCCGAAAGGGCGCTGGGATGAAAAGTACTCGCTCAGGCCCGCGGCGGAGCGCCTGGGCGAGCTGCTCGGCAAGGAGGTGCGCTTCGTTTCGGACGTGATCGGCCCCACGGCGCGCGAGGCCGCGGACACGCTCGGCGAGGGCGAGGTCCTGGTGCTGGAGAACGTGCGCTTCCTGCCGGGCGAGGAGGCCAACGACCCGGAGGTGGCGGCAGGGCTGGCCGCGCTAGCGGACGTGTACGTGGACGACGCGTTCGGCGCTGCGCACCGCGCGCACGCGTCCACCGCTGGCGTGGCCGAAGTCATGCACCAGGAGGGGCGGCCCGCAGTCGCTGGCCTCCTGATGGACCGCGAGCTGCGCATGCTCGGCGATGCGCTCGAGTCGCCCGAGCGGCCGTTCGTCGCGGTGCTCGGCGGCGCCAAGATCTCGGGCAAGATCGACGTCATCGAGAACCTGCTCCCCCGCGTGGACACGCTGCTCGTTGGCGGCGCGATGGCCAACACGTTCTTCCGGGCGCTCGGGCTCGAGACCGGCAGGTCGCTGGTCGAGGAGGACCGCGTTGAGCTGGCGCGGCAGCTCCTGGAGCGGGCCGGCCAGAAGCTCGTGCTGCCGGTGGACTGCGTGGTCGCCCCCGAGGCCAGCCCCGGCGTCACCACCCGCGTGGTGGACCGGGACGAGGTCCCGCCCGATGAGCTGATCCTGGACATCGGCCCGGCGACCGTCGCCACGTTCCGCGATTTCCTGCTCCGCGCCCGGACGGTGATCTGGAACGGCCCGATGGGGATGGCCGAGATCGCCGAGTTCGCCAGCGGGACCAAGGGGATCGCGCGCGCCCTCGCCGAGGCGACCGAGCGGGGCGCCACCACGATCGTGGGCGGCGGGGACAGCGTGGCCGCGGTGCAGGAGGCCGGGCTGGCGGACCGGATGAGTCACGTGTCCACGGGCGGCGGCGCATCGCTGGAGTTCCTCGAGGGCCGCACGCTCCCCGGCGTCGCGGTCCTCGACCGGAGCGGGGAGCCGTGAGCACGACGGGTGGGCAGACCGTCAGGACGCCGGTCATCGCGGGCAACTGGAAGATGAACCGTGGCCCGACGGCGACCCGGGAGTATTTCCGCCACTTCAAGGCGCGCTGGGCGCCGCGGGCCGACCGGACCGTGTTGTTCTTCCCGCCGGCCGTCTCCCTCGTCGTGGCCGCCGAGATGCTGCGCGACCGGCCGGATCTCGGCCTGGGCGCGCAGAACATCTTCTGGGAGCCGGAGGGCGCGTTCACCGGCGAACAGAGCGCCTCCATGGTCCGCGACGCGGGGGCCCGCTACGTCCTGGCGGGCCACTCCGAGCGGCGGCGCATCTTCGGCGAATCGGACGAGCACGTGGCGCGCAAGGTGGTCGCGGCGCTGGAGGCGGATCTGACCCCGATCCTCTGCGTGGGGGAGACGCTCGAGGAGCGGCGCGCCGGCCGGGTCGAGGAGGTGATCCTCCGCCAGCTCGATGCCGTCCTCGAGATGCTTCCGGAGGGGCGCTCCGCCGACATCCTCATCGCGTACGAGCCGGTCTGGGCCATCGGGACCGGTGTCAACGCCAGTCCCGAAGACGCGTCCGCGGCTCACGCCATTCTGCGCCGCCGTCTCGCCGAGCACGCCGGCGCGGACAGAGCCGCCGCGGTCCCGATCCTCTACGGCGGGTCGGTGAAGCCCGACAACGCGGCCGCACTGTTGAGCGCGCCGGACGTGGATGGATTGCTGGTGGGCGGAGCGAGCCTCGACCCGGGGAGCTTCGCCGCCATCGCGGCTGCGCGGCCGGGTTGACCCAAGCCCCGTCCTCTGCGAGCTTTAGGGTTCGACCTTCGATTCACCGGGAGCGAGCGAATCGTGTTCGGAATCCTCCTTGCACTCCTGATCCTGGATGGCCTGCTGCTGATGGCCGTGGTGCTGCTCCAGTCGGGGAAGGGCGGCGGGCTGGCGGCCATGGGCGGCATGGGCACCGAGACCCTCATCGGCGGGCGCCAGGCCGCCACGATCCTGACCAAGGCGTCGTGGATTATGGGCGGGATCTTCATGGGGCTGGCGTTCATCCTGGCGATCATGTCCACGCAACGGCGCCAGCCGGAGTCCATTCTGCGGGGGCAGTTCCAGCAGGCGCCGGTGACCGCGCCGCAGCCGATCCTGCCCGGCGCCCAGCAGCAGAATCAGGGAGGAGAGGCGGCCACGCAGCCGCAACAGCAGCAGCCGGCCGAGCCGGCGGCGCCGCAGGGCGAGCAACAGCCATAGACCCGGCGCGAGCCGGAGCGGCGGGTGCCGCGGTCAGGGGCGGATGATCGTGCGGTCGGTGGCGTAGCCGCGCCGGATGTCGTAGCGCGTCTCGTACGCCCCGAGGCGTTGGCCCCGTTCGCGGCGCGTGCCCTGGACCACGGGCGCGGCCGGGGCGCGGCGCAGTGGCAGCGCGCCGCCTCGCCGCGCGAGGGGGCGGCTGCCGCGGCCGGTCCATTGGAAACGAGGCGGGCCGGATCCGGGCTCCTGCACCGGTCCTCCTGTTCGAACCTGAGATGGAACGAAGGCGCCGGGCCGCAGCGGCCGGCGCCTTCGCGCGCCAGACGGCCGCATGCCATCCGGCGCAGGCGGAAGGGGGCAAGGGCCGTGCCGCCCGGAAGGTGCGCTCGCACGCGTCCCCGCGCAGGTCGCCGGCGTCCGGGCCGGGGCGCCATTCGCTTGACCGCCGCCCGGGCTCCGGCCATTTTAGCGCGCTTTCGGTGGATCGCGTCGTTCCCTCGGAGCGAAGGAGCGCCGGCGGAGCTCTGCGCGGCAGGAGTCGCGGCCGCGCCGGCTTCCGCCGGAGGCGGCACGGGCGGGAAGCAAAGCGCCTGCGCACGAGCCGGTCACGAGCGATCGGCCGGCCAGACCCCGTTCGAGGCGTGAGGTCATGGCAACCACGGCACCCCGGAAAGCGGACTCGCGAGAGAAGCCGGCGAACGTCCGGCGCACGGAGCGCGGCGAGCCAGTCACGATGCTGGAAGCCATCCGGGAAGCGCTCTGGGAGGAGATGGAGGCGGACGAACGGGTCTTTCTGCTCGGCGAGGACATCGGCGCATACGGCGGAGCGTTCAAGGTCACGGAGGGCTTCCTCGAATACTTCGGCCCGGAACGGGTGATCGACACGCCGATCAGCGAGGCCGGCTTCACGGGGGCTGCGGCAGGGGCGGCGCACATGGGGCTCCGGCCCGTGGTCGAGATGCAGTTCATGGATTTTGTCTCGTGCGCCTTCCAGCCGCTCACCAACTACATCGCGACCTCGCGTTACCGGGGCAGTGGGTCGCTCCCGCTGGTGGTCCGGGGGCCGGTCGGCGGCGGGGTGCGCGGCGGGCCGTTCCACTCGCAGAGCCCCGAGATGGTGTTCTTCCACACGCCGGGGCTCAAGATCGTCTTCCCCGCGACCGCTTACGATGCGAAGGGGTTGCTCAAGGCCGCGATCCGGGATGACGATCCCGTTCTTTACTTCGAGCACAAGAAGCTGTATCGCGCCCCCGCGCTGCGGGAGGTGCTGCCTCCGGAAGACTACGTGGTGCCGCTCGGCCGCGCCCGGATCCACCGGGAGGGCAGGGACGTCACCATCGTGACGTACGGCAGCATGGTCCACGAGAGCCAGAAGGCGGCCGAGCAGCTCGCGGCGGAAGATGGCATCGAGGTCGAGATCCTGGACCTCCGGACGCTGCTGCCGCTGGACGAGGACGCGATCATCGAGAGCGTCAAGAAGACCAATCGTCTACTCGTCGTGCACGAGGACACGCGGACCGGCGGCATCGCGGGTGAGATCGCGATGCGGGTCAGCGAGAAGGCGTTCGAGTGGCTGGATGCTCCCATCCTGCGGGTCACGGCCATCGACGCCCCGGTGCCGTATTCGGCACCGCTCGAGGATTACTTCCTGCCGCAGGTGGCCGACATCGTGACGGCCTGCCGGTACCTGGCGGGGTATTAGGGACGTGGACGACTCAACGCGGCGGCGCGGCGCGAACGCGACGCCGTCTCACACCAACGGAGCCTGCAAATGGCGCGCATCGAAGTGCCAATGCCCCAGATGGGCGAGTCGATCGCGGAGGGCACGGTTTCGAAGTGGTTGAAGAAGGTGGGTGACCCGGTAGCGCGGGACGAGCCGCTGCTGGAGATCTCGACGGACAAGGTCGACGCGGAGATCCCAGCGCCTGCTGCCGGAGTCCTTGCGGAGATCGCCGTGCCTGAGGGCACGACCGTCGAGGTGGGCAGCGTCCTCGGCTACATCGAGACGGAGGCGGGGGCGGCCGCCGCCGCTCCGGCCGCGGCGCCGCCCGCCGAAGCCCCGGCGGAGGCAGAGGCGCGTCCGGCAGCGCGCGAGGCAGCGCCGGCCGAGCGGCCGGCTCGCGCCGAGCCCGTCGCGGCGCCCACCGGCGACGGGCGGACGGAGACGGCGGAAGAGCGACTGAAGCGGCGCTCGACGCCGCTGGTGCGGCGGATCGCGGCGGAGCACGGCATCGACCTCTCGGAGGTGCAGGGGACCGGCCGCGCTGGCCGCGTGACCAAGCAGGACATCCTCGCCTTCATTGAGCAGCGCGAGAAGGCGCCGGCGGCCGCGCCGGCCGCTGCGCCGCAAGCGCCGGCGCGGCCCGCGCCCGCGGCGGCACCGGCCGGCGTGCTGAGCGCGGACCAGCTCTGGGACATCTTCTACAGCCAGGTCCGCCATCCCGAGTTCCCGGTGCGCGAGAACGATCGCGTCGAGCCGATGGACCGCATCCGCCGGCTCACGGCCGAGCACATGGTGCTCGCGAAGCGGATTGCGCCACACGTCCACTCGTTCATCGAGATCGACTTCACGCGCATCGACCGCATTCGCCGCCAGAACCGGCAGCGCTGGGAGCAGCAAGGCGTGAAGGTCAGCTACACGGCCTTCGTGGCGGCGGCGGCGGCCCGGGTGCTCAAGGAGTTCCCGCGCGTCAACGCGACCATCTCGGGCGACAACATCATCTATCGCGGGGACGTCAACATCGGGATCGCAGTGGACCTCAACCCGGGCCTGATCGTGCCCGTGGTGCGCAACGCGGACGAACTGAACGTCGTCGGCCTGGCGCGCCGCATCAACGACCTCGCGGCACGGGCGCGCGAGCGCAAGCTCAAGCCGGACGAGATCCAGGGGGCGACGTTCTCGATCACGAACCCGGGCGTGCTCGGCACCCTCGTCGGCATGCCCATCATTCCCGAGGGCACTGCGGCGATCCTGGGTATGGGGTCGATCGAGAAGCGGCCGGTGGTGGTCGAGGTGGATGGCACGGATACCATCGCGATCCGGCCCCGCTCGCTCTTCTCGCTCGGCTACGACCACCGCCTCGTGGACGGCGCGGACGCGGCGCGGTTCCTCTCGCGGCTCCGCGAGATCCTCGAGAACTTCCCCGAGGACGCGGCCGGCTGAAGCATGGACACGGGGACCCGGCGCGAGGGGCGGGGGGCTGCGGCGCGTCGGTCCCTTGCCCGGTTGGCCGGCCCCCAGCCCGGCGGCAGGCCCCTGCACGCCCGCTGGCTGGGGACGGTCGAGTACGGGGAGGCCCTCCGCGAGCAAGAGGCGCTGGTCCGGGAACGCCGGGCCGGGCGGATCCCGGACCAGCTCCTGCTGCTCGAGCACCCGCACGTCATCACGCTGGGCACGTCCGCCGACCCGCGACACGTGCTCGCCGACGAGGCCGAACGCCGGCTCCTCGGCATCGCGCTCTTCGAGACCGGCCGCGGGGGCGATGTGACCTATCACGGGCCGGGTCAGCTCGTGGGATACCCGATCCTCGACCTGAAGCCCGACCGGTGTGACCTCCATCGCTACATCCGCGACATCGAGGAGGCCCTCATCCGGGCACTCGCCACCTACGGCATCGAGGCCGGCCGGAAGCCGGGGCTGACCGGCGTTTGGGTCGGGGACGAGAAGATTGCGGCGATCGGTGTACGCGTCTCGAGCGGCTGGATCACATCGCACGGGTTCGCGCTCAACGTGGATCCGGACCTGCGCTACTTCGACTCGATCGTGCCGTGCGGGATCCGGGACTACGGCGTCACCTCCATGGCGCGCGCCGGCGGGTTGGAGGGGCTGAGCGTGCGGGAGGTGGCGGGACCGGTGGCCGCGAGCTTCGCCGAGGTGTTCGGGCGCCACGTCGTCCTGAACGCCGCGTAGCGGAGACGCCGGTCGCCGGCGGCGTGCGGGCCCGCCGCTCACCCCGCGGAGCCGCTCTCCCCGGCGTCGTCTTCGGGCGGTGCGAACTCGAGGAAGTCGAGGTAGCGCCCTTTCTGGCGCTGCTGCTCGAGCCACTCCTCGAAGCCGGACGGCTGGAGGCCGCCGGACGCGTCCTGCCGCTTGGCTGCCCGCACCGCAAGCATGTTGGCGTACTCGTTCCGCGGGTGCCCGGCGTGCCCTCGCACCCAGCGCCAATCCACCTCGTGGCGCTCGGCGACCTCGACCAGCTCCCGCCAGAGGTCCTCGTTCTCCACGCGCCCCGTCTTCCGCCGCCACCCCCGGGCCCGCCACGCGGGCACCCACTCGCGCATGCCGCGCACGAGGTACTCCGAGTCGGACACGAAGACGACGCGGCAGGGGACACGCAACGCGCGCAGCCCTTCGATCGCGCTGCGCAGGGCCATGCGGTTGTTGGTCGTGGCGGGCTCGCTCACCCAGTAATCGCGGCGGACCCAGGCGCCGTCCTTCCAGAACTCGATGAGCCCAGCGGCGCCCCCGGGAGCGGGTCTGTCCCGGAATTGCACGCCCAGGCAGGACTCGTCTGCATGGATGTAGACGGTGGGCTTTTCGGTCGAGCGCATTCCCGTGCGAACCGGTACGGTTCCTGCCAGGCCGGCCCCCCAGGCCGACGCCGGGAGCGGCCGCGAACAATACGCGCCGGATCGCTCGCGCGAAACCCGGCCGGCCACGGCGGCCCTGTGCGGAAACGGTCGGGTTCGGCGCTCGGCTTGACATGGCGGCCGTAGCCCGTAAATTCGTGTCGCATTTCAACCTTGGAGCCTTCTGCAGGCGGGTTGCGTTGCCGCGATCCGGTTTTCTCCTCCTCGAAGACGGCCGACGGTTCCCTGGCGAGCTGATGGGCGCCGAAGGCGTTGCGCTCGGCGAGGTCGTCTTCAATACCGCGATGACGGGCTACCAGGAGGTCCTCACCGACCCGTCCTACGCCGGCCAGATCGTGGTGATGACGTACCCGCTGATCGGCAACTACGGCGTCAACGAGGAGGATGCGGAATCCGCGCGGCCGCAGGTCGCCGGATTCGTCGTTCGTGAGCTCGCGCGGCTGCACGCGAGCTGGCGCGCGACGGAGTCGCTGGGTTCGTACCTGACCCGGCATGGCGTCGTGGGGCTGACAGGGGTGGACACGAGGGCCGTGACGCGGCACGTGAGGGAGGCCGGTGCGATGCGGGCGGCGATCGCGCCCGCGGACATGCCGGTGGACGCCGTCATGGAGCGCATCCACGCCCACCCGCGCATGGAAGGGCTGGACTTGACGGGCTGCGTCAGCACGAAGCAGGCGTACGACGTGCCGGCCATCGGGGAGGAGCGGTTCCGGGTCGCGGCCTACGACTTCGGCGTGAAGTCGATGTCGCTCCGGCTGCTGGCGGAGCGCGGCTGCCGCGTGAGCACCGTGCCGGCAGGCACGCCGGCCGAGGAGCTCGCGGAATGGGGGCCGGACGGGCTGTTCATCTCGAACGGGCCGGGCGACCCCGAAGCCGTCGAGCACGCGCTCGATGCGATCCGCCTGCTCGCCGCTTCAGGCACGCCGGTTTTCGGCATCTGTCTCGGCCACCAGCTCGTGGCACGGGCATTCGGGGGAAGGACCTACAAGCTGCTGTACGGTCACCGCGGCGGGAACCACCCGGTCCGGCGGCTGGCCGACGGCGCGGTCGAGATCACGACGCAGAACCACGGCTTCGCCGTGCGGCGGGGCGCGGGTGACGAGGTGGAAGGCGCGCCGGCGCTGCGGGTGACGCACGTCAACCTGAACGACGGCACCATGGAGGGCCTCGAGCACCGGGAGCTGCCGGTGTTCAGCGTGCAGTACCACCCGGAAGGGGCGCCGGGCCCCCACGACTCGCTGTACCTGTTCGACCGCTTCGTGGCGGCGATGGCCGAAAGAGAAGGCAGGGCTTGACTTGGCAGGAGCGATGGCGTTAAGCTGGCGCCCGCTCCTCGCCACCATCGTTTGTCCTTCGACGATCGTTTCACGTGTCCCGGCACTCCAACAAACTCGTCGCGCTCGGCCTGGCCGTCGTGCTCCTCATGACGCTGGCAGGGATCATCCTCGCGGTGGTGCTCGCGGGCCGCGGGGGGGATGCGTTCGCGTTGGGCGGCCGCATCGCGCTCATCGAGCTGGACGGCGTGCTGGGCGACGACCGCGAGTACCTCGAGCAGATCCGGCGATTGCGCGAGGACTCGTCAGTCAAAGGCTACGTGCTCGCCATCAACTCGCCGGGCGGCGTGGTCGGGCCGGCTCAGAGCCTCTACCACGAGCTGAAGCGGCTCAGCGAGGAGGACGGCGAGCCCATCGTCGCATCGATCGGCGGCGTGGGCGCGTCCGGCGGCTACTACGTCGCGCTCGCGGCGGACTCGATCTTCGCGCTCCCCGGCTCGATCACGGGCTCCATCGGCGTCCTGCTGGAAGTGCCCAACGCGAGCGAGCTGATGGCCAAGATCGGGGTCCAGGTGGACGTGGTGAAGAGCGCAGAGCACAAGGACGCGGGGTCGCCGTTCCGCCCGCTGACGCCCGAGGATCGCGAGATGCTCGCGGGCGTGGTGGTTGACCTCTACGAGCAGTTCGTGGAGGTGGTGGCGACCGAACGGAACCTCGATCCGGATGTCGTGCGCCGGATCGCGGACGGCCGCATCCTGTCCGGCAGGCAGGCGCTGGAGTATGGCCTGGTCGACCGGATCGGAAACCTCCACGATGCGCTCGCCGCGGCCGGCCGGATGGCGGGGCTGGGAGAGCGGCCGAGGGTCGTCCGGCCGCCGCGGGAAGAGTTCACGCTCCTGGATCTCATCCTCGGGCGTGGGACCATGGAAGCACTTGGCCGGCTCGCCCGGTCTCTGGGCGATGGCGCGGAGCCACGTCTCAAGTATGCTGTCCCGTACTGGCATTGACCCGGCGGGAGGGCAGCGACCCGCTCAACTCACTCCTGAATCAGGGATGGAGGTACGATGACCAAAGCCGACCTCGTCGAGCAGGTGGCCAACGCGATCGGCCCCGGCATCACCAAGAAGGACTGCTCTCTCGTCGTCGACGGCCTGCTCAACGCGATCAAGGAGGCCTTGGCGAACCACCAGAACATCGAGATCCGCGGGTTCGGCACGTTCAAGGTGCGGAAGCGGAAGTCGCGCGTGGCCCGCAATCCGCGGACGGGCGCCCGCGTCGAGGTCCCGGCGCGAGCCGTGCCGATCTTCAAGCCCTCCAAGGACCTTCGCGGCCAGGTCTCGCGGCGGCAGAAGGTCAAGGTCTGAGCCGCCTGTTCTCTCTGCCGGATGATGGACGCGGCGCCCGCCGGCCGTCGTGCCGGTGCCGGGCGCCGCTCGTTTAACGCTCCGGCCTGCTGGAGCGTCCAATGAGGGTGTGGCGAGCGAGACCGTGTCCACCGGTTGCGAGGCGGCGCGTACGGCCCGGGAGGAAGCGGCACTGGTCGCGCGGGCCCGTGCCGGAGATCGCGATGCGCTGGCGGCGCTGGTCTCGTCCAACCTGGCGGCCGTCTACGGCGTGACAGCGCGCATCCTCGGCGATCGCGAGCTCGCGGCGGACGCGGCACAGGACGCGTTCGTCAACGCGCTGGGAGCGCTCCACCGGTTCCGCGGCGAGGCGAGTTTCCGGACCTGGCTGCTGCGGATCGCGGTGAACGCCGCACGCGGGCTCGCGCGTCGGCGCGGGCGCCGGCGCGAATTCGAGGTGGCCCTGGAAGCGGCAGCGAACGTCGCCGCGGAGCACGCCGACCCGGCCATGAGGGTCGCGCTGGGCGCCGAGGCGGAGCGAGTCGAGCGGGCGCTCGCACGGCTGCCGGAAAAGCAGCGGCTGGCCGTGACCTTGCGGGTGTACCACGACCTGAGCTACGGCGAGATCAGCGCGGTCGTGGGCTGTTCGGAGGGCGCGGCGCGCGTCAACTATCACCTCGGCATCAAACGCCTCAGGGAGCTGCTCCGATGAGCGCCATGGATTGCGAGACCGCACGGGACCTGCTGCCGTCCCTGCACGGCGCGGGGTTGAGCACGCGGGACCGCGCAAGCCTCGAGGCGCACGTGGCGGGCTGCGACGACTGCCGCGCCGATGCGGAGTTGATCGCGATGCTGCGGCGGAACCCCGCGACGCCGCCGGCGGGATTGTTCGAGCGGATCGTGGACGGGTTGCCGGTCAGGCGCCCCGGGCAGCGGCGGGCGGTAGGCCTGCTGGCCCTGGCCGCGACGCTCGCCGGCGCCCTGGTGGTCGGGAGGGGGCTGGTTCAGGAGCTCCTCGACGTCCCCGCGGCCGGCGACCCCGCCGCCAACGTGGAGCCGCCGGTCGGACTGCTCCAGTCCTTCTGGCCGGCCGATGACGGGCTGGTGGCCGGCATCGCGCCCGCCCTCCATCAGCTCTCTGTGGACGAGCTGGAAATGCTGCTCGCGGAACTGGACTCATGAGGCGAGTACCGCGCTGGATGGTTCGGGTCGGGCTCCTTGCCCTCGGGTTGGTGGTGCCGGTCGCCGCGGCCGCCCAGCAGCAGCCCGGCACGAGACGGGGACAGCTCGAACACCAGGTCCTCAACCGGTTCCTCGACCGGGCCGCCCAGGAGCTGGAGCTCGATGCAGGGGGCCGCGCCCGCCTGGAACGTGTGCTCCGCACGTCGGTGGAGCAGCGACGCGCCATCGCGGCGGAGGCGGCCCGCCTGCGTCAGGAGCTGAACCGCGCGCTCCGCGATCCCGCCACGCCGGATCGCGAGTTCGAGCGGTTGCTGAACGAGCTGGCGGAGCTGCGGGCCCGGGAGGCCCGGCTGTGGCGCGAGGAGCAGGACGCCCTCGCGGGCGTGCTCACGCCGCGGCAGCGGGCCCGCTTCATGTTGATCTCGGCACGCGTGAACGAGCGCATCCGAGCGCTCCGCGGGACCGGGGGCGAGCCGGCCGGGCCGCCGCAGTAGCAGAGGCCCCTGCACGGAGACGCTGCCTCCGCCGGCGCCGGTAACCTCACCCAGGTCCGGCGGGCCGACGCCGGCACCGACCGTGCGGAGCTTGCCCGCCTCCGTCGGCGCCGGTAGCTTGCGGACCAGGACCATGCGGATCCGCCTTCTGCTGTTCGCCCTGTACCGCGACCTCGCGGGCACCTCCCAGCTCGACGTCGAGTTGCCGCCCGGCGCCACGGCTGCGACGCTCGTGGAGGCCGTGCGTAGCCGCGGAGGCGGCTTCGCGCGTATCCCTCGCGACGCCATCGTCGCTGTCAACCGGGAGTACGCGCCATCCGAGACGCCGCTTTCGGACGGCGACGAGGTCGCGCTCATCCCCCCGGTCGCCGGAGGCTGACGTGTTCGTCCGCATCACGCGTGACGCCATCGATCCCGCGGCCGTCCTCGCCAGCGTCGGCGCGTCGGACCATGGCGCAGAGGTGCTGTTCCTCGGCGTGGTGCGCGACCACAACGAAGGCCGCCCCGTCGCCTCCATCCTGTACGAGGCCTACGAGGCCATGGCAGAGCGCGTGCTGGCCACGCTGGTGGCCGAGGCGGAGGCGCGGCGGCCCGGCATCCGGATCGCGGCCGTGCACCGGGTCGGTGAACTGCAGGTGGGCGAGGTGAGCCTGGCCGTGGCTGTCTCGAGTGCGCATCGGGCCGAGGCGTTCGACGCCGCGCGCGAGCTCATCGAGGAGGTCAAGCGCCGGCTGCCGGTCTGGAAGGAGGAGCGCTACACCGACGGCGAGCGCCGCTGGCTCGACGGCCACACTCCACCGGTTCCGGAGGCGGCACGATGACCGACCTGCTAACGCGGGCCGCGGCGGTCCGCGAGTCCGCATCACAGGAGCGCGCCGGCGAGGCCGGAGGCATGCGGGACGCGTTCGGCCGCCGGATCGAGTACCTGCGCATCTCCGTCACGGACAAGTGCAACCTCCGGTGCGTCTACTGCATGCCCCTGGAGGGCCTGCCCTGGCTGCGGCGCGACGAGCTGCTCACCTACGAGGAGATCGCGGCGATCGTGCGCGTCATGGCCGGCATGGGCCTGCGGCGCGTGCGGATCACGGGTGGCGAGCCGCTGGTCCGGCGAGATCTCGACCGCCTGGTCGGAATGCTCCACGAGATCCCCGGCATCGAGGACATCGCGCTCTCGACCAACGCCGTGCTCCTGGCGCCGCTGGCCGACGTGTTGCGGCGCGCCGGGGTCAATCGTGTCAACATCTCGCTGGACTCGCTGATCCCGGAGCGGGTGGACGAGATCGCCCGGCGGCCTGGCTCGTACGCGCGGATCATGGAAGGGATCGCCGCGGCCGAGCGTGCCGGGTTCGACCCGATCAAGATCAACACCGTCGTCCTGCGCGGCCGCAACGACGACGAAGTCGAGGCATTCGCGCGCATGACGCTGGAACGGCCGTGGCACGTGCGGTTCATCGAGGTCATGCCGGTGGGGGAGAACCTCGAGGTCGCGGCGCGCGAGTTCGTGAGCGCGGCCGAGGTGCTCGCGCGGATCCAGAGGATCGGACGGATCGAGCCTGTGCCCGGCCCGGCAGGGAACGGGCCGGCGACCTATTTCCGTTTCCCGGGCGCGCCGGGCACCGTCGGGGTGATCACGCCCATGAGCCACAACTACTGCGAGCGGTGCAACCGCATGCGGCTCACGGCAAACGGGGAGTTGCGGCCGTGCCTGTTCGGAGAGCTGCAGACGAACCTGCGCGACCCGCTGCGCCGGGGCGAACCCATCGAGCCGCTGATCCGCCGCACGCTCGCGGTGAAGCCTGCCAGGCACTTCCTCCTCCAGGGCAGCGCCGCCGGCTCGGGCGGCCTCCTCGCCCTCTCGCAGGTGGGCGGCTGAGGCGGCCGCCACACCGAGGGGCGGGCAGCCCGCCGACCCGCGGGGTCGCGTTGACACCTACCTGTGTCGGCCCTACTTTGCCGCCGCCCGGAACGCGGGCTACAGACAACGCCCGGACCTGCAAGACATGGTAAAGAAAATCACGGTGGTCGGCGCCGGCAACGTCGGCGCGACAGCGGCACAGGGTATCGCGCGCCGGGAACTGGCGCGCGAGGTGGTGATGGTGGATGTGGTGGAAGGCATCCCCCAGGGCAAAGGCCTCGACCAGTGGGAGTCCGCGCCGATCGAAGGGTTCGACACCCGGGTCATCGGCACGAATCGCTACGAGGACACCGCGGGCTCCGACCTCATCGTCGTCACGGCGGGAATCGCCCGCAAACCCGGAATGAGCCGGGAGGACCTGCTGAACACCAACGCGGGCATCGTGCGCCAGGTGTCCGAGGCCATCCGCGAGACCTCTCCCGACGCCATCGTCATCATGGTCTCGAACCCGTTGGACGTCATGGCGTACGTGTGCAAGACGACGACGGGCTTCCCGCGGGAGCGCGTGATCGGGATGGCGGGGGTGCTCGACACCGCCCGCTTCCGCTCCTTCGTTGCGCTCGAGCTGAACGTGAGCGTCGAGGACGTCCAGGCCCTGGTGCTCGGTGGGCACGGGGACACCATGGTGCCCCTCGCCTCCTACACGAACGTCGGCGGCATCCCGCTCACGCAGCTCCTCGACCGCGAGCGCATCGACAAGCTCATCGAGCGTACCCGCAACGGCGGCGCGGAGATCGTCAGCTACCTGAAGACGGGGAGCGCGTACTACGCGCCTGCCGCCGCCGTCGTCCAGATGGTGGAGGCCATCGTCCGGGACAAGAAGCGCATCCTCCCGTGCTCGGCGTGGCTCGAGGGCGAGTACGGCCTCGAGGGCCTCTTCCTGGGCGTGCCCTGCAAGCTCGGCGCGGCCGGCCTGGAAGGGATCATCGAGGTCGAGCTGACCAGCAAGGAGCGCATCGAGCTGAACCGCTCGGCGCAGGCTGTCAAAGAGACAATGGCATTGCTCAGGTGAACCCATGACGGGATCGCGGACCGTGTACGGCAGCCGCGGCCGTCCCGTGCTCGCGGGCCTGCGCTATCGGGGCCGGCAGGGGATGTGGACGTGGCTGCTGCACCGTACGACCGGGCTGGGCATCCTGCTGTTCCTGTTGCTGCACATTTTCGACATCTTCCTGCTTGGCTTCGGTCCCGACGTCTTCAACCATTTGCTCTTCATCTACAGTGCGTGGTGGGCCCGCGTGCTCGAGGTCTTCCTCCTGTTCGGCGTGCTCTTCCACGCGTTGAACGGGCTGCGCCTCATCATCCAGGATTTCTGGCCAGGCCTCTGGCGCTACGAGCGCCAGATGATCCTGGCCGAGGCAGCGGTGTTCGTGCCCGTGTTCCTGTGGGGTGCGTACGTCTTCCTTCTTCCTCTCTTCGACTGAGCGATGAGCAACCAGGCGATTGAGGCCTTCGGTCGTAGGCGTGGCAGGCCGCCCAACAGCAACTTCGAGCTGTACTCGTGGTTCTTCATGAGGATCTCGGGGGTGATCCTCCTCGGCCTCGCGGTTTTCCACCTGTTCTGGATGCACGCCGTCATCGGCGTGGATCAGATCGACTTCGACGTGGTGGCGCAGCGCTGGACCAACCCCCTGTGGAGGCTGTACGACCTGTTCCTCCTGGCCTTCGCACTCACGCACGGGATGAACGGCCTCCGCATCATCGTCGACGATTACGTCCACAAGGCGGGATGGCTGACCGCCGTGAAGGCGGTACTCTTCGTCATCTTCGCCGCGTTCCTGGGGATGGGGGCGTACATCATCGTGACCTTCACCCCCGTCGCGAGCACGCCTGCGGCGGCCCTATGATCCAGACGCACACGTTTGACGCCCTGGTCGTAGGCGGCGGCGGGGCCGGCCTCATGGCCGCGCGCACCCTGGCGCAGGCCAGCGGCCTGCGCATGGCCGTGATCTCCAAGCTCTATCCCACGCGCTCACACACCGGCGCGGCGCAGGGTGGGATCGGCGCGGCGCTGGGCAACCTGGAGGAAGACCACCCGGAGTGGCACGCCTTCGACACCGTCAAGGGAAGCGACTACCTGGGTGATCAGGACGCGATCGAGCTCATGTGCCAGGACGCGGTGGAGGTGGTCCTGGAGCTCGAGCACATGGGGCTGCCCTTCTCCCGCACGGAGGATGGCCGGATCGCCCAGCGCCGTTTCGGCGGCCACACGCATCACTTCGGGCAGGGGCCCGTGCGCCGGAGCTGCTACGCCGCCGACCGCACCGGCCACATGATCCTCCAGACGCTGTATCAGCAGTGCATCAAGGCCGGCGTGACGTTCTTCGACGAGTTCCAGGTGCTGGACCTGGTCCTCTCGGACGGGCGGGTGGCCGGCGTGGTCGCGTACCAGATCCGCACGGGCGACCTGCACATCTTCCACGCCAAGGCCGTGCTCTTCGCGACGGGCGGGTTCGGCCGCATGTACGCCGTCACCTCGAACGCGCTGGCGTTCACGGGGGATGGGCCGGCGATCGCCTTCCGTAACGGGGTGCCGCTCGAGGACATGGAGTTCTTCCAGTTCCACCCGACCGGCATCTACAAGCTCGGCATCCTGATCACGGAGGGCGTCCGGGGCGAGGGCGGCGTGCTGCGGAACAAGGACGGCGAGCGGTTCATGGAGCGCTACGCCCCCACGATGAAAGACCTCGCCAGCCGGGACGTCGTCAGTCGCGCCATTTACCAGGAGATCCGGGAAGGCCGCGGGATCGACGGCAAGCGCTACGTCCACCTCGACGCGACCCGGCTCGGCCCCGAGGTCGTCGCCACCAAGCTGCCCGACATCCAGGACTTCTGCCGGACCTACCTGGGAATCGACCCGGCGTACGAGCCCATCCCCGTCCAGCCGACCGCGCACTACGCAATGGGCGGCATCCCCACCGACGTGGACGGCCGCGTCGTGGTGGACGATGTCAAGACGGTTCTGCCCGGCTTCTACGCGGCCGGGGAGTGCGCCTGCGTCAGCGTGCACGGCGCCAACCGCCTCGGCACCAACTCGCTGCTGGATCTCGTCGTCTTCGGTCGGCGCGCGGGGCGGGACATGATCCGCTTCTGCCGCGAGGCGGACCTGGCGCCGCTGCCGCCGGACCCCGCAGGGCCGACGCTGGAGCGCCTCGAACAGCTGCGCTCCTCGAAAGGCGACGAGGTCCCCGCTCGCATCCGTACGGAGATGCAGGACGTGATGATGGACCACGTCGGCGTCTTCCGCGATGCGGCCGGGCTCCAGGAAGCGATCCGGCGGCTCGAAGAGCTGCGCGAGCGCTACCGGTACGTCCGCGTGCAGGACAAGAGCCGGTACTTCAACACCGACCTCCTCGAGACGTGGGAGCTCGGCTGCCTGCTCGACCTGGCGTACGTGACGGCCACCTGCGCCCTCAACCGCACCGAGAGCCGCGGCGCCCATTACCGCGAGGACTACCCGGCGCGCGACGACGAAAACTGGCTCAAGCACACCCTGGCCTACCGCCGCGAGGACGGTGGGGTGGACATCCGCTACAAGCCGGTCGTCATCACGCGCTTTCCGCCCAAGGAGCGGGTCTACTGAGATGAAGACACTGTTCAGGATCCAGCGATACGATCCGGAGACCGATCGCGCGCCCTACTACCGGGAATACGAGGTCGAGCTCGAGCCGACGGACCGCGTGCTCGACGGCCTGAACGCCATCAAGGCGTATCAGGACGGTACCCTCACGTACCGTCGCTCCTGCGCGCACGGCGTCTGCGGCTCCGACGCCATGCGCATCAACGGCGTCAGCGCGCTCGCCTGCAAGACCCTCGTCCGCGACGCCGGGCCGAAGATCACGGTGGAGCCGCTGCTCGGCTACCCCGTCATCAAGGACCTCGTGGTGGACATGGAGCCGTTCTTCGCCCAGTACCGCTCCATCCTGCCCTTCCTGATCAACGACGACCCGCCGCCGGAAGGGCGCGAGCGGCTGCAGTCCATCGAAGAACGCGAGCGCTACGACGACACGACGAAGTGCATCCTCTGCGCTGCCTGCACCACGTCGTGCCCCTCGTTCTGGGCCAACGAGCAGTATGTGGGGCCCGCGGCCATCGTGAACGCGCACCGCTTCATCTTCGATTCCCGTGACCAGGGCGCGGCGGAGCGCCTCGCCGTGCTGAACCAGCGAACGGGCGTCTGGCGGTGCCGCAAGATCTTCAACTGCACGGACGCCTGCCCCCGGGAGATCCGCATCACGGAGGCGATCGCGGCCGTGCAGCGCGAGATCCTGTTCCGGGCCGTCTCCTCCTGAGCCCCCGGCGGCGGCCGCCCTGGTGCAGGCCTTGCGGGGACCGTGGGACGGGGCCCTGTAAGGAGGTGGCATGGCGGCCGTCCCCGCGGGCGGCACCGAACCCGCATTCGAAGGCGGCGCTCAGCCGATTCCGGAGCGCCCCCCGGACCAGCCCGGCCGGGGGCGGGGGGTGGTCATCCTCCTCGCCGTCGGCCTGGCGCTGCTGGTCCTGGTCCTCCCCATCGCCTGGTTCGCCGGAGCGCTCTCCGGCCTCGCCGGGCGGCTTTCGGCCGTCGCGATGATCGCCCTGTGGCTGGGCTGGGCGATCATCGCGGCGATCTTCCTCTGGATGCTGGTCGGGATGTGGCGGAGGGCGGCTTGAGACGGCTCCCGGAGACCGCCGCTCACAGCCTCGGAAGCGTCACGCCCCGCTGGTCCTGGTATTTCCCTCGACGCGTCGCGTACGTCATGGAAGGCACCTCATCGCCCTGGAAGAAGAGGAGCTGGGCGATCCCCTCGTGCGCGTAGATCTTGGCCGGCAGCGGCGTGGTGTTCGAGATCTCGAGGGTCAGGTGCCCGCACCACTCCGGCTCCAGCGGCGTGACGTTGACGATGATCCCGCAACGCGCGTACGTGGATTTCCCAACACACACCACCAGCACGTCCTTCGGGATCCGGAAGTACTCCAGGGTCCTGGCCAGGGCGAAGGAATTGGGAGGGATGATGCAGTAGTCGCCACGGATGTCCACGAACGAGCGGGGGTCGAACGCCTTCGGGTCCACCACCACGCTGAACACGTCCGTGAAGACTTTGAACTCGTCGGCCACGCGGATGTCGTAGCCGAACGAGGAGAGCCCGTAGCTGACGACGCCCTCTCGGACCTGGCCCGCCTCGAACGGCTCGATCATGCCGTACTCTTCGGCCATCCGGCGGATCCAACGGTCACTCCTGATCGCCATGGGAACGGCGCCTCCCGCGTCGGGTAATGGGTCCATAACCGGGCAGATCGGGGCCAACTTAGGCCGCGGGTGCCGGGCACTGCAAGGCGGCGGGGCCGGCGGGGGGTCGCCGCGGGGGGCAGGGGTTTGGGGGCCCCCGGTGCACGCGCTTGACACTGTCCCGTGCGCCCGGTAATGTTGGCGCCGTCCAAGTGAAGGAATTCACAAAGTCGGGGCGGAGCGATGCTCGACTCGTACGTGCCAATCCTGATCCTCGGCGCGGTTTCTCTCCTGAACGCGGTCGGGATGGTGGTCGCATCGCATTTCCTCAGCACGTTCCGGCCGACGCCGGTGAAACGGGCGCCGTACGAGTCCGGAATGGTGCCGCTGGGCGACACGCGTGAGCGGTTCTCCGTCAAGTTCTACGTCGTTGCCATCCTGTTCATCGTCTTCGACATTGAAACGGTGTTCTTGATTCCGTGGGGCGTGATGTTCCGCACCCTCGGGATCTTCGGCTTCGTCGAGATGCTGGTGTTCATCGGCGTGCTGGTGGTGGGATTCGTCTACATCTGGAAGAAAGGGGCGCTCCAATGGGAGTAGCGAGCGCTGGAGGCAAGCCGCTGCCGGTGGCCGGGCAAGGGGGCTTTTCGTGGCTGACCACGAGGCTCGACTTCGTGGTGAACTGGGCGCGCCGGAACTCGCTCTGGCCGATGCCGTTCGGCACGGCGTGCTGCGCCATCGAGATGATGGCGTCGGCGGCATCGCGCTACGATCTGGCGCGGTTCGGGATGGAGCGCATGTCGTTCTCGCCGCGGCAGGCGGATCTGCTGATCTGCGCGGGCCGGGTGACCTACAAGATGGCGCCCGTGCTCCGGCGGATCTGGGACCAGATGCCGCAGCCGAAGTGGGCGATCTCCATGGGGGCGTGCGCGTCGTCTGGCGGCGTGTTCGACGTCTACTCGATGGTGCAGGGGATCGACACGATCATCCCGGTGGACGTCTACGTGCCGGGTTGTCCGCCGCGGCCTGAAGGCCTGATCTACGGGATCCTGCTGCTGCAGGAGAAGATCAAGGGCGAGTCGGTCGTGGATCGGGAGCTGCATGCGCGCCTGCGGGCGGAGGATCCGGAGGCCGTCGGCCGCCCGAACCTGCCCGCCGAGGTGATCGACCAGATCACCGTTCCCTTCGGCAACTCCACTTCGCAGAACCGCGCCAGCGGGTTGGTTTCGACGACGGCCGTGGCGCGTCCGTCCGACCGGCGGCCGTAGGGCGGCGGGTATGGGTAAGGACTTCGAGGCGGCTGTCGAGGGCCTGGCGGCGGGCGCCGCGCACGGCGCGAGCGCGCCCCCGGCCGGGGGCGGACCGGGGACGGGGGACGGCGCGTCCCACCCGTCGGTGAACGCGCTGCGCGCGCGGTTCGGCGATGCGATCCTGCGCCACGAGGTGGTCGCGGGGGACGAGCACGTCGTGTACGTGGAGCCCTCGCGGATCCTGGAGATTCTCGGCTGGCTGCGGGATGATCCCGGCGAGCGCTACGACTTCCTGAAGGACGTGACGGCGGTCGACTTCGGCGGGGGCCGGCCGCTCCAGGTCGTCTACGAGCTCTGGTCCATTCCGCTGCGCCGTGGCCTGCGGGTCAAGGCCGAGCTGCCGCTGGACGCGCTCGAGATCGATTCAGTGACCGGCCTGTGGCAGGCGGCCAACTGGCTCGAGCGTGAGACCTACGACATGTTCGGGATCCGCTTCCGGGGCCACCCGGACCTGCGGCGCATCCTCATGCCCGACTCCTACGCCGAGGGCCATCCCCTGCGCAAGGACTTCCCCCTCCGCGGCCGGTTCAGCCGCGCCGAGCAGACGCGGCGCGCGCTCGCGCTCGGCCTCGAGGACATCTACTTCCCGGAGGAGCTGGAGGTCGGCCTCGGCGGGCGACGGCCCGGGGCGGCGCCAGGCGGATCGGACGGCGGAGAGACCAAGACGGACGGAGGCGGGTCGTGAAGACGAGGACCGTCGAGTACCTGGTGAGGCGCAACCCCGAGATGGGGGTCGACGGCCGGCCGGTCACCGTGCCCGTCCTTCCGCCGGGCGTGGAGCCGGAGCTGCGGGGCGAGCACATGCTCATCAACATCGGCCCGCAGCACCCCGCCACGCACGGCGTGCTGCGCCTCGTCCTCGAGCTGGATGGGGAGACGGTCGTGCGCTGCATTCCGCACATCGGCTACCTGCACTCCGGCTTCGAGAAGCTGGGCGAGTATCGCGGCTGGAACCAGATCATCCCGCTCACGGACCGCATGGACTACCTTGCGCCGTTGATCTACAACTGCGCCTTCGCCATGGCGGTCGAGAAGCTGATGGGCATCGAGGTGACCGAGCGCTGCAAGGTCGTCCGTGTCATCTGCATGGAGCTGGATCGCATCTTCAGCCACCTGCTCTGGCTCGGGACCACGGCGATCGACGTCGGCGCCTTCACCGTCTTCCTCTGGACGTTCCAGGAGCGGGAGCGGATCTACAACCTCCACGAGCGCTTCACGGGCGCGCGGATCACGACCTCCGCCACCCGCATCGGCGGGATGATGGCGGATCTCCCCGCCGGCTGGACGGACGAGCTGCGGCACTTCCTCGACACGTTCCCCGACACGCTCGATCAGGTCGAGACGTTGTTGACCAACAACCAGATCTGGATCGGCCGCCTGCGGGACGTGGGCGTCATCGGGCCCGAGGATGCCGTGAACTGCGGGCTCTCCGGCCCGAACCTCCGTGCGTCCGGCGTGCCTTACGACGTCCGCAAGGACCGGCCGTACTACGATTACGAGACCTACGACTTCGACGTGCCGGTCGGCGAGCACGGCGACTGCTACGATCGCTATCTGGTGCGGATGGAGGAGATGCGGCAAAGCGTGCGCATCCTCCGCCAGGCACTGGACCGTCTGCCGGACGGCCCGATCAACGTGGATGACCCACGTGTGATCCTGCCCGACAAGACGGACGCAATGAGCGACATGGAGTCGATGATCCATCACTTCAAGCTCGTGATGGAGGGCATCAAGGCGCCGCCGGGCGAGAGCTGGTTCAGCGTGGAGAGCTCGAAGGGGGAGCTCGGCATGTACGTGGTGAGCGACGGCGGCTCGAAGCCCGTCCGCTGGCGTGTGCGTGGGCCGAGCTTCGTCAACCTCTCGGCGCTGCCGAAGCTGGTCGAAGGGCACCTCCTGGCGGACGTCATCGCCATCAACGCGAGTCTGGACATCGTGCTGGGCGAGATCGACCGCTGAGCTGCCGGAGGCGGACAGGCGCTGCCGGGAGCGGGAGCCGGAAGGAACGGGCAGGCAGATGGCGACGCGAACGAACAACGTCAGAAATCCCGGTTGGGCGGGTGAGACCGGCGAGTTCACCCACCTCACCGAGCAGGACGTACGCGGCACCGACTACGTCGGCAAGCGGCCGCCGGATGGCGGGCATCCCGCCGTGGCGGGCACGCTTCCGTATCTGCGCGCGGAACGGCGCCCGGATGCCCCGTTGTTCGAGGGGCCGTACCGGGAGCGCCTGAACAAGATCCTGTCGCGTTACCCCGAGAAGCGCGCGGCGCTACTCCCGGTCCTGGCGATGGCGCAGGAGATCCGCGGTCATCTCTCGGCGGCCACGATGGAAGAGGTGGCGGCGGCGCTCGACCTCTCGCCGGCGTACGTGCGTGGCGTCGCGACCTTCTACACGATGTACAACAAGGCGCCGGTCGGAAAATACCTGATCCAGGTGTGCACCAACGTGTGCTGCAACCTGTGCGGCGCCGACGACGTGCTGGCCGCGTTCCTCGAGCACACCGGCACCGAGCCCGGTGAGATCAGCGAGGATGGCCGTTTCACCGTCGTCGAGGTGGAGTGCCTCGGCGCGTGCGGATTCCCGACAGTGGTGCAGATCAACGATCGGTACTACGAGAACGTGACCCCGGCCGACGTGCCGGCGATCCTGGCCTCCCTCGATGGAGGTGAGGAGTAGGCGATGGCGTATCCGTACCGGCACGAGCGCGAGACCCGCATCCTGAGCGAGTATTTCGGCGATCCGGCCGCCCGGACGCTCGCCGGCTGGCGCGAGCGCGGCGGATACCGCGCGCTCGAGAAAGCCCTCCGGATGGATCGCGCAGCCGTGATCGAGGAAGTCAAGCAGAGCGGCTTGCGCGGGCGCGGCGGCGCCGGCTTCCCGACCGGCGTCAAGTGGAGCTTCATGCCGAAGGATGACGGGAAACCGCACTATCTCCTGATCAACGCGGACGAGTCCGAGCCGGGCGCGTTCAAGGACCGCGAGCTGATCCGCTGGACGCCGCATCAGGTCATCGAGGGCGCCTTGATCGGCGCCTACGCGATCCAGGCTCAGCACGTCTACATCTACATCCGGGGCGAGTTCTTCGAGCCCGCCCAGATCCTGGCACGGGCCATCGAGGAGGCGTACGCCGCCGGCTTCGCGGGCAAGAACATCCTGGGCTCCGGCGTCGACATCGACATCACGCTCCACTGCGGCGCGGGCGCGTACATCTGCGGCGAAGAGACGGGGCTCATGAACTCGCTCGAGGGTCGCCGCGGGCAGCCGCGCATCAAGCCGCCGTTCCCGGCGGCCGTGGGCGCGTTCGGGATGCCCACCACGATCAACAACGTCGAGACGATCTCGACCGTGCCGCACATCCTGCTGAACGGCGCCGCCTGGTACCGCTCGTTCGGCACGGAGAAGAGCCCGGGCACCAAGCTGTTCAATGTCTCCGGCCACGTCGTCCGCCGGGGCAACTTCGAGCTGCCCCTGGGCTTCAACCTGAAGGAGCTGATCTACGACGTCTGCGGAGGGATCCGCGATGGCCGCTCCCTCAAGGCCGTGATCCCGGGAGGCAGCTCCGTGCCCATTTTGCGCGCGGACGAGATCGACATCCCGATGGATTACGAGGGCGTGGCGAAGGCGGGCAGCATGCTGGGCACGGCCTCCGTGATCGTGATGGACGACACGACCTGCATCGTGAAGCAGGTTCGCCGGATCGTGGAGTTCTACG